>JBBQXN010000001.1:0-89598 GCA_038209585.1 Burkholderiales bacterium
CCACGCAGCCGCTGTCGGTCTTCACAGCGCTGGACCGTGTCATCAACGGCTTGCTCACGCCCGGACAGACGCCCACGCAAGTGGCCGCTCTGGTCAGTACCGGCCTGGGCGACATCGACGCCACGGGCGCCACACTGGCGCAGTGGCGCTCGCGCGCCGGCGAGTCGCTGAACCGGCTGGACGGCATCGAGTCGCGTCTGGGGCAGGCCAAACTGAATGCGCAAACAGAGCGCTCGAATGCCGAAGATCTGGACCTGATCGCCGCCATTTCCGACTTTCAAAACCAGCAGACCGGCTACGATGCGGCGCTGAAGATGTTCTCGACCGTGCAGCGCCTGACGCTGTTCGACTATCTGAAGTAATTGCCTGGCGCGGCCGGGCAATCGTCAACGCCCCGGCGTCGGGGCCCTACAAGCGGCGCATGCAAGACCATCCCGTGCTGGGCCAGGTGGCCCTCGGCTACAGCCCCATGATCGACAAGCAGCGTGCCGTGGTGGCCGTGCGCTTGACCGTATTTCCAGAAACGCCCGATGCCAGGCCCGATGTGGAGGCGCTGCTGGCCGCGCTGGACGAAGTCTGGCCACCGGCGGATGCCGAGCCAGACCTCCAGCTCAGCCTGCGCGCGCTGGACGCTGGAGCACAGAGCACCAGTCGCAACATCAAAGCCAGCAGCCACAAACCCCTGCTGGTACTGAATATTGCTGGCGAAACCTTGCTGCATGCCGTGATGGCCGCTGGGCCGGGCGCCCACCGCATGCTGGAAGTGCCGGCCTTCATGGCTGGCGACCCCGCTCATGTGCCACTTTTGAGCGAATTGCAGGCCCAAGGCGCCATCCTGCTCATCAAAGGCCGTCCGCTGGCACCGCTGCCACCCGAAGTGCTGGGCTGTTTTGCCCATTCGCTGGTGGAGTTCGACGACGACCGCCGCGCCCAGACCTACGCTTCTACCGGCACGCGGCAGGTCAGCCCGGTGTATGCAGGCATTCGCACATCGGCAGACGCCAAACTGGCTTTCGAACGTGGTGCGGTGGCCGTGCTGGGCTGGCCTTACGACGATTTGCTGCCCACAGCGGGCTCACGGGCCACCGTGCCAGCCGACGTGACCGTGGTTATGGAGCTGATTCAGGGCGTGAACGCTGAGTGGCCGGTGCCGCGGCTGGAGGCCGTGCTCAAGCGCGACCCTACGGTGGCTTTCAAGTTGATGCGCTATCTCAATTCGCCTGCGTTCGGCTTGTCGGTGGAAATCACCAGTTTCGGCCACGCACTGATGCTGCTGGGGTATGACCGATTGAAGCGCTGGCTGGCCTTGCTGCTGGCCTCGGCGCGCAAAGACAGCAGCATGCAGCCGGTGCTGTATGCCGCAGTGCGCCGCGGTCTGCTGATGGAAGAACTGGTGCGGCCGCAGCGAGACAGCGATTTGTCCAGCGAAATGTTCATCTGCGGTGTGTTCTCGCTGCTGGACCGGCTGCTGCAGCAGCCTTTGGAAAGCCTGCTGGCCAGCGTGCCCGTGCCAGAACGCGTGCAGCTGGCCTTGCGCGGCGAAGGCGGCCCGCACCTGCCGTACCTGAACCTGGTGCGGGCGATGGAGTCAGAGTCCCTGTTCGATATCCGCGAATGCACGGAGCAACTCTTCCTGGGGCCTGCCGAAGTCAACCGCGCGCTGTTGATGGCGATGCGCGCGGCACGGCAGCTGGAATGAGCCGGCGATGAACTCAGCCGTCCAGCCGCCATCGGCCGACGCGCTGCTGCGCCTGGTGTGGGGTGCGCCTTTCCCTGCCTGTTTGCAGGGGCCAGACCACCTGCTGATCGACTTCAACGATGCTTTCTTGCACGCGCTGGGCTGGGCACCGGCCGATCTGTTGGCACGCGACCCGATTGAACTGGAGCCTGAAGAAGACCGCAGCAGCAGCTGGCTGGCCCGCCATGCAGCCATGGCCGCTGCTGCCCTGGGCACGCCGCCAGCGGCGGTCCACAGGCGCTTGCGCGACGCCAACGGGCGTGAGCGCTGGTTCAGCATCGCCACGCAAAACATAGCCTCGGACGGGCAGCCTGCGCAGTGGCTGTCTTTGATGCAGGACGTGACACAGGACGTGGCTGGGCGCGAACAAACTCAGCGCGCGCAAACCGAGCTGGGTTTGTGGTTCGAGCTCAGCCCCACGGGCATGCTGGTGTATGACCACGCTGGCCTGATCGTTCGCACCAACGCCGCGTTCGACGCGCTGGTTGAACGCGTGCCTGAAGTGCTGGACGAAGCCGAGCCTGAACTGCAGGAGTTGCTGGCCTGGCAACCTGCGGTGTCGGGTGAATCCGGCTCATCAGGCACATCAGACACATCAGGCACATCAAGAACGTCAGGCCAGCCCGGCATGGGGCGCATCCACTCCGGCCTGGTTGTGGGCAGCGCTGCCATCGAACGCCGCGCCGCTGTGCGCAGCGGTGCCGGCCGGCGCCAGTTGGGCGCACGCTTGCTGGCTTTTGCCGCCGCCGGCGGTTTGCCGCGTGTCATGGCCGTGGTCGAAGATCGCAGTGCCGAAGAAGAGCGCGACCTGGCACGGCTGGAAATGGGCATGCTCATGGACACCGCCAGCATCGGCGTGGCCACCTACGATCCCGCACGCGGCTGGCTGGCGCCCACGCCCAGGGCACCCGCTTCAGCCGAAAGCGTGGCTACGCACAAGGCCGGGGGTGGCGCACTGCTGGGCATCGGCCGCGATCTAGTAGAACCCGACAGCCTGCCCGAATACGAGCGTTTGCAGCGTGCGTTGCGCCAGGGCGAACGCACGGAGGTTCGTTACGCCGTACGCCACCCGCAGCTGGGTTCGCGCTGGCTGCTCACGCGTGTGGAACCGGGCGCGCTGGCAGGTGGCCGGCGCACCACCTCGGTCGTCACGCTGGACATCACCGAACAAGAACGCGCGCAGCAGCGCAACAACCAGCTTCTGCGCGAGCTGACCACCATTCTTGACGGCAGCACCGCCGGCATCGCCTACTTGCGCGGGCCGGTGCTGGTGCGTTGCAACCGCCGCTTCGAGCGCATGCTGGGTTTCCCACCCGGCGCGGCCGCTGGCGCCACCCTGGCCGAGATCTTCGGTCATGGCGATGCGCTGCCCGATGTGGTTCACCAAGCCACAGCTGCACTGGCTGAAGGCCGGCCATTCGAGGCCGAGCTGCCGGTGCAGCGCGACGAAACCAGCCCTGGAACGGGCGTGGGCACCGGCCAGGGCATCGTCTGGTACTCACTTTCCGTGCGCCGCGCTGAAGGTGCAGGCAGCGGCGACGAGGCCGAAGCGGTGGCCGTGCTCACCGATATTTCGCGCCTGAAAAGTCAACAAGCCGAGCTGGAACAACTGCTGCGCGACCGCGAGCTGATGTTCAGCCTGTCCGAAGTGGGCATCGTCTACCTGCGCGGCGCGCGCATCGAGCGCGCCAATCAGGCCATGGCAGCACTCACCGGCTACGCCGCGCCCGAGCTGACCTCGCTGGATGCCGCTGAGTTGTACGAGAGCGCCCGTGAATGCGTGGCTTTCGAAGCCCGCATCAACCAGGCGCTGCGCGAGCAGGGGCGCTTTGGCGGCGAACGATTGCTGCGCCGGCGCGATGGCAGCCTGCACTGGGTGCAGGTGGCAGTGCGCCCGGTAGACGCCGACGACCTGGAAGCCGGCCTTATCTGCAGCTTCATCGACGTCGATGAACGCCGGCATGCGCGCGAAACGCTGGCGCTGCAGGCCGAGCGCACACGCGCCATCCTCAATTCCGTGCTCGTGGGCATCGTCACCGTGTCCGAGAACGGCATCGAGTGGATGAACCGTTCTGCACGCCGCATGTTCGGCGGCGAACTGGCCGATTTCGTGGGCGAACCGATCAGCACCGTGGCCACGCCCGAGCCCGGCCACCCGCTGCGCCAGGGCGACCACCTGCTGCGCTTGCAGGAAGGCCGCGCCGAGACCTTCGAATGCCAGTTGCGCGGGCGTGACGGGCGCGAGTTCTGGGTCGTCGGCAATGCGGTGCTGACGGGCAGTGGCCGTGAGGCTGGCGGCCGGCAAGTCACATTCGCGCTGCTGGACATCGAGCGCCGCCGCCAGGCCGAAATCAGCATTGCGCAGGCCCAGGCCTCGTTGCAGCGCGTCATCGAAACCGCGCCGCTGGCTATCGCGCTGTTCGACCTGCGCAGCCAGCGCGTGCTGCAGGTCAACCAGACGGCGGCCAGCTTCTTTGGCTGCGGCGTAGACGCACTGCTGGCCGATGGGCTGGCGGCGTGCCCAGGCCAGGAAATGGTGACCGCATTGCGCGGATGGCTGCAGATGGCAGCGCAGGACAGCGAGCGTACGCAGGTGGAATGGCGCGAATCTGCGACTGAAGCTGACAGCACCGGTGCAGGCGCAACGCCCCAATTGGCGCGGGTCTGGGACGTGCGCCTGGCGCCGCTGGCCGCCGGTGGCTCGGGTGCCGGAGTGGCCGCGCAGGTGCTGCTGGTGGCCAGCGACGTGACCGAGCAGCGCGTGGCCGAGCAGGCGCGCCTGCGGGCAGCGATCGACCAGCGCGAGTTGCTGGTGCGCGAAGTTCACCACCGCATCAAGAACAACCTGCAAGGCGTGGCCGGCTTGCTGCAGCAAAACGCCGCACGACACCCCGAGCTGGCCATGGTGCTGTCTGAAGCCGTGGGCCAGGTGCGCGCCATTGCCCAGGTTTATGGCTTGCAGGTGGGCATGACCGGGCCGCTGGGGCTGGCGGGCTTGTTGCGTGCCATTGCCCAGTCTGTGCAGCTGACGTTCGGCCAGACCATCAGCGTGGCAACCGGGCCGCAAGACGCGCCTTATCAGCTGCCAGAAACAGAAGCCATTCCCGTGGCTCTGGTGCTCAATGAACTGCTGACCAATGCCATCAAGCATGGGCAGGGCAGCGGCGTGCGCTGTGCGTTGCACACCGAAGGCGCTGAAGTGCGCATCAGCATCTCCGGCCGTGCCCGGCTACCGCCCGGCTTCAGCCTGGCCCAGATGCCCAGCGGCGTTTCAGGGCTGGGCCTGGTGCGTGCATTGCTGCCGCGCCGCAGTGCAGAACTGTCGCTGGAGCAACGAGGCGAAGACGTGGTGGCCGAAGTGCGCCTGCGCCCGCCCAGCGTGCGCTTGTCGGTGCCGGTGGCCAGCCAGACGGAGCCATCAGCCACAATCGCGCGATGAAAGCCAAGGCGCGTATTTTGGTGGTTGATGACGACCGGTTGGTGTTGGCCACCGTCACTCACGGCTTGGCGCAGGCGGGTTTCGAGGTCATAGACGCCGACAACGGCGACGAAGCGATCCTGCTGGCGCGCGAGCAGCGGCCCGATCTGGCGTTGCTGGACATTCGCATGGAAGGCATGAGTGGGTTCGACGTCGCGGCCACGCTTCGCGATGTGTACCGCATCCCGTTCATGTTCCTGTCGGCCTTCTCCGACCCGGCCACGCTGGCGCAGGTGCAGGCCCTGGGTGCTTTGGACTATCTGATCAAACCGCTGGATGTGGGCCAGATCGTGCCCAGCGTGGAAGCGGCTTTGGAACGCTCGCGCTCCAGTTCGAGTTCAAGTTCGCGTTCAAGCGTGCTGCCTGGTGGTGAACAATCAGCCGCACCAGGCATGTCGCCAACGCAAGCCGATCCCGCTGCAGCAGCAGCGGAACGCGCCAGCCCGCTGGCCGACCCCGTGGCCCTGGCCGTGGGCGTGTTGATGCACCGTTATTCGCTGACGCGAGAACGCGCTTTCGAGCATCTGCAGCGACTGGCCAAGGATCAGCCAGAAGGGCTGAGGGCTCAAGCCGACCAGCTGCTGGGCGCCATCGAAGTGCTGGCCCGCAGCGCGCCCTGAAGCATCAAGGCGCCAGCGTGAAGTGAAAGCTGGCGCCGCGGCCGGGCTCGGCTTCGGCCCAGATGTCGCCGCCATGCCTTTGCACGATGCGTTTCACCGATGCCAGGCCCACGCCATGACCGGGGAAGTCGTTGGCGCTGTGCAGGCGCTGGAACAGGCCGAACAGCCGGTCGGACGAACGCATGTCGAAGCCTGCGCCGTTGTCCTGCACTTCAAACACGCGCTGTGACCCGCTGCCCACTTGGCGCAGCACGATGCGCGCCGGTTTGACCTTGCTGGTGTATTTCCATGCGTTGCCCAGCAGGTTCTCCAGCACCAGGCGCAACAGCGTGGGATCGCCGTGGGCGGCCAGGTCGGGCTCGATCTCGATGTCGGCCACGCGGTCGGGTGCGCTGCGCCGCAAGTCGTCCACGACATACAAGGCCAGCTGCGACAGGTTCACCGGCTGTCGCGCCAGCGGCTGTGCCGAGAGGCGGGCCAACGTGAGCAGCGCGTCGATCATCAGGTTCATGCGCGCAGCAGCGCCCAGCACACGGTCAAGGTGATCGTTGCCCACGCGGTCCAGCAGCCGGCCGTAGTCTTCCTTGACGATGCGGGTGAAGCCTTCCACCACGCGAATGGGCGCCCGCAGATCATGCGAAACGGTCATGCTGAACTGCTCGGCTTCGCTGCTGCTGCTGGTGCCCACCGCGCTGTCGGCGGCGCGGCTGAGCCAAAGCCCGGTACGGCCCGGGCCGGCGCCAAAGCGCAGCAGCCTCCAGCCGCCGGCTTCGAGCACGCTGCCTTCAGGCTGGCCGCTGATCAGGCTGACCGCTTGCGTGACGGCGCCAGGCAGGGTGCGCAACAGGCTGTCCAGCGGCTTGCCCGGGCCCGCGCCAGGGCAGGCTGCTTGCGCTGCCGGGCTGAGCAGCTGCAACACATACGAAGCAGGCTCGTGGGCGTCGTTGGCCGGGTTGGCGTCCTTTGCGTCGTTTGCGGTGTTTGCGTCGTTTGCGGTGTTTGCAGTGTCTGGGTCACCAGGCGCGTTCGAGCCAGCCCCTTCGCGCCAGGCCAGCACGGCGCAGCCACTGGTGCGCAGCACGGCAGCCAGGCAGGCGGCAGTGGATTCCGCTTGGCGCAGTGTGTCCAGTGGCCGGGCAGTGCCCAAGAAGCCGTCGAATTGCCCCGCGTCGTTCACTCGTGGGCTGCCACAAACGCGCCAGTGCCGGCCCGCTGGGTCAGAAGTTCTGGCGGGCGTTTGAAACTGGGCATCCGTGAATCGGCGTTGGGCCTGAAGCCGTGGCATCAGTTGCGGCAGCCATGCAGGGCCCGGCTGGGCCTGATGGTCGTCCCCGTGCCCTGTGTCAGCGGCTTGTGGCGACCGTTTCGCTGGTTCGGGCGCCTGCCAGTACAGCAGCCGGTGCTGCGCATCACTGGCCCAGCGCCAGCTCTCGGCAAGTTCGGCGGACAGGTGCAGTTCCTGGCGCGCGCTGCGCAGTTGCGCTTCCAGCGCGCGCCGGCCCCAAGCCTGCCCCAGCGCATAAAAGCCACCGGCCAAGAGCACCAAGCCCACTGCGGCCAGCAGCCAGACACCCCCCTGGTCTGCAGAATCAGTGCACGCCGCCAGCCCCAGGCAAGCAACAGAAATTGAGAGCCCGGCGCCATGAGGCGGCCCGCATGGCCTGCACCGCCCGTGCGACAGTGCGGACGATGCGGGTGGGTTTGGCAGGGCAGGGCCTGGAGGTGGTTGCAGGCTGATCACGCTGTTGCAGATTGTAGGGATCGACTTCTCGCTGCTTTCTAGGGCTCAAGTCCAAGCCTTGATGGCCGATTTTCAACAGGTCGAGCTTGATCCGGTGCTGTCGCTACGGGCCTGCTTTTTTGAACATGGAACCCTGACAATGCATCATGGACCAGATTGACCCCGTGCTTCTGGACGAAGCCGCGCTAGACCGCCTGCGAGACCTGGACCCGGACGGGCTGCACGGCGTGCTGTTGCGCGTGATGCGGGCATTTGAAGGCGCGCTGGCAGCCATGCTGGTACAGCTTGAAAACAGCAGCGGGCCGGCGCGTGTGCAGATGCTGGCCGAGGTCACCCACAAGCTCAGATCTTCAGCCGCAAGCGTCGGCGCCCTGGCGCTGGGGCGCTGCTGTGTAGAAATCGAGCAACAGCAGCGCACACACCCGGGTCAGGACATCGACGAGCATGTGCGGCGTTTGATCACGGAAGGTAAACGGGCACTGCAGGCCGTTCGGGCTATGCTGCAAGCTTGACTTCGTAGCCAAGATGGCCCAGCCGACTGCAACTGCCGACGAACCACCGACCTCGCAGCCCGAGGTGTTGCTGGTGGACGACGACGAAGTGAACTTGCTGCTCACGGCACTGGCGTTGCGCGAGCGCGGTTTTCGCATTGTTGAAGCCGACAGCGGCTTGCGTGCGCTGGAATTGCTGCGCCAGTACACGCCAGACATCATCGTGCTCGACGCCATGATGCCGGGCCTGGACGGTTTCAGTACTTGCCGCGATTTGCGCCGCTTGCCAGGCATGGAACACATTCCCGTGCTGATGCTCACGGGGCTGGACGACGATGCCTCGATCACGCGCGCCTACCAGGCAGGTGCCACGGACTTCTTCGTCAAGGCCACGCAGTGGAGCTTGTTGGCCGGCAGGCTGCAGTACTTGCTGAGGTCGTCGCGCACGCTGGTCGAGCTCAAGCGAAGCAAGAGCAAGCTGGCCCGAGCTCAAGATCTGGCGCGCATGGGCAGTTTCGACTGGCGCAGACCCGAACGCCACGAGCGCGGCGGCTTGCTGCTGTCACCCGAGGCTTTGCGTGTACTGAATTTCAGCCCGCACGAGCATTGCAGTCTGCGGACCTTGCTGCGCATGGTGCCGGTGGAAGACCGCCTGCAGATTCGCCGGCTGCTGCACGCCACGCTGCGCATTGACCTGCCCCTCACCGCTGACGTGGCCCTGGTGCTGCTCGACGGCCGCCAGCGCATCGTTCACATCGAAGCAGAACCCGAGTTCAACGAGCAAAGTCAGAGCATCGGCTGCACAGGCGTGCTGCAAGACGTGACTGACAGACGTGCTGCCGAGGACAAGATCCTGGAGCTGGCCAACTTCGACGCACTCACTGGCCTGCCCAACCGCCGCCAGCTGATCTGGCGCGCAGAACTGGCACTGGAACAGGCGCGTCGGCTGTCGCACCAGTTTGCCTTGCTGCTCATCGACCTGGACCGCTTCAAGGTCATCAACGACACCCTCGGCCACAGCGCAGGCGACGAATTGCTGGTGGAAGTGGGCCGCAGACTGCGTGCCTGCGTCCGCCACAGCGACCAGGTCATGGAAGGCCAGTTCGACGCTGCTGGCGTGCGTTCGCACCGCAGCCTGGAGGCAGTGGGCCGCCTGGGCGGTGACGAATTCGTGGCCTTGCTGCCCGAAGTCGGCGACGACGAAGATGCTGCGCGCGTGGCCCAGCGCGTGCTGGAAGCGCTGCGCGAGCCGATTTTTGTCAGCGGGCAGGAATGTTTCGTCACTGCCAGCATCGGCGTGGCCATCTTCCCGCGCGACGGCAATTCGGTGGTCGACCTGCTGCGCAATGCCGACGTGGCCATGTACTCCGTCAAGGCCCAGGGCAAGAACAGCTCGGCCATCTACAGCCCGCTGCTGGCGGGCCGTGGCCGCGAAAAGCTGGAGCTGGAAACGGCGCTGCACAAGGCCCTGGAACGCAACGAGCTGGTGCTGCACTACCAGCCCAAGGTGGACGTGCGCACCGCACGCATGGTGGGTGCAGAAGCCCTGATGCGCTGGCAGCGCGGCAGCACGCTGGTGCCGCCAGGCGACTTCATACCGCTGGCCGAGGAAACCGGCCTCATCGACCAGCTTTCGCTCTGGGCGCTGCGCGAAGCTGCTTCGCAGGTGCGGGTGTGGCAAAGCGCCTTCGGTTTCGACGAGGCCATCGCCGTCAACCTGCCCAGCCGCATGTTTGAGCGCGGCAATCTGGTCGAGCACATCCACCAGTGCGTGACGGCAGTCAATGTGCCGCATCGCGCGATCATGCTGGAGATCACCGAGCACAAGCTCATGCAGGGCCTGCAGGACGTGATTCCTTCGCTGCACCGGCTGAACGAGATTGGCGTGGAAATCTCGATCGACGATTTCGGCACGGGGTTTTCCAGCCTGGCCTATCTGACGACCTTGCCGGTCAGCGAACTGAAGATCGACCGCAGCTTCGTGCGCGAGCTGGGCATCACCCACCAAAGCAGCGCCGTGGTGACCGCCATCATCGCGCTGGCGCGGTCGCTGAGCCTGCGCGTGGTGGCTGAAGGCGTGGAAACACTGCGCCAGATGGAAGAGCTGTACCGACTGGGTTGCGCCCAGATGCAGGGTTTTTTGTTCAGCAGGGCCATCCCGCCGGCCGAAATGCAGGCCTGGCTGGAAGAGAACATTCAGGAAGGCAAGGCACCCTGGCTGCGCAGCGGGCTGGAAGCGCAGTTCGACACGGTTGGCCCGGCGCGCGCTGTTGGCCGACAGATGCGTTGAAGCGCAGGCGCTGGCCATGAGCCAAACCGCCAGCTGGGCCAAGGGTGCTTTGCGCCGCTTGGCGCAGGCGCAGCAGGAAGCCACGCCAGAGAATTACGCGCGTGCGTACGCCGAAGAAACCGGCTTGCCGCCAGTGCAAGCTGCAGTTCAGGCCGTGCCAGCCGATGGCCTGGCCTGGGCTGGTGTGGTGGAGCGCGTGGCCCGCTACCTGGACCGCCCCGGCCAGCAGTGGACACCCGCGCGGCGCAAAGACAGCCTGCAGCGCGTCTTGGCTGGCAGTCGCAGCGATGCCGCGCGCTTGCTGCAACGCTTGCAGGGTCTGACCAACGCCTGGGAGGCCGACCGGCCCGCTGACCCGTTGGATCTGGGACTGGGCGAATCACTTGAATCGCCTGAATCGCCTGAATCGCCTGTGCCGGCGGGCGGTCCCGGCAGCGTGACCAAGCGCGGCGAGGGCACCTGGCCTGCGGCAGCGCAGTCCTTGCATGAAGCGGTGCGGGCAGGCTTGCCGGCCACCGACGCCCGCGCGGTGAGCCTGGCTGCAGAACTGGCCGACGAACTGGCCGCGCTGGCCCGAGCTGTGGCGCGCGACGGTGCCGTGGCCGAGCACCTGGAGACGCTGCAAAGGCTGTGTCAACGTGCGGCGCGTTTCTTCGCCCACCGCCACCACCTCATCGACGAGCTGGGCGCCCTGTGCCGTGAACTGGCAGCAGGGCTCACCGAGCTGGTTGAAGACGACAGCTGGGCGCGCGGCCAATGCGCCAGCCTGCAAGCCGCGCTGGATGCGCCCGAGCTGGACGGCGGGCCCGAAGCGGGCGGCAACGCTGAGGTCAACATCAGCAGCCCCAGCGTGCGCAGCGTGCGCGCGGCCAGTGAACTGCTGGCAGAAACGCGCATTCGCCAGCAGCGCGTGCGGGCTGAACGCCAGGCAGCGCAGGCGGCCATCAAGACCCTGATCCAGCGCATCATCACCGATGCGGGCGAGTTGGGCGACGAGGCCGGGCGCTTCCAGCAGGCGGTTGGCCTGCACGCCCAGGCCATCGCCAGTGCCGACAACCTGGAAAGCCTGGCCGGCGTGGTGCAGGCCATGCTGGACGACGGCCAGGCCATGCAGCATGCAGCAGGCGCCACGCGTGATCGCCTGCACCGCGACCAAGCGCAGGCGCAGACGCTGCAAACGCGGGTGAAGGAACTGGAAGCAGACTTGCGGCGCTTGTCCGACGAGGTCGCCACCGACGCCTTGACGCAGGTGGCCAACCGGCGCGGCCTGAGCCAGGCTTTCGACAGCCTGGTGGGGCAGGGCGAGCGCGCTGCGCACGACGGTCAGCAGCCACTGCTGGCCGTGGGCCTGCTGGACATCGACAACTTCAAGAAGCTCAACGACAGCCTGGGGCATGCCGCTGGCGACCAGGCGCTCAAAGCCCTGGCCACTGCGGTGCGCGAAAGGCTGCGGCCTGTGGACCACATAGCGCGTTTCGGCGGCGAGGAATTTGTCGTTCTCCTGCCCGACAGCCCGCTGGCAGAGGCCCAGCAGGCGTTGACGCGACTGCAGCGCGGCTTGAGCGCGGGCCTGTTCATGCATGAAGGCAAGGAGGTCTTCGTCACCTTTTCGGCCGGGGTCACCGCCTGGAAGCCGGGTGAAGCCCTGCAAACGGCGCTGGAACGCGCCGACGAAGCGCTGTACGAGGCCAAGCGAACAGGTAAGAACCGCACCTGCGTGGCCTAGGCGCGTGGTTGCGGTGGCAACAAATGCACACCAGGGCGCCCTCAAGTCCCGCTTTGGCGTGCCGATAGAGCCGACATGATGTGCAGGAGCCCGCTGCCAGTCGCCGGCCTGTCGTTGCCACTCGCTCACTTTTCGGAGGCCCGCCGCATGAACACCATCCAACGATTGCTGCAGCCCCTGCAGCATGCGCTGCAGGTTTTCTTTGCCCGCGATCTGACGCTGCGGCGCAGCGAATCTGGCGTGCAACTGGTGCTGGCCGAACGCGGGCCCCAGGGCAAGCCTGTATTCAAGCCCAGCCGCGCTGAACTGACGCAGAACAAAGAGCGCAGCGAGCTGGCGCTGATGCAGCAGCAACTGGCTGCCACGCTGGACGAGCTGCCTGAAACGCGCGCTGCCCTGCGCCACCTGGTGTTCGTCGAGCAGGCGCTGCTGCGCAAGGGCTGGCGGGCGCTGCACAAGCTGCCGCTGGACGTGTTGCAGCATGCGCTGGCACAGCTGGAAGGCCTGGTCGTCAACTGGTCGCCCGTGGGGCTGGCCAACCTGCGCTCGAAGATGGCAGTGGCCATCATCGACCGCGAACACATGGACCCTGAAGCCGAAGCCGATGCCTACCGCACGGCCATGCCGATGGAAGCGCCTGAACGGGCCGGGGCGGCTGGGTCTGCGGGTAGCGAGATGGCAGCGGTGCTGGGCGACGATGAAGCGCTGGCTGCTGCCTACGCGGCCATGGGGGTGGGTGCGCCTGCACAGGGCGCTGCACCTGCTCTCACCCCCGCCCCGGCCCCCGCGCCCACCCCCGCAGCGCTGGCGCTGCAGGCTCTGGCGCAGGTGCAGGCCGGGGCAGCGGCGTCGGGGTTTGCGTCGGCGTCGGCGTCAGCGGCCATGCCGGCGGGCGAAGCGCTGGAATTTCACAGCGAACTGGGCTCGCCTTCATCACTGGCCTCACGCGCGTCGACCTCACATCAGCGCGAGAACCTGGCGGGCCTGGGCAAGCTCGGCCCCATCAAATTACGCGAATTGCAGGGCTGAACCTGGCGGCGGGGGTTGCGTTTCGGCTGCAGTCGGAATACTGTATGAAAATACAGTTTTTTCTGACCTGCAGCCATGCCCCCACCCAGTTCCCCGCCCCGCCTGCTGGACGCCCTGCGCCAGCAGATCCGCTACCTGCACTACAGCCTGCGCACCGAGCACGCTTACGTGCACTGGGTGCGCGCCTACATCCACTTCCATGAACTGCGCCACCCGGCCGAACTCTCTCGGCCCGAGGTCGAAGCCTTCCTGACCTGGCTGGCCAACGACCGGCAGGTGGCACCCGGCACGCACAAGCAGGCGTTGTCAGCCTTGCTTTTTCTCTATCAGAAGGTGCTGCGGCAAGATCTACCCTGGATGGCTGACATCGGCCGGCCGAAAGCCGAAAAGCGCCTGCCGGTGGTGCTGTCAGTCGACGAAGTGGCAGCCGTATTGCGCCAGTTGCAAGCGCAGTCGCAGTCGCAATCGCCATCGCAGCCCGGTTCGCCTTACGGCTTGATAGGGCAGCTGCTCTACGGCACCGGCATGCGCCTGCTCGAAGGGCTGCGCCTGCGCGTCAAGGACATCGACTTCGACCGCCGAGCCGTGGTGGTGCGCGAAGGCAAGGGCTTCAAGGACCGCGTGGTGATGCTGCCGGCCGCGCTGGAAGGGCCGTTGCGCGCGCAACTGGTAGCCGCCCATGCCACCTGGGTTGACGACCGCGCCCGCGGCCTGCCCGGCGTCTTCTTGCCCAACGCGCTGGCGCGCAAGTACCCGCGTGCGGCCGAATCCTGGGCCTGGCAGTGGGTCTTCACGCAAGCGCAGCCCAGCGTCGACCCGCGCACCGGCCTGCTGCGCCGGCACCACTTTCTGGACGGCAATTTCCAGCGCGCCTTCAAGCAGGCGGTGGCTGCAGCGCAGGTGCACAAGCCGGCTTCACCGCACACGCTGCGCCATTCTTTCGCCACGCATTTGCTGCAGGCGGGCTACGACATCCGCACCGTGCAGGAACTGCTGGGCCATGCCGATGTGAGCACCACCATGATCTACACCCATGTGCTGCGCCTGGCCGGCGGTGCGGTGAAGAGCCCGCTGGACAACCTGGGTCTGACCACATCGAGCCCCCTGAGTCCCCTGAGCCCCATCAGCCCAACCAGCCCAACCCCCCAAAGCGCTGTTTTGCCCGATTTCAAATACCCCGCTGGCGGCCCACCCGCCACGGTGCGCCGTGCGCGCGAACCACTGCCGTGCTACCTGCCTACGCCGAACTGCACTGCCGCAGCAATTACAGCTTCTTAAGCGGCGCGTCGCACCCCGAAGAACTGGTCGCCCGCGCCCAGGAACTGGGCTATGCGGCGCTGGCCCTGACAGACGAGTGTTCGCTCTCGGGGGCCGTACGCGCCATGGCCGAGGCCGAGCGCCGGCAGATGCGCTTGATCGTGGGCGCAGAGATGCAGCTTTCTGCACCGAATGACCAGGGCACCGCTGGTGAGCCCCGCCTGGTGCTGCTGGTGCAGTCGCGCCGTGGCTACACCAACCTCGTCGAATGGATCACGCAGGCGCGCCGCCGCGCGCCCAAGGGCCAATACCTGGCGCACCGCAGCGACCTGGAAGGCCGCATCCCCACGGCGCCCACGCTGGCCGGCCTGCCGGGCTGCTTTGCCTTGCTGGTGGCGCAAGCCGAACAGCCTTTCGAGTCCGTCTTCCACCACGCCATGTGGCTGAAGACCTGGTTCGGCACCGAGCGCGCGGCGCTGGCGGTCGAACTTCGGCACCAGGCGCACGACGGCGTGCTGCTGGAAACCTTGATGCGCGTTTCAGCCGCCACGGGCTTGCCTCTGGTGGCCGCCGGCGGCGTGCGCATGCATGCACGTTCGCGCAAGGCTTTGTTGGATGTGCTGACGGCCACGGCACAGCGCTGCACCGTGGCTGAAGCCGGCATGGCACTGTCGCCCAACGCAGAAGCGCATTTGCGTTCGCGCGTGCGCCTGGCCGCGCTGTACCGGCCGCAGTGGCTGGACGCCACCATTGCCATTGCCGGAACTTGCGCGTTCGCTTTGTCGGAACTGAAATACGAATATCCGCGCGAGATCACGCCAGAAGGCCACACACCCACGAGCTGGCTGCGCCATTTGACCGAAGTGGGCGCAGCCGAGCGCTTCCCACTGGGCATAGTGCCCAAAGTGCGGGGCATGATCGAACACGAGCTGGCCCTCATCACCCAGCTGCGCTACGAGCCCTATTTCCTGACCGTGGCCGACATCGTGCAATGGGCGCGCGCGCAAGGCATCCTGTGCCAGGGCCGCGGCAGCGCGGCCAATTCGGCCGTCTGCTACTGCCTGGGCGTGACAGCGGTGGACCCGGCGCGTACCACCTTGCTGTTCGAGCGCTTCATCAGTGCAGAACGCAACGAGCCGCCTGATATCGACATCGACTTCGAGCACCAGCGCCGCGAAGAAGTCATCCAGTACATCTACCGCAAATACGGCCGCCACCGTGCCGCGCTCACCGGCGTGGTCATCAGCTACCGCCCGCGCAGTGCGCTGCGTGACGTGGGGCGCGCGCTGGGTATCGACCTGGAACGCATCGAAGCACTATCTAAAAGTCAACACTGGTTCGACGGCCGCCACATCCATGCCGAGCGCCTGCGCGAAAACGGTTTCGATCCCGAAGCGCCGCTGTGCCGGCTGTGGATGGAACTCACGCACGACCTCATCGGTTTCCCGCGCCACCTGTCGCAGCACCCGGGCGGCTTCGTCATCGCCCGCGACAGCCTGGCGCAACTGGTGCCGGTGGAAAACGCCAGCATGCCGGGCCGCAGCGTGATCCAGTGGGACAAGGACGACCTGGACACACTGGGCTTGCTGAAGGTCGACATCCTGGCCCTGGGCATGCTGAGCGCCATCCGCCGTGCCCTGGTGATGGTGGGCGACAAGCGCCGCCAGCCGATGGCCCTGCATGAAGTGCCGGCCGAAGACCCGGCCACCTACGACATGCTGTGCCGCGGCGACAGCGTGGGCACCTTCCAGGTCGAAAGCCGGGCGCAGATGAGCATGCTGCCGCGCCTGCAACCGCGCAAGTTCTACGACCTGGTGATCGAGGTCGCCATCGTGCGGCCCGGTCCCATTCAGGGCGGCATGGTGCATCCCTACCTGCGCCGGCGCAGCGGCGAAGAGCCCGTGGAATACCCCAGCGACGAAGTGCGCCAGGCGCTCGAACGCACGCTGGGCGTACCCATCTTTCAGGAACAGGTGATGCAGCTGGCCATCCTGGCGGCCGACTTCACGCCCGGCGAAGCCGACCAATTGCGCCGCGCCATGGCGGCCTGGAAGCGCAAGGGCGGGCTGGGCCCGTTCCATGAGCGGCTGGTGGGTCGCATGGTCGAGAAAGGCTATGAACTGGAGTACGCCGAGCGCATCTTCAAGCAGATCCAGGGCTTCGGCGAATACGGCTTCCCGGAAAGCCATGCCGCCAGCTTCGCGCTGCTGGTGTATGTCAGCGCCTGGCTGAAATGCCACCACCCCGACGCGTTCCTGGCGGCGCTGCTGAACAGCCAGCCGATGGGCTTTTATGCGCCGGCGCAGCTGGTGCGCGACGCCAGGGAGCATGGCGTGCGGGTGCTGCCGGTGTGCGTGCTGCGCAGCCAGTGGGACACAGAGCTTGAAGCTGAAATGCAAGGGCAGAGCGAACCGGGCCACGACTTGCGCCCCGTCCGTCTGGGTTTCAGCCGCATCAGCGGCTTTCAGGAAGAGGCCGCGCTGCGGCTGCTGGCCGCGCGTGCCGAAGCGCCGTTCGCTTCAGCCGAAGACCTGGCCCGCCGCGCCCAGCTCGACGCGCGGCAGCTGGCCCTGCTGGCCGAAGCCGACGCGCTGGCGCCACTGGCAGGCCACCGCCACCAGGCCGCCTGGGCCGTGGCCGGCGTGGACACCCGTGCCACGCCCATGCTGCGGCAAACGCGCACGCACGAGGCGGCCGCCACCTTGCTCGCGCCCACGGCGGGCACCACCGTGCTGGCCGACTACCGCAGCCAGGGCCTGAGCCTGACCCGGCACCCGGTGGGCCTGCTGCGCGAGCAGCTCACCGCTTTCAAGATACAGCCCGCTGCCGTGCTGAAAGGCTATCCGCATGGCCGGCTGGCGCGCGCCAGCGGCATCGTCACCCACCGCCAAAGGCCGGGCACGGCCAATGGCGTGGTCTTCGTGACGCTGGAAGATGAAAGCGGTTTCGTCAACGTCATCGTCTGGCCGGCCCTGGCGGAAAAGCAACGCCGCGAGCTGCTGGCGGCCACGCTGCTGACGGTTTACGGCGTGTGGCAGCGCCAGGGCGAAGTGCGCCATCTGGTGGCCAAGACGCTGGTAGACCACAGCGCGCTGCTGCAGGGTTTGCACACCCACAGCCGCAACTTCAGATGAGCTGCGGGACAATTGGCGCCATGCAACTCCCCATCGAATGGCTGCCCGCTGAAGGCGCGCCACAGCAATTGATCGTTCTGCTTCACGGCTGGTGCAGCGACGCCACGGCCATGCTGCCGCTGGCGCAGGCGCTGCGCTCCAATTTCCCGCAGGCCGCCGTATTGGCCCCCGACGCGCCCCACCCGGCGGACGCCGGCAAGCCAGGCCGGCAGTGGTACAGCGTCGATGGCCTCACCGAAGCCAACTGGCCGCAGCGCGCTGCTGCCGTGCTGCCCCCCCTGCAGCAGTGGGTGCACCAGCAGCAGCGGCGCCTGGGCGTGGGCCCTGCGGCCACCTGCCTGGGCGGTTTTTCGCAAGGCGCGATCTTGTCGTTGGCGTTGGCCAGCCTGGAAGATGGCATCTGCGGCCGTGTGCTGGCCTTCGGTGGCCGCTATGCGGAAATGCCCTTGGCGGCACCCCGCTACAGCACCATCCACCTGTTCCACGGCAGCGACGACCAGGTCATCCCCGCGCAGGCTGCGCGCGATGCGCTGGAACACCTGGCCGCGCTGCAAGGCGATGCCACGCTCGATACGGCCCAGGGCGTGGGCCATACGCTGCACAGCGCCTTGATCGACTGTGCCTTGCACCGGCTGAGCTCGCACATCCCCTTGCGCACCTGGCAGGCGGCCATGGGCGCCGTGCCCCAGCGGCCCAACCCTGAAAAATCTGAATAGAGACGCCGATGCTGTTCCTGCTGTCACCCGCGAAATCGCTGGACTTCGAGACCCGCGTGCCTGCGCCCGTGCGCAAGCGCGCCACCGATCCGTTGTTCAAGCAAGAGGCCGCACAGCTGATCGAGCTGCTGCGCCAGAAGTCGGCCTCCGAGGTTTCAGCCTTGATGGACCTGTCAGCACCCTTGGCTGAATTGAACGTGGCGCGGTATCGGGCGTGGGCGACAGAGAACACGCCAGACAACAGCAAACCCGCCGTACTGGCCTTTGATGGCGACGTTTACGGCGGTCTGGATGCCAAGACCCTGGCTACTGCCGATTTGGCCTGGGCGCAAGAGCACCTGGTGCTGTTGTCGGGCTTGTACGGCGCCTTGCGCCCGCTGGACCATCTGCAGCCCTACCGGCTGGAAATGGGCACGGCGCTGACCACAAAGCGTGGCCGCGATCTGTATGCGTGGTGGGGCGACACGGTGGCCCAGCACCTGAACGAGCGGCTGGAAGCGGCAGGTGCTGCTGCGAGCACCCGAATGATCGTCAACCTGGCGTCGCAGGAATACGCCCGCGTGGCCCTGCGCCCCGCGCTTCAGGCGCGCGTGGTGGACTGCGTGTTCGAGGACTGGAAAGACGGCCGCTACAAGATCATCAGCTTCTTCGCCAAGCGCGCACGCGGCCTGATGGCGCGCCACGCGGTGCAGCGGCGCGCACGCAGCCTGAAAGCGCTGCAGGATTTTGCTGGCGACGGCTACGCACTGGACCGTGAGGCCAGCGCGCCAGACCGGCTGGTGTTTCGCCGCAGGCTGGAACCTGCTCTGTAACCGTCAGCAGCCTGAAGACAAGGTAAAAATACGGTCATGTCTGCCACCGTCCAACCCCAAAACATCACGCCTGAGCTGCGCCGCTGGATCGTCGCGCAGGCCGAAGCCGGCTGCCGACCAGACGATGTACTGCAGGCCATGGTCGCCAGCGGCTGGGCAGAAGACGTGGCGATGGTGGCGCTGGAACAAACGCTGAGCGAACGTCTGAGCGAATTGCGCCCGGGTGCCAGCGTGGCGCCTTTGGAAACTGCGGTGGCGCTGCCCGAGCCGGCTCTGCAAGCCATGCCATCGGTGCTGAACATCGAAGGCCACCCGGTGAGTATCTTGACCACGATGCGCCACCCGCGCGTCATCGTCTTCGGCGGCCTGCTCACCGATGCCGAGTGCAGCGACCTGATGGACTTGTCGCGCCCCCGGCTGGAACGCAGCAAGACGGTAGACAACGCCACCGGCGGCGACGAAGTGAACGCCTCGCGCACCAGCGACGGCATGTTTTTCGAGCGTGGCGAGAAGCCCCTGATCGCGCGCCTGGAAGCACGCATCGGCGCGCTGTTGCGCTGGCCGGTGAACCATGGTGAAGGCTTGCAGATCCTGCGCTACCGCCCTGGGGCTGAATACCGCCCGCACCACGATTACTTCGATCCCGTGCATTCAGGCACGGCCAAGATTCTGGAACGCGGCGGCCAGCGTGTGGGCACTTTGGTGATGTACCTGAACACGCCCGAAGGCGGCGGCGCCACCACCTTCCCAGACGTAGGCCTGGAAGTAGCCCCCGTGCGCGGGAACGCCGTTTTCTTCAGCTACGACCGCGCCCACCCCAGCACCCGCACCCTGCACGGCGGCGCGCCTGTGACGGCCGGCGAGAAGTGGGTTGCCACCAAGTGGTTGCGGCAGGGCGTGTTCGTTTGACGCACTGATCCTGCACGTCCCTTCACGGCACGCCCAGCTCCTGTAATTCCGCCGAAGGCAACACGCGCACACCGATTTGCCCGGCCTGCACGGCGCGCAGCAAGGCACGGGCGACGAAGGCTGCAGGAACTGGCCGCCAGGCCAGCGGCACGAGGCGCCCCAGCGGCAAGGCCAATCGCAGGGCCAGCCGTTCGCCCACCCGAGCAGGCTGGTTCAGTGCTTCGCGGTCGCCTGCCAGCAAGGAAGGCCGGGCAATGCTCAAGCTGTCGAAACCAAGTTTGCCCAATGCGGCTTCGGTCTCGCCTTTGACGCGGCTGTAGAAGCTGCTGGAAGCAACGTCTGCTCCCAGCGCCGAGACGATCCCGAAGCGCCGTACGCCAGCAGCCTGGGCGGCGCGGGCAAAGGCCAGCACGGCGTCGAAGTCCACAGCGCGAAATGCCGCTTGCGAGCCGGCCTGCGCGATGGTGGTGCCGATGCAGCAAAAAGCCCAGTCGGCGGCTGGCAAGGCAGGCAGTGACTTGAAGTCGACGAGCAGGGGCGACAGCCGCTGCCCTGGAGGCATGTCTGATTCACGGCGCAGCAGCAGTACGGCGTCGCCAG
The DNA here is from genome assembly GCA_038209585.1 of Burkholderiales bacterium. GTDB lineage: Bacteria > Pseudomonadota > Gammaproteobacteria > Burkholderiales > Burkholderiaceae_C > Rubrivivax. Next base: position 20,542 of record JBBQXN010000001.1, read on the forward strand.
GGCCGGTCCAGTGGCGGGCCAGTTCGCGGCCGACGAGGCCGGTGGCGCCAGCAATCAAGATGGTCATTCGCACAGACTAACCCAGCCGGAGACCGGGCTGACGGACTGCTGTCGGTGGACGCCTACGCGGCCAACCGAACGGCGCTGACAGTGTGCCGCCGGGGCGGCCCGCATTATTGATATGCAAGTCAACAGCAGGCCGCAGAACTGGTGTTCTGCAGCGCAGGCCTGCAATTCAGCCAACCGCCAAAGGAGCATTCCATGGACAGCACCCAGATCGACACGAACGCCACGTCAGGCGCCCTGATTTCTTCTGACAAGGTTGAAGGCACCACGGTCTACAACACAGCTGGCGACAAACTCGGTTCTATCGACAACCTGATGATCGACAAACATTCAGGCCAGGTGCGCTATGCCGTGCTGGAATTCGGTGGCTTCCTGGGCATGGGCACAGACCGCTACCCGCTGCCTTGGAAACTTCTCAAGTACGACACCCGGCACGATGGTTATGTCGTACCGCTGGACAAGTCTCAGCTGGAAGACGCGCCGCGCTACGCCCACAACGATGCGCCGCCGTACAGCAACGAGTACACGGGCTCGGTGGACCGCCACTACGGGCTTTGACGTCCGAATCTGGCGAAGGGGAACGCGCCCGGAATGCGTCCTGAACGAGCCATGGGCGCGCCCTGAATAAATCAGCGGAACTGTTCCAGCAAGCGTTCCAGCGCCATCGTGAAGGGCGCGTCCAGGGCGGGCAGCACCGCCAGCATGCCCAGCAAACCTACGCCCAGCGTGACCGGGAACCCGATGGCGAAGATGTTGATCTGTGGCGCCACGCGGGTCACCGCGCCCAGTACCAGGTTGACAAACAGCAGCATGCTGACCAGGGGCAGCGCGATCCACAAGCCTGTGCTGAAGATCTCGGCGCCCCATTGATGGGGTTGCATGGCGCGCAGGAAGGCAAACGGTTCCGGCCCGATCGGGAATGCCATGAAGCTCTCAGTCAGCGCCATGATGACCAGCAAGTGGCCGTTGATGACGATGAAAAGCCAGGCCACCAGCGTGCCGAAGAAGCGGCTGGTGGCTGTGGCGGTGCTGGCTGACAAGGGGTCGAAGAAGCCGGCAAAGTTCAGGCCCATCTGCAGGCCGATGATCTCGCCGGCAAATTCCAGCGCCGTGAACACGATGCGCACCGCAAAGCCCAGGGCCAGGCCGATGACAGCCTGCTGAGCCACCAGGAGTACGGCCACGGCAGAGTCCAGGGGCACGGCTGCTGTAGGCGGCAAGGAAGGCTGAGACGCGAGCGCAATGAAAGCGGCCAGCCCGATGCGCACGCGTGTAGGCACGGCGCGTGACCCCAGGACTGGCAGGGCAGAGAAGAGAAACAGTGCGCGCAAAAAAGGCCAGATCAGCGGCGTGACCCAGCCCAGGATCTGCGCTTCGTCGAAACTGATCACGACGTGCTCATCTCCAAGTGCTCATCTCCAAATTCCCCGAAATTCCCCGAATCAGCCGACTGCAGCAGGAATCGATTGCAGGGTGCGCTGAAGAAATTCGACCAGGGTGCTCATCATCCAGGGCCCGGCAAAGATCATCACGGCCACGGCAGCGACGATCTTGGGCACGAAGCTGAGCGTGGCTTCGTTGATTTGCGTGGCAGCCTGGAAGATGCTGACCAGCAAGCCCACCACCAGCACCACCAGCAGGATGGGTGCGCTCACCATCAGCAGCATCAGCAGCGCGTTCTGGCCTTCAGAGAGAACTTGTTGTGCGTCCATGTCAGGCCCCCAGGCTCACTGCGTTCGCCACCTCCCGAGGGGGCCCTTGCCACGGACCGGCAGAGCCGAATCCGTGCGAGGCCTTGGCTGGGTCTTTTGCACGCATGCTGGTCCGGCTCATGTCACGAACGAAGCAGCCAGCGAACCCAGCAGCAGGTTCCAGCCGTCTGCCAGCACGAACAGCATCAACTTGAAGGGAAGGGCCACCAGTACGGGGCTCAGCATCATCATGCCCAGGCTCATCAGCACGCTGGCGACGATCATGTCGATGATGAGAAAGGGGATGAAGATCATGAAGCCGATCTGGAAGGCGCTCTTCAGTTCGCTGGTGACGAAAGCCGGCACCAGTACGCGCAAAGGCACGTCTTCACCCTTCACGTCTGCCGGCAGCTTGGCCAGTTTGGCGAACAGCTGCACATCGCTTTGCCGCGTTTGCTTGAGCATGAATTCGCGCAGCGGCAGCACGCCCTTGGCCAGGGCTTCTTCAGCTGGCATGGTGCCTGCGGCGTAAGGGGCGTAGGCCGACTCGTATATGCGGTCGAAGCTCGGTGCCATGACGAAGAAGGTGAGGAACAGGCTCAGGCCGATGATGACTTGGTTGGGCGGTGCAGCCTGCGTGCCCAAGGCTTGGCGCAAGAGACTGAGCACGATGACGATGCGCGTGAAGCCCGTCATCAACAGCAGCAGCGCCGGAATGAACGACAGCGCAGTGAAGAAGATGAGCGTCTGCACCGGAACCGAATAGCTGGTGCCGCCCGGGCCCTGGGCCGTGATCAGCGGCAGGCCTGCTGCGGTCTGGGCCAGCGCGGGCAGCGACAGGAACATCGCCAACAGCGTTATCAGCACTGGCATGGCTGGCAAGGCTGGCCGCAAGGTGTGGCGCGCCTTCATGCAGCGCCCGGTGTCTGCTGCTGCGGCGGCTCTGCCGGGCCGCTGTGGCGCAAGCGCCCCAGCAATTGCGCGAACGCCGCTGCGGGCGGCGCTGCGACTGCGGGCACTGCCGCCTGCGGCAGCATCGTGTGCAGCGTGTTGATGTTTTGCCCGCACACACCCAACACCAGCCACAGCCTGTCTTCGCCCTGGCCCACTTCCACGGTCACCAGCTTTTGCTGTGCCGACAAGGGCAGCACGGCCACCGTGCGCGGCGTGCCGGCCGCGCCACTGCCCTGGCCGATGGGCGTGCGCTTGAGTAACCAAAGGCACACGGGAATGGCCGCCACGATGGCAGCAAACCACAGCAGGGCGGTCCAGTTGCTGGCCACCATGATCAGCCTCGCGACAAGCGCCGCATGCGCTCGCTGGGGGTGACGATGTCGGTGAGCCGAATGCCGAACTTGTCGTTCACCACCACCACCTCGCCCTGGGCGATGAGGTAGCCGTTTACCAGTACGTCCATGGGCTCGCCGGCCATGGTTTCCAGTTCCACCACCGAGCCTTGCGCCAGTTGCAGGATGTGCTTGATGGGAATGCGCGTGCGGCCCAATTCCACGGTCAGCTGGACAGGAATGTCCAGGATCATGTTCAGGTCGTTGGCCGTGGCCGTGCTGGGGCCTGTCGCGTTGAAATTGGCGAATGATGCAGGCGCCACCGTCTCGGCTGGCATGGCCACTTCAGATGCTGTGTTTCCGGCGTTGTTTCCGCCCGTGTCAGGCTTGCTCTCCGCCAGCGCTGCGGCCCATTCGGCGGCCATCTTGTCTTCTTCAGACATGCCCGAGGTTTCTTCTTCTTCAGCCATGGTTGTTTGACTCACTGATCCAGGACAGGTTGGAGCTGGTGATCAACCGGTCCACCTTCAAGGCGTAGCGGTTGTTGCTGGTGCCGTAATGGCAATCGAGCACGGGTACGCCATCGACCTTGACCTGAATCATCGGGTCCAGGTCCAGCTCGATGAAGTCGCCCGGCTTGAAGGCGAGCAGTTGCCCGACGGTGGCCGGCGCGGTGGCCAGTTCGGCCACCAGGTCGACCTCAGCCGACTGGATCTGCGTTTTCAGCAGGTTGATCCAGCGCCGGTCGGGCTCGGCAGAATCGCCCTGGATCGTGCTGTAGAGCACGTCGCGAATCGGCTCCAGGGTGGAGTACGGAATGCAGAAGTGCACCGAGCCGGTGGTGTCACCAATTTCCAGCGTGAAATTGGTCGCCACTACGATCTCGCTGGGCGTGGCGATATTGGCGAACTGCGGCTGCATCTCGCTGCGCTGGTATTCCAGCTCCATGGGGTAGATGCCGATCCAGGCTTTCTTGAATTCGGCCGTGATGACTTCCACCAGGCGCAGGATGACGCGCAGTTCGGTGGGGCTGAAGTCACGGCCTTCGATACGCGTGTGGTACTTGCCAGTGCCGCCGAACAGCGCGTCGATGACGGCAAACACCAGGCTGGGGTCGCAAACGATCAGCCCGTTTCCGCGCAGCGGCTTGACGTTGACGATATTGAAGTTCGTGGGCACCACGATCTCGCGCAGGAAGGCGCTGAACTTCTGCACCTTGATGCCCCCTATGCTCACTTCCGGGCTCTTGCGTATGAAGTTGAACAGGCCGATGCGGATGTTGCGAGCGAAGCGCTCGTTGATGACCTCCATCGTCGGCATGCGGCCGCGGACGATGCGTTCCTGACTCGACAGGTCGTAGTTGCGGATGCCTTCTGCTGAAGTTTCTTCCTGCTCCAGCTTCTGGCTTTCGCCCGTGATGCCCTGCAACAGCGCATCGACTTCGTCTTGCGAAAGAATTTGCTGATTCATGCGCGCGTAGAGAGCGAGGTCACTGAATGATGAAGTTGGAAAAGTGGACGCCGGTGATCGGCAAATCCTGAGCCACGGGTTTCTTTCGTTTCTTCTTCTTCGGCGCGTCTTCAGCGTCGGCCTGCGGCTCTTCTTCCGGGGCGTCTTCGATCTCCACACCCAGGGCGCGCGAGGTTTCTGTCTGAATGCGCACAGCCAGCTTGGCCTTGCCTTCGCGTCCCATCAGCTCGCTGGCCGTGCTGTCGGCCAGGGCCAGCAGGATGTTGTTGCGGATGATGGGCATGAAGGCCTTGATCTGTGCTTCCAGTGACGCTTCGGCTACTTCGAGCGTGATGCCCACCTGTGCGTAACGCTCGGCTTCACGGTCGGCCAGGTTCACGGTGAAAGGGTCCAGCGGCACGAACACCGGTACCGCCTTCGGGTCGTTCTTGGCGGCTTTGGCCTTCTTGGGCGCACCTGCCTGTTCTTCGCCGTCGGCTTCAGCTTCGGCAGCATGTGCTGCATTCTTTTTCATCATGACGACGGCGCCAACGCCGCCCATCAGCAACACGCCCACGACAGCGGCGATGATGATGATCAGCTTCTTCTTGCCCTTTTTGGGCGGTGCTGCGTCGGTGGCAGCTGCGGCGGTCGACATGCGCTCTCCTGGGGCCTTGTCCGCAGCAGCCTGCGGGTGGCCGCAGGCGCCGGACACTTCGGCTGGTTCAGGCCATTATTGAGAGCGCCGACTTGTTTTCATGCCTTGATAAGCGGGCCGAAAGCCGGCTTCACGGTCACGCCACCAAGTCCACCATGCCGCGTGTTGCGGCTGCTGAAGCGGGGCGCTGGTGGGCTGTTTCCTGGCCATCGGCAGCCTGTGCTGCATGGCCGCTGTCTGCAAGAAGATGCGGTTGGCGCTGTGGCGGCGCTTGCTGCTGGTCGAACACGCCGCCGCCCGCCAGCATGAAGCCCGCTTCGGCCAAGCTGCCGGCCAGACTGGGCAGGGCTTGCTCCAGGGCCAGCCGGGTGGGCAGGTGTTCTGCCGTCAAGCGCACTTGCGCGGCCTGGCCGTCCAGGCTGATGGCAATCTGCACCGGCCCCAGTTCTGCCGGGTTCAGGTGCAGGCGTGCTTCGGTCACGCCCTGGCGCAACCACAGGGTGACCTGGTGACTCAGCTGCAGGCCGAAGGCTTCGCTGTGGGGCGCGGCGTTCAGGCTGGCCTGTGCAGGGGTGTCTGGGGCGGCGGCCGCGGCGGGCGCAGCCGTGCCGTTGAGAGCCGGCGTTTGTCTTGCTGCAGCCTGCAGGCTGGAGGCATCCACAGGGCTTGGCGGATCTGCTGGGGGGCCGTGGGGCGTCTCGGCTTCCGCCGCCGCCTGGGCTTGGCTGGCTTCGCCCGCATCTGCCGTGATGTCGTTCACGGCTTTCGTCAACGAGTCGGTCTCGGCAGCCTTGTGCAAAGACACGGTGGTCTGGCCTCGCTCGCATCCGGTTGATGAAGCTTGCGGCGCGTGTGCAGACAGCGGCGCTGCAGGGCACTCGACCGGTCCGATGACAAGCGCTCGTTTCACGCCACTTGCACCCGGGTCGCTGGTTTCGGTTTCCGGTGCGGGCTCGGCTGATGCGCTGCCAGGCGATGGTCGTGCCTCTGCTGCAGCAGCGCGGCGCGCAGGTGTTTGTGCTTGTGCCGCGCCGCCTTGCTGGCCACTGAGACCTGGCGCGTCGCGGGCTGGCGCGATGGCCGCTTTGTTTTTGGAGGGGGTGGCCGTTTCGGCGGCCACCGCTGCTGCCGCCTGCAGCCGGCCCGAACGCGAAGCAGCGGCTTGCGGCTCGGGCTCTGCGTCGGCCTGAGTGGGCTGGGGCGTCTCTCGCTGCGGCTGCCGGTCTTGCACACGCCGCGCCTGCAGGCGTGTCTCCTGGCGGTTTTGTTCCAGCATGCGGGCAAAGGGGTCGTCACTGAAGCTTTCGCCAGCGCCACTGCGACCGTTTCGTGGCGAAGGCATGGGCTGTGCCAGCGAGCTGATGGAGATCGGTGTCATCGGCTGTTCTCGAAGTGATGTTCGGCGCGCTCGGCTGCGGCTTGCCCGCGGCGATGCTGTTGCTGGGCAGTCTCGTCTGTCTGGCGTTGGTCGCGTTGCTGCTGCACGCGCAGGCCCGCCTGGGCGCGGCGACCCAGCAGCTTGCGCATCGATGCCACGCGAAGTTCCAGCGGCAGCAGGTTCTGGCGCTGGCGCTGAACTGCAGCCAGTGCTGCCAGGCGTTGCGCATGCTGCTGGTCGATGGCGTCTTCCAGGCGGCCGCTGAAGCCCTGGTGCAACAGCACGCTGTGCATGGGCGCGGCCAGGCCGTTGGAAGCGGGGTGGCGCTGGCGCAAGTCGCTGCGGTACTGGTGCAGTTGTTCTGCCTGCACCTGCAGGCGCAGTGCATGAGCTTCGGCTTGAGCCAGGGCGCCCAGGGCCTGGTCGCGCTGGCGTTCGGTCTGGGTCAGCAGGGTGTGCAGGGTGCTGCTCATCGGTGGTGGCTGCTCAAAAACCGTTCAAAAAGGGCGTGCAAGCCGCTCACAAGCCGCTCACAAGCCAGTCACGCTGCGCAGCTGTGCGCGGCTGGCGTCCAGCGGCGCACGCTCGTGCATGTCCTGCTGCAGCAGCGCGTCGATCTGCGGCTGCTGGCGCACAGCGAGGTCCAGTTCCGGGTCGGTGCCCGGTGTGTAGGCGCCCAGCTGAATGAGGTCGCGCGCCTTGTTCACCTGCGATTGCCATTGCCGCAGCCGCCGGGCTGCCAGTAGCTGGTCTTGCGGCACCACGGCACCCATTACGCGGGAGACCGATTTCTCTACGTCGATGGCCGGAAAGTGGCCGCTTTCTGCGAGCTCGCGCGACAGCACGATGTGGCCGTCCAGGATGCCGCGCGCCGCATCTGCGATCGGGTCCTGCGGGTCGTCGCCTTCACTCAGCACGGTGTAGAAGGCGGTGATGCTGCCCACGCCATGCAGACCGTTGCCGCTGCGTTCCACCAACTGTGGCAGTTTGGCAAACACGCTGGGCGGGTAGCCCTTGGTGGCCGGCGGCTCGCCGATGGCCAGTGCGATTTCGCGCTGCGCCATGGCGAACCGCGTCAGGCTGTCCATGAGCAGCAGCACATGCTTGCCGCGATCGCGAAAGTGCTCGGCAATGGCGGTGGCGTAGCTGGCACCCTGCATACGCACCAGCGGCGGTGCATCAGCCGGTGCCGCCACGACCACGCTGCGTGCGCGGCCCTCGCTGCCCAGAATGTCTTCGACGAATTCCTTGACCTCCCGCCCGCGCTCACCGATGAGCCCGACGACGATGACATCGGCCTGCGTGTAGCGCGCCATCATGCCCAACAGCACGCTTTTGCCCACGCCTGTTCCTGCAAACAAACCGATCCGCTGGCCGCGGCCCACGGTCAGCAGCGCATTGATGGCGCGCACGCCCGTGTCCAGCGCCAGGCGCACCGGGTCGCGGTCCATGGCGTTGATGGGGCGGCGGGCCATGGGTTCCAATTGCACGTCCGTGATCGGGCCTTGCCGGTCGATGGCATGCCCCAGGCTGTCCACCACGCGCCCCAGCAGGCCGCTGCCCATGGGCAGGTGCAGGCCACGGTCTTCGCGGCGCCGCCAGGGGTGGCGGTCGGTGCCGAAGCGGGGCGCCACCTTGGGGGCCTCGTGCGGCACGACCCGGGCGCCGCTGGTCAGGCCCTGCAGTTCACCGGTGGGCATCAGAAAGGCGCGGTCGCCATTGAAGCCCACCACTTCGGCCATCACCGGCCGCTGCCCGGGGTTGTGCACTTCGCACACGCTGCCCACGGGCGCGCGTACGCCAGCCGCTTCCAGCACCAGGCCAGTCACGCGCAGCAGCGTGCCTTCAGTCAACAGCGGCTGGGGCTGGGCTGCGTGTTCCTGCAAGTCGGCCAGATAGCGCAGCCAGTGGCGGTCTCGGCGTTCCACCCGTTCTGACGGCGACAAGGGCCGGGTCGGGCTGGCAGGTTCAGATGTTGAGAGTTTGGGCTGTGGCATCAGAACTGTGTTTCTGCGGGCTGATCCTGATCCTGGTCCTGGCCCTGAACGGGGTCGTGGCTTCGACCGCCTTCGCCAGCTTCTGGGTGCCAGGGCACATCGGCACCCAGCGCAGCAGCGGCTTGCGCCCAGCGCGTAGCCACGCGGGCGTCCAACGTGCCGGCGTCTGACACCACGCGCACGCCGCCGCGTTCCAGGCCGGCGTCGGGCATCAGGCGTGCGCCGCGGGCGCGCAAGGCTTCTTCCGCGCCCTCGGCTACCAAAGGCAGGTCGGCAGGGTGCACCTGTACGGTGATGTGGCGCGCACTCATCATCACGCTGTTCACCGCCTCGGCCGCCACGCGGGCCACCACAGCCGGGTTTTGCTGCAACTCAGTGCGCAGCACCTGCTGCGCCAATTGCACGGCAAGCTGCGTGATGTTGCTGGCCAGGCGGCGGTCCAGCGCGGCGAACTGGCTGTCGAAGCCGTCCAGCAACGCACCGATCTGCGCCGTGGCCTGGCTCGTGAAACTGAGCTTGAAGCCTTCCAGCGCCACCGTGCCGTCGCGGTAGCCGTCTTTGTAGCCCTGCTGTCGCGCGGCCGTGATGCGTTCACGCCATTCCGCTTCGGTTGTTTCAGGGGGTGCGGCGGGCCTGTCTTCCGTGGAAGCCGGATGACCGCTGCGTGGCGTCTGGCGCCGTTCGCCCAAGGCGCCCGGCGTCCAGCTGGCAAAGTCGCCCAGCTCTTCGCGCGGAATGAAGCGCGACAGTGGCGTGCCCGCCTTGCTGCCGGGCGGCGGCGGGATGTTTCTGAAACCTTTAGACGAATTGCTCATCGCCACCCCCTGCCAACACGATCACACCTTCATCGACCAGACGCCGCACGATCTTCAGCATTTCTTTCTGCTCCGCTTCCACTTCAGACAAACGCACCGGCCCACGGCCTTCCAGGTCTTCTTTCAAGGTTTCCGCCGCACGGCTGCTCATGTTGCGGAAGATCTTTTCGCGCAAGGCCGGCGTGGAACCCTTCAGCGCCAGGATCAGGCTTTCGCTCTGCACTTCCTTCATCAAGGCCTGGATGCCCTTGTCGTCGATCTTCTCGACATCATCGAAGGTGAACATGTTGTCCATGATCTTCTGCGCCAGCTCGCCGTCTGCCTCGCGCACGAAGTCCAGCACGCTCGTCTCCACAGAACTGCCCAGCATGTTCAATATCTCGGCTGCCGTCTTCACGCCGCCCAGGCTGCTCTTGCGGCTGCGGTCGCCGCCGGCCAGCACCTTGCTCATCACTTCGTTCAGGTCGCGCAGCGCCAGTGGCTGAATGCCGTCCAGTGTGGCAATGCGCACCATCACTTCGTTGCGCTGGCGTTCGGTGAACAGCTTCAGCACGTCGCTGGCCTGGTCGAATTCCAGGTGCACCAGGATGGCCGCCACGATCTGCGGGTGTTCGTTGCGCAGCAGTTCGGCCACGGATGTCGGGTCCATCCATTTCAGACTTTCGATGCCGGTGACGTCGCTGCCCTGCAAGATGCGGTCGATCAGCAGGTTGGCCTTCTCGTCGCCCAGCGCCCTGCGCAGCACGCTCTTGACGTATTCGTTGCTGTCGGCCACCAGCATGTGCTCACTGGCCGCCACGGTCTCGAAGTCGTCGAGTACTTCGTCCACGCGCTCGCGTGTCACGGCCTTCATGCGGGCGATGGTTTCGCCCAGTCGCTGCACTTCCTTGGGCGCCAGATGCTTGAAGACCTCGGACGCTTCTTCCTCGCCCAGGCTCATCAGCAGGATGGCGGCACTTTCCAGGCCTTTTTCGTCCAGGTTGCTGGCCATGTCGTCAGGTCCGAAGCGCTAAGTTCATGTCTCGCCACTCACCCAGCCGCGCACGATGTTGGCCACGGCTGCCGGGTTTTCTCTGGCCATGGCGCGCGCCGCTTCGAGCTTGGCATTGCTGCCCGGTGCAGGCAGTTGCGACAGTTTTCTGGCTTCGATCAAAGGCATGGCTTCGTTGTCATCGACCAGCGCGTTCACACCGCTGCCGGGTTCGGCCGGCGGGGGTGGGGCCAGCATCTGCAGCACGGCGGGGCGGATCAATTTCATCACCAGCACCAGGCCCACCAAGGCCAGCGCCAGCGGCGCGATCGCGCTCTTCAGCAAATCCACGAGCCAGGGCTGCTGCCACAACGGCGTGGCTTCTTCCGGCGGCGGCACTTCCACCCTGAAAGGTGCGTTGATGACGCGCACGACGTCGCCGCGCTCGGCGTTGAAGCCCACACCTTGCTGTACCAGGGCGGTGAGCTGTTCGATTTCCTTGTCGCTCAGCGGCGCCGTGGTGGTCTTGCCGTTGGCTGCCGTGGTGCTGCGGTGGTTGATGACCACGGCCGCGTTCAGGCGTTTGACATTGCCCACGGCGTTGCGCGTCACCGTCACGGTGCGGTCCACTTCATAGCGTGTGGCGGCTTCGCGGCGCGTGTTGCCGCCTGCACCCGTGCCGCCACCTGCTGTCTGCATGGCTTGTCCAGCGCCGTTGATGGGCGCGCTGGCAGCCGCCTGCGGCTGGTTGGTCACGGCACCGGGCACGCCTGTGGGCGTGGCGCCGCCAGCTGCGTTGTTTTCTTCGCTGCGCTGTTCGCGCACGGTCACCGGGGCGCCCTCGCCCTGATTGGGCCGGTAGGCTTCAGCCGTTTGCTCGACGCGGGCGAAATCCACTTCAGCCGTGACGGTGGCGCGCACGTTGTCGCGGCCGACCACCGGCTCCAGCAGGGCCAGTACGCGCTTGACATGGCTGGCCTCGATGTCACGGCGGAACTGCAGTTGCTGCGAATCCAGGCCAGCGGCGTTTTCATCTTCGCTGGTAGCCGACAACAGGCTGCCGCTGCTGTCGATCACGCTCACCGCCTTGGCTGTCATCTCGGGCACGCTGGCGGCTACCAGGCTGATGATGCCGGCGATCTGCCCGCGTTCCAGGGTACGCCCGGGTTGCAGCGTCAGCACGATGGAAGCGGAAGGTTTTTGCTGTTCGCGAAAGAAGCCGTTCTGGTTTGGCAAGGCCAGGTGCACGCGTGCGCTCTTCACCGATTCCAGCGACTGGATCGAGCGCACCAGCTCGCCTTCTTTGGCGCGCTGGAACTTCATGCGTTCTGCGCCCTGGGTCTGGCCGAAGCTGTTGTTGTCTAAAAGCTCATACCCTGGCGCATTGCTGCTGCCGTTGCCGGTGTAGCCGGCACCGGGCAGACCGGCTGCCGCCAGCTTCATGCGCAGTTCCGCCACGCGACCTGAAGGTACGAGGATGGTGTTGCCGCCGTCGGTGAAGCGGTAAGGCACATTCATCTGTGCCAGGCGCTCGATGACCAGGCCACCGTCTTTCTCGTTCAGGCCGGGCAGCAGCACGCGGTAATCGCTTTCACGGGTGCTCATGCCCAGCATGGCCAGAACACCCACCAGGGCCACGCTGCCGATGATGGCCATCGCCTGGCTGCGGCCGGGCAAGGCTTGCCAGCGCACGCCCAGGCCGGGGCTGGCGGGTACGAGTGTCGTTGGGGCAGTCTGTGCGACGGCGTTGTCCATAGGTTCGGGTGGGGGCAGATCAATGCGGGCAGGCAGTCGCCGCGATGCCTGCATTCTTGAGTTGCGAGGCCTTGGCCATTGGTATGAGAAGGGCCGCAAAAGCCGCTCTTGTCTGCACCAGCGCCCAGCCTGGCGCTGCGTAAAGTGCAGGGCATGGACAGACCATGAACGACCTTCGTCTCGCCCCCTTCGATTTCAACCAGGCCGTTGCCCGCGCCGGGCTGCGGCCTGACGGCCAGCGTATTCAGGCCGGTGTCGAACCCACGCAGCCAGGCGGCTTCCAGGCGGCCATGGCGCAAGCCCTGCAATCGGTGAGCGCTTCGCAAAACGAAGCCCGGGGTTTGCAGCGCGAGCTGCTGCTGGGCAACCCCACGGTCAGCATCGAGCAGACCATGATGGCCATGACCACCGCGCAGGTGGGCTTTCAGGCCACGCTGCAGGTGCGCAATCGCTTGGCGCAGGCCTACAGTGAAATCATGAATATGCAGGTGTAGGCGTGGGCCCCCGGGCTTAGTCGCTTCGCTCCAGCGCCACCCTCCAGGGGGGCTGAGAGCCGCGGGCTGTTCAGCAGCTCGGATAACGCCCGATCGGGCTGCCGGCGACGGGTTCGGGGACGCAGATTCGGCTGCGGCCGAGCGCGGTGAGTTCTACGCGCAGGCGTTGGCCGTGGGCTGAAGACAGTTCGGTCTGAACGCTGGTGCCAGCGCTGCCTTGCGCGTCTAGCCGTGCTTGCAGCGGCTGCAACAGCTGTATGCCGGGGTGGTCTGCTGCTCGCACGGCTTTGAGGCGGCAGCCGGGTGCCTTTTCAGTGCTGGTTGCGCTGGTTGCGCAGGGGCAGCCGGACTGGCTGGCTACCGACCAGCACCAGTTGTTTGCAGCGCCGCCCTGTGATTGCACATACAAGGTCTGGCCGCTGCGTGCAGCTTCGAAGCGCGCCTCTGCCAGGTCGCCGGCCAGCGCTTCGGCTGCAGCCACCAGGCGATGGCGCTGCTGCGTGCCGCTGAAGGAGGGCAGGGCCAGTATGGCCAGCACAGCCAGCACGGCCAGGCTGGTCATGAGTTCGATCAGGGTCACGCCGCGAGCAGGCGTCGAGAGCTTCGAATGAAGGCGGCGCATGGCGATGCTTACTGGTTCCAGCAGCGTGCGCTGGGGCCCAGGCTGGCGAAACCGCGCTCGATGCTGACGGTGAGCCTGGCGCAGTCGCCGTCTGCAGCCTGGCGGCTGCCGGGCAGGGCGGTGGCGCTGGCGCTGTAGCCTTCAGCGCGGATGACGTCCACGGTCACGGCATACAGGCCTTGCGGGCTGGTGCTGCTGCCGCCATCCAGGCTGTACAGGCCGTGCTGTGCATGGTGTCTGGCCTGGCGCTGCTGCAGTGTGGTGAGCGCCTGTACGGCGTCTGCTCGCCCGGCTTGCAGCCAGGAAGGGCGCAGGCTGGGCCAGGCCACGGTCACCAGCACGCCCGCCACAGCGCACACGATGAGCAGTTCGACGAGGGTGAAGCCGCGCGGCTTTGCAGACAGTTTGCGCATGGCGGGTCAGCTCAGGCTCAACTCAGGCTCAACTCAGGCTCAACTCAGGCTCAACAGGCGGCGTCGTTTTTGCGCCTGGTCGATCCAGCACTGCAAAGTGCGTTCTGCCTGCCCAGAAAGCGGCTGCCAGGCGCAGCCCAGGCGCACGCCACGGTCACCCGTCTGCAACGCGGTGACATGCTGCAGCGTCAGCGCCGCAGAAAACTGGGTCAGCTCGTCCAGCGCCACGGTCACGCCAGCCAGGCGCGTGCCGGCCTGCAGCGGCGGCACGTCTTGCGGCAGCCACAGCGCACAGCCGCCAGCGCTCAAGTCCAGCACGCGCAGGGCCAGCGACATGTCGGGGATGGACGGGTGGCGGAAATGTGCGGTGGGTGGGCGGCGTTCCGGCGTGCGCACACGGTAAGCATTGCGGCGCTGAAAGCGGTAGATCTCACGTGGCATGCTGCTTTGCAGCGCGCAGGCGTTGAAGCTGCGCACCAGCACCAGGCTGCCCAGATCGAATTGCAGCTTCACACTTTCCAGGTAAGCCAAGGCCACCACCTCTTCAGACTCCAGCAGCGCATCCACTTGCGCCTGATGGGCGGGCCCGCCATCGGCACTGAAATTCAGCCGCCCGCGCGCATCGTCCAGCGACCACAGCGCGGTCGTCAGGCTATGGCCTTCGGGGCCGCTCAGCATCACCGGCACGCTGCTGTCGCGCAACTGACGCAGCAGCGCCAAGCGCTCGTTGGCATGGCGAACGCGGAATTCCGCATACGGGTCGATGCCGCCGACGTCGCCCAAATCGGCTGGCTGGGTGTCTTGAAACATCTCCGGCTTTCAGTGCATCAGCTGGCGGCGGCCGGCCAGCGTCTCGTCCAGGTCCTGCAGCCAGGGCTCGGCCAACTGGCGGATTTCAGCGTCGTTGACCAGGATGCGCTGCATGATGTGCGTCTTGGCACGCGCGGCTTCCTGCGTTTGCGCGCCGGCGTTGCGCGGCGGTGGCATCGCCCTGGGCGATGTGCCGATCTGGTCGTCTACGACATAGGCGAATTCGTGACGCAGCGCTTCATTCTTCAGCTGGCTGATCAGCAGCACGCAGGCGCCTTCCAGCTTGACGACATCGTCCCAGCGCCCGGCACGGGCGGCGGCCAGCATCTCGGCGCTGGCGCGCTCGATGGCGTCGTAGTAGCTCAGCAATTGCGGGTCCATGGCGGTTTGGGTTTGTGCAGTGAGAGGGCGGGGGCGGGCACCGGTGCGTCTTGTTCGGGCAGCTCAGCGCAAGGCCGTGCCAGCAGTGGCCGCCGCGCTGGTGCCGATGGCAGCCCAGGCGTCACGCAGGGGTTGCATCAAGCGCTGGCACTCGTCGAGCGCGCTTTCGTCGTTGCGCAGATTGGCCATCGTCAAGCGGTGCGTGACGTAGGCATACAGCTCGCCCAGGTCGCGCGCCAGGTCGCCGCCAGCGCGGGTGTCCAGGCCGGCGCGCAAGCCTTCTTCGACGATGCGCACGGCGCGGCCAATGGCCTGGCCTTTGGCTGCAGCATTGCGCTGACGCATGGCGCCGCGGGCTTGTGCCACGGCTTCGATGAAGCCATCGAACAGCATGGCCACCAGGGCATGGGGGTTGGCGCCTGCCAGTTGTGATTCGACCCCCACCTGCTGGTAGAGGCCGGCCGACTGGCGGCGAAGGGTGGCGGAACGATCGGTACTCGGGCTGGCGTACATCGGGGTCTTGGTGCATCAGGCTGCGATCCCTGTTTATCGGCCCCCGCCGCTGGCGACTTGAGCAGTCGCCGTAGTCAAAATTGCAAGGCTGTTGCCGCGTTTTCCCTGCCTTTGCCGGCCACCCGATTCAGCGGTTGTTGTTGCCGTTGTTGCTGGCGAACTGCTGCGTCACGTAAGAGCTCAGCGCGTTCAAGCGCGACAGGTTGGCGTCCATGGCGGTGTATTGCGCGACCAGGCGTTGCTGAAAGCGCGAGACACGGTCTTCCAGCCGTGACTGGTTGTCACTGTTCTTGCTGATCAGCTTTTGCAGCCCATCGCTGCGCGTGCTCAGGCTGCCGTCTACGGCCAGCAATTGCGTGGCCAGGGTAGAGAAGCGGCGCATGAAGCCCTGGTTCTCAGGGTTGCTGCTGTCGCTGTTGCTGAAGGCCATCTTCAGCTCGGGCAGATTGGTCATGGCGCTGTCGAGCTTGGCCTGGTCGATCTTCAACGTGCCGTCGCGCTGCAACTGCAAGCCGACGTCGGAAATGCGGGGGAAGGCTGCAGCCGCTGCCGAAGGCATGTTCAGCACGGCACGCAGCCGCGCCTGCACGGTCGTGATGGCGCTGTCGCCTTGCAGCGAACCCGCGCGCTTGCTGCCTTCGTCGTAACGTGTCTGGGTGCTGATGAACTTGGACAGCGCGTTGTAGGCCTCGACAAAACTTTTGATGGCGGTGTCTACGCTGGCACGGTCGGTGGCCAGGTCGATGGAGACGTCTTCTGTGCCGGTTTCCTTGCGCAACCGCAGCGTCAAGCCGCCGATCACGTCGCTGACTTCGTTGCTGGCCGATTCGATGGGGATACCGTTGACCGTGGCACGCGCGTTGTCGCCCGCCTGTCGCAAACCCATGCCCACGGTGCCTGCCGCGGGGTCGTAAGCCAGGCGCGACAAGCCTGCGTTGTCGCTGTTCTGGCCGTCGCTGTCGTTGACCTGAACGCGAAAGCCGTTTTCTGCGCCGGTTTCAGTCGAACGCATGCTCAGGCGGGTGCCGGTGGCGTCGGTGACGAGCGTGGCCGTCACGCCCGCGCCGGCAGCGTTGATCTTGTCGCGCACGTTGGCCAGCGTGTCGGTGGCTTCTATCGTGATGTCCACGGCCGTGCTGCCGGCCTTCGCACCGAAAGAAGGTGGGCTGCCTGCGGTCCAACGACCCAGCTGCAATGTCATGGTGCCAGCGCCAGCCAGACTGCTGGCTGTGCCCAGCGAGCCGTCAGACACCAGGGTCTGGCTTTTGGCCAGGTTCTGTACCGACACGGCGTAATTGCCCGTCACCGCACTGGCACCACCCACCGCGGTGACTGCCGCTTCGTTGCTGCTGGTGGCCACAGAGCGTTGCCACAGCGAAGCGTTGTTCATGGCGTTGCTGGCGTCTTGCAGCCCGCTGAACAGACTTTTGAGCTGGCCGTAAGAAGACACCTGCGTTTGCAGCCGAGTCGCTTCGGTTCGCATCTGATCCAGCGGCCGACGCTCCAGCGCCACGAGTTGCGTGACGATGGTGTTGATGTCCAAGCCGCTGCCGATACCCAGCGAGGTGATGGTGGCCATGATGTGCTCCCGATAGTGGGTGGCGTTGTTGAACGGGTGTGGAGACTTGCCCGTAAAAAGCGAAAAAGGGTCCAGCAGGCGGCTGGAAACCACCCCAATGGACCCTGTTTCGGCAGATTCAGACCCGACTTGAGGGCCTTGAAGTGCAGAAGATGTGTCAGCGCGTTAGCGCATGCAGGCTTTGAATTACGCTGCCGTCAGCGCCGCAGTCAGCGCCGCGATCCGCCGCGATCAGCGCTGCAACAGCGACAGCACCTGCTGGGGCAGCTGGTTGGCCTGCGCCACCATCGCGTTGCCCGCTTGTTGCAGGATCTGCGCCCGGGACAAATTGGCCGTTTCCGAAGCGTAGTCCGCATCCATGATGCGGCTGCGCGCAGCGCTCTGGTTTTCGCTGGCCACCATCAGGTTGGCAATGACGTTGTCGAAGCGGTTCTGCACAGCGCCGAAATTGGCGCGTTGGCTGTTGACGGAATTGATCGCCGCGTCGATCAGGCCCAGGGCGAGCTGCGCATTGCTGCCGTCCGCACCTGAGATTTCCTGTGGCGGCACGGAAGTGGCACCCACCAGCACCACAGCGCCCAGGAGGCCGCCGATACCTGAGTTGCCAGTCCAGTCGAACGGATCGACGGTGATGCGGTCCAGCGTGGGGTCGTTGTTGGCGCCAATCTGGAATTCATACGACGCTGTCGATTGCAGGATGGAAGCACCGTTGAACTGCGTGCCGCCCAGCGTGCGTGTGGCTTCCTGGGCCAGTTGCACGTATTCCTGGTTGAGGCTGATGCGGTCCTCAGGGCTGTTGGTGCCGTTGCTGGCTTGCACGGCCAGTTCACGCATGCGCTGAAAGATGTCGCCCACCTTGCCCAGCGCGCCTTCGCCCACTTGCGCCATGGAAATGCCGTCGTTGGCGTTGCGCATGGCCACATTCATGCCGCGCGCCTGGGTGCTCATGCGCTCGGCAATGGCCAGGCCAGCTGCGTCGTCTTTGGCGCTGTTGACACGCAGGCCTGAGGAGAGGCGCTGCATGGCGGTCGAAAGCGAGCTTTGGCTGGTACTGAGATTGCGCTGTGCATTCAGCGAAATCAGGTTCGTGTTGATGGTTTGGGGCACGGGTTTTCTCCTTGGGGGCATGGTCCCATCAGGGGACGGCGGTCGGTTCTCGTTGGCGATTCGAACCGACTCGGTACCGAAGCGCTGAAACGAAGATTACGGCCGCATGCCGCCAGGCATTTCCGTGAAAAGAGCCACCATTGCAGGCCAGTTCGCTCTGCAGCTGGCCCACATGACAACAGGCCTGCCGTTGCCGGCAGGCCTGTCAATGCTGAGAAATACGCGCGCGTCTGCTGTCTGCTAGTCGCGCGCTTTCGATCAGCGCAGCAGTGCCAGCACCTGCTGCGGCAGCTGGTTGGCCTGCGCGACCATGGCGTTACCTGCCTGCTGCAGGATGCTGGCGCGCGACAGGTTGGCGGTTTCGCTGGCGTAGTCGGCATCCATGATGCGGCTGCGCGCAGCGCTCTGGTTCTCGCTGTTGACCATGAGGTTGGCAACGACGTTGTCGAAGCGGTTCTGCACGGCACCGAAATTCGCGCGCTGGCTGTTGACGGCCGTCAGGGCGGTGTCGATGGCGCCCAGCGCCGCTTGCGCAGCAGTACCGTCGTCGCCGCTGATTTGCAGTGTGGGCACCTCTGAGCCAGTCAGCACCGCACCGCCCAAGACCGCGGTCAGGTTGGCCTGTGCCGTCCAGGAGAAAGCATCGACCGAAATACGGTCCAGCGCGGTGTCGTTGTTGGCACCGATCTGGAACACGGTGGCGTCGGTGGCGGTGGCCGCCAGGATATTTCGGCCGTTGAACTGCGTGCCACCCAGGGTACGCGTGGCTTCTTGCGACAGCTGGATGAACTCTTCGTTCAGGCTGGTGCGGTCGTCGCCACTGTTCGTGCCGTTGGAAGCCTGCACGGCCAATTCCCGCATGCGCTGAAAGATGTCGCCGACCTTGCCCAGGGCGCCTTCAGCCGTCTGCGCCAGGGAAATGGCGTCGTTGGCATTGCGCATGGCGACGTTCATGCCACGGGTTTGTGCCGACATGCGTTCTGCGATGGCCAGGCCGGCTGCGTCGTCCTTGGCGCTGTTGACGCGCAAGCCCGACGAAAGGCGCTGCATGGAAGTGGCCAACGCTGATTGGCTGGAGCTGAGGTTGCGCTGCGCGTTGAGCGAGACCAGGTTGGTATTGATGGACTGGGGCATGACGTGACTCCGTGAATGGGTTGACCAGGGGGCAAAAAGCCGACAAGCAGCACGGGCCGAAGAGCGTTTTTTGCCTTCGCTGCCTGTGGGCTGCACCACGCCATGCAGCGGGTGCCGCAGGGTGTGGACCTTGCCCGTGCAAACCGCATCTGCCTGGCCATGGGTAGGTTGTTTGGCCGGACAGCCCGGTTTGCGCCGGGCCCCGCGTTACCTGCACCACTGCAGTGAACCCGCGTTGAAGTCCATTTCGGGTGGGTTGCAGGAAAACTTGAGCCCTTTGCGTGCTGGGTCTGCATTTGTCTGTGCAAATAGCGCGGTGAAGGCAGGGCACTTCCACTGTTGCAGGCCAGCCGGGCGCCGGATCATCAAGTGAACCGTTTTCTGTCAGGAGCCTAGTCATGTCCACGTTGTCCACGCGTGCCGCACCCGCACCACTGGCCCCGTCTCTCGCAGCAAAGCCCGCTGGCATGGGGCGCCAGAAGGCTGACTCAGCAGGCTTCAAGCAGCGTGGCGCGAAAGCCGGCTCGAAATCTGGCAACCAGGCCGCTGCCGATCAAGCCTGGAAGCGCGGCGTGGTGCTGGCCAATCAGAAAGACTGGGCTGCTGCGGCCGAGAACTTCCGCCGCGCCACAGCCTTGGCTCCGAGGGACGCGCTGTACTGGCTCAATCTTGCAAACTCGTTGCGCCATGCTGGCGTGCTGGATGAAGCCGAGGCGGCCGCGCGCGAAACATTGGCGCGCGACCCTGCGCAAGGCCTGGCCCGGCAGGTGCTGGCCGACTGCCTGGCGCAGATGCACCGCCCTCAGGAAGCGCTGCTGGTCTTCGAGGAGATGCAGGCGGCTGGCCAGACCGAAGCGCAGTCATTGACGCGCCACGCGGCCACGCTCTTGCAGTTGTTGCGCCCCCATCAGGCCGCACCGTTGTTGCTGCAGGCCTTGGCACTGGAGCCCGCATTGATGGCAGCACACGCGCTGCTGGCCGACTCGATGAGTGACCAAGGCCTCAAGCGCGAGGCCGTGGAGTGTTTGAAAACCGTGGTGGCGCTGGCGCCCGACTTCCTGGAAGCGCGGGTACGCCTGTCGTATGAGTTGCGTCACGTTTGCAACTGGAACAGCCTGGATGTCGACGTGGCTGCGATCGCGGCCATGTTGCAAAGCGGCGGCTCCAAGGTGGCGCGCCATACCGCCGTTTTCAGCAGCTTGTCTTTGCCCATGCCGCCCGAGCTGCACCTGGTAGCGGCTGCCAGCGAAGCGCGTGCACGCACCAGCCACGTACGGGTCTTGCCTGCAGCAGCCGTGGGCGCGGTACCTGCGCGCTGGCGCATCGGCCTGCTTTCATTCGATTTCCGAGACCACCCGGTGTCTCAGCTGCTGGTGGAAGTGCTGGAACACATCGACCGCAGCCAGTTCGAGATCTATCTCTATTCCTACGGCCCCGACGACGCCACGCCGCTGCGCCAACGCATCGAACGCGCAGCCGATCATTTCGTCGATGTTCGAGAAATGTCCGACCACCAGGCAGCCCTGCGCATCCGCGAAGACGGCGTGGCCCTGATGTTCGATCTGATGGGCTTCACCCGGGGTGCGCGCCCTGCCATCCTGGCGCACCGGCCTGCGCCGGTGCAGGTGGGGTTTCTGGGCTTCCCGGGGTCCAGCGGGGCGCCGTACATCGACTACCTGGTGGGCGACGAGATCGTCACACCGTTGGCGCTGGCTGACCTGTACAGCGAAAAACTGGCCCAGATGCCGCGCTGCTTTTTGCCCAATGGCCGCTGGCGGCCAACGCCCAAGCCAGCAGATGTCCAAGCGGCTGCAACCCGCCAGGCCTGCGGCCTGCCAGAAAACGCCTTCGTGCTGTGTGCCTTCAACCAGGCCTACAAGATCCTTCCAGCCATCTTCGATGCCTGGTGCGCGGTACTGCATGCGGTGCCGCATGCCGTGTTGTGGCTGAACGAATCGAACGCGCAGTTGCGCGACAACGTCTTGCGCCAGGCGGCGCTGCGCGGCATTGAACCGCAGCGCCTGCACTTCGCCCAGCGGGTCAGTTATGAGGCCCACTTCTCTCGGCTCGCTTTGGCCGATATCTTCGTTGACACCTCGCCCTACAACGGCCACACCACGGTGGCCGACGCCTTGTGGGCGGGTGTGCCGGTGGTCACCTTGTCCGGCAATGCCTACGCCTCACGTGTGGCTGCCAGCGCGCTGGACGCCATGGGCCTGGGCGAGCTGGCCTTCATGGACGTTGAAGACTACGTGACGGCCGTCGTGGCGCTGGCGCAAGACTCGGCGCTGCTGGCGGGCTATCGCCAGCATCTCGCAGAGCAGCGCCTGCTAGCCCCGCTGTTCGACGCTGGCGGCTACGCGCAAGATCTGGCGCTGCTGATGCAGCGCATGCTGCAACGCTGGCAAGCCGGGCTGGCACCAGAACATCTGCCGGCGCAGCACGCGGGTGAAACTGCGCTGATGCAGCCAGCGGGCTGAAGCAGCACATCAACCGCCATCCACATCAGTCCGACTGCGATAGAAGCCGATGAGCACACTACAAATCAATCCCCGCCCCGTTCATGCTGAACCAAAACCCGCCGGACTGACGACTGAACGGGACGACGCGTCAGGCAGCGCCGCAACCTGGTCGATCGGCCTGCGCAATGGCCTGACCCTGTGCGTACCGCCCCGCCTCGACAGCTTGAGCACCTATGTCCTGCTGGAGCAGGAGGTGTGGTTCGAGCCGGAAATGAGTCTGCTGCCCCACTTGTTGGGCACTGACACCAACGCCCTGGACATTGGCGCCAACCATGGCGCCTACGCCCTGGCGATGGCCCAGTGCTGCAGCGCCGGGCACGTCATCGCTTTCGAGCCCACCCTGGCGCCGCGCCAGGCCTTGCTGCAAAGCCTGCAGTGCAACGGCTTGTCGAAGCGGCTCACGGTGGTGGGCGCGGCCCTGGGCGATGTCGAAGGCCAGGCCAGCTTTCAAGTCGGTGACAACAGCGAGCTGAACTCGCGCGCCGGTCAGGGCGGGCGGCGTGAAACCGTGCGCGTGACGACGCTGGACGCGTACTTGGCAGCGCAAGCACCTGGCATGCGCTTTGGATTCGTCAAGCTCGATGCCGAGGGTGACGAGCCGCGCGTGCTGCAAGGCGCAAAACACTTTTTCGCCACGCAGTCGCCCGTGGTGCTGTTCGAGTTCAAGCATGGCGTCAGCGACAACCCGGTGCTGGTACAAGCGATGCAGGCACTGGGCTTTGACATCTTCCGCTGGTCGGCCGAGCTGGAGCTGCTGCTGCCGTTTGATGTGTCTGCCGATGAAACGCAGATGGCACTGAACCTGGTGGCCGTGCGGCCAGCGCAACAGCATGAACTGGCGCAGCGCGGCCTGCTCGTCACCGCGCTGGCTGCACAGCAAGTGGCCTTGCCCACACCGGCACTGTCCGCGCTGCAGGCTTGGTGCGCGCGGCCGGCCTTGATGGGCGTCTGTGTGGCCGATGCTGCAGGGCTGCGCCAGGCCATTGCCGAGCAAGCAGGTGAGGCCTATGCCGATGCGCTTTGTTCCGTAGCCAGCGCGCATCTGCAGGCGGATTTGACGGCAGCCGAACGGCTGGCCTTGATGGTTTACGCCCGCGAACGGCTGCTGACCGGCGGCCTTGCCGGTGGTGCTGAGCCTGGCCAGACAAGGCTGCAACCGGCGGCATGGACCCTCGCCGTGCATTGTTCGCAAGCACTGGGCCGGCCCGTAGAAGCGGTGGCGATGGCGCGGCAGCTTCTGCAGCATTGGCCCATGGCCAGCCCGGTAGCGGTACCCAGCGTGCCGCCGCGCCGTCAAGACCTGGAACGCAAGCGCAGCAGCGACAGCGCCAGTTGGCTGCGCCAGATGGTGGCCGAGTACGCTGCCTGCCAAGGCGCCTATTCCAGCTACTTTCAGCCGCCTGCGCCGCAGGCCTGGGCCGATCTGCTGTCGCATCCGGACCATGCCGTGGGCATCGAGCGGCGCTGCGTGCTGGCGCACATGCGCGCCAACCGCGTGCCAGCGCCAGCCGTGCTGGCACGGCTGGTGCGGCTCACCGACCCCCGACACACGGCCAACGCCCCCATCTGGCAGGGCCTGCTGGCTTCCATGCGCGCTTGCCAGCCGGGTGGCGCTGCGGCCAGCCCTGTTCAGCTGCTCAGCGAGGTGGCGGAAGCGCAACTGAAGGCACCGATGCAGATCGTGGATGTCGGCGCCAGCAGCCATGGCGCTGGCACCGAGCCCTATGCAGGCTTGGCGCGACACATCAACGCCTGCGTGCTGGGCTTTGAGCCAGATGCACAGGCATTCGCTGAGCTGGAACGCTTGTTCCCCGACAAGACGCATTACCGCTTCTTGCCGCATCTGGTGGGCGACGGCGCCAGCGCCGTTTTTCACGCCACTGCCTGGTCGCAAACCGCTTCTTTGCTGCCACCGCACCGCGCCGTACTGGACCGTTACTTGCACCTGGGCGAACTGGTGCAGGAAACGGCGCGCATCCCTGTGAACACCGTGCGCCTGGACGACGTGGTGGCGCCTGGCGGCATGGACCTGCTGAAGATCGACGTGCAGGGCGGCGAGGGCCGCGTCTTCGATGGCGCAACGCAGCGCCTGTCGGAATGCCTGATGGTCTGGACCGAGGTCGAGTTCATTCCGCTGTATGTCGGCCAGCCGCTGTTTGCTGAAATCGACCAGCAACTGCGCCGCCACGGCTTGCAGTTTCTGCGCTTCGCCAGCATGGCCACGCGGCCGCTGGCCAGCTGGGTGGGCATGAGCCAGGAAGCGAGCCAGCAAGTAAGCCAGGGCGCGGCAGGCAACCGGGCAGTTGCTCCCGCGCCACCCGGCAGCCAGCAACTGTGGGCTGACGCCATCTACGTGCCCAGCCCGGAGCGGATCGCCACGCTTGACCTGGCAGGCGCCGTCAAGCTGGCGCTGCTGGCGCACCACATGGCACAGGCCTACGATTTGTGCCATGCAGCGCTGTTGCGCGTGGACGCGTTGGCAGATACCGATTCGGCGGCACGCTATCTGGAAGCCTGCTGCGCGGCAGCCTGAAGTTCAACCGAAAGCACACCCGATGCGTCAGTAGCATCCGGGGCATGACCGAACCATTCAGGCCCGTAGACGAACATGACGTGCGGAAAGCCGCAGCACGCATCCAAGCCCACATCCGACACACCCCGCTTTTCCGCCTGCCCGGCGCCGCCCTGGGCGTGCCGGTCGCCGAACTCTGGCTGAAACTGGAACACCTTCAGCGCAGCGGCAGCTTCAAAGCGCGCGGGATGTTCAACCGCTTGTTGCGTCAGCAGCAACTGGGGGCGCTGCCTGATCGCGGCGTCATCGTCGCCTCGGGGGGCAACGCCGGCATCGCGGTGGCCGATGCCGCGCGCGCACTGGGCGTGGCTTGCGAAGTCTTCGTGCCCGAAATCAGCCCACCGGCCAAGCGCGCGGCGCTGCAGGCATTGGGCGCTCGTGTGATCGTGGGCGGCGCGGCTTATGCCGATGCACTGGCCGCAGCCCAGGCGCGCCAGCAGGCGACCGGCGCGTTGTGGATGCACGCCTACGACCAGCCCGAGGTGCTGGCCGGCGCCGGCACGCTGGCGCTGGAAATCGAAGCTGAGGCAGGCCTGCCAGACCGCATGCTGGTCAGCGTGGGCGGTGGCGGCTTGATAGGCGGCATCGCTGCCTGGTGCGCCGGCCGCTGCCGTGTCGAAGCGCTGGAACCGGTGGGTTCGCCCACGCTGCACGCTGCGCGCGCCGCCGGCCGGCCTGTCGATGTGGCCCCGGGCGGCCTGGCTGCCGATGCGCTGGGTGCGCGCCGCATTGGGGCCCATGCCTGGGCACTGAACCATTTCATCGCTGCCAGCCATCTCGTCAGCGACGAAGCCATCCTCGAAGCCCAGACCCTGCTGTGGCGTGAACTGCGTCTGGCCGTGGAGCCGGCGGCTGCCTTGCCGCTGGCAACGCTGCGCAGCGGCGTCGTTCAGCCTGGCGCGCAGGAGCGCATTGCCCTGATCGTGTGCGGCGCCAACATGGACCCGGCCAGTCTGCGGGCATGAGTGGCAAAGCACGCGGCAAAATACAGCGCATGTATCAAGTCGAGGATCTTCCACCCACCCACTGGCGCCGGCGCTTGCTGACCTTGGTGCTGGCTCTGACAACGGTCTACGTGATCATGAGTCATGTGCTCGGCAAACCCGGCGCTACGAACTACACACCGCCGCCGCGCGCCGACAAGCCGCTGTGCCAGGCTGGCCAAACCAGCGGTTGCGTGGGCGGCATGGCCACGGTCATCGTGGCGCCGGCTGCCAGCGGCGCGGCTCGATAAGCCAGCGCGAAACCTCAACTAGCCCAGCGCCTTGGCAATGCGGCCACGCGCCACCGTGGGCCGTGGCACGCGCACCGGGAACCAGCTGCGCACGTCTTCTTCCAGCCCGATGCCGTGCATGTAGTTGTAAAGCGCTTTCTTCAAGCCGATGCCCAGCTGGTCGTGGTCGGTGCCCGTGGGGTCGTGAAACGCGATGTCGTTGCGCGCGAAATCGCCCTGCGGCATGGGCAGCAGCTGCACGCCGTAATCCTGCGGCGCTTTGCCCACAGGTGAATGCACGGTGCAGGTGAAGCGGTGGAAATAGCCGCTTTGAATGCAGCCGGCCTCGAAGAGTTGTCGCACGTATTCCAGCGCGTCCACCGTGTCTTGTGCCGTCTGCGTGGGGAAGCCGTACATCAGGTAGGCATGCACCAGGATGCCGGCGTCGCTGAAGCCTTTGGTGACGCGCGCCACCTGTTCCACCGAGACGCCTTTCTTCATCAGCTTCAGCAAGCGGTCTGAAGCCACTTCCAGGCCACCGCTGATGGCGATGCAGCCGCTGTCGGCCAGTTGCTGGCACAGCTCGGGCGTGAAGGTTTTCTCGAAGCGGATGTTGCCCCACCAGCTGATCTGCAGCTGCCGCCGCTCGATCTCGGCCGCCAGCGCTTTCAAGGATTTGGGCGGTGCCGCCTCGTCGACGAAGTGGAATCCGGTTTGCCCGGTTTCCTTGACGATGGCCTCGATGCGGTCGGCCAGGGTTTCGGCGCTGGCCGCGTCGAAGCGCGAGATGTAGTCCAGGCTCACGTCGCAGAAACTGCACTTCTTCCAGTAGCAGCCATGCGCCACCGTCAGCTTGTTCCAGCGCCCGTCGCTCCACAGCCGGTGCATGGGGTTGAGCATGTCCAGCAGCGACAGGTATTGCCCCAGCGGCAGGCCTTCCCAGGTGGGCGTGCCCACGTCCTCGAACGGGATGTCGGCCTCGCCGATATCGATGTAGCGCACGGCGCCTTCCTGGCGCACGAAGGTGCGCACCAGGCGGCTGGCAGAGCGCTTGCCGGCAAAGTGTTCCAGCAGCGCCAGCAAGGGCCGCTCACCCGCGTCGAGCGTCAGCGCATCGACGAAATCGAAGATGCGCGGCTCGCGCAGCTGGCGCAGTTCGGTGTTGACGTAGCCGCCCCCCAGCACGATGCGCACCTGCGGCTGCGCCACTTTGACCGCCTGCGCAATGCGCAAGGCGCCGTAAACCGCGCCGGGGAAGGGCACGGACAGCAGCAGCACGTCTGGGCTGTGTTGCTGCAAGGCTTGCAGGGCCAGCGCCTGCAGCATGCGGTCCACCAGGTTCGGCGGCGCGGCCAGCGCTTGTGCCAGCGGGTCGAAGCTGGGCTGGCTCATCGCCAAGCGTTCACCGTAGCGCACGAACTCGAAGCGTTCGTCCACGGCCTGGCGCACCACATCGGCCAGGTCGTTCAGATACAGCGTGGCCAGGTGCCGTGCGCGGTCTTGCTGGCCCAGGGCGCCGAAAGCCCAGGCCAGCGGGTCGCCGTCCTGGTCGTCGTAGGCGTCCAACACGGTGAAGCGCGGACCCTCGGGCAGATAACCGCGCGGCGCGATGCGATGCGCCAGCGTGGGGTCACGCCCTTGCAGAAAGGCCAGCGTGGGCGCCAGCGTGGCCAGGTAGCGGTCGAACTGAGCGTCGAAAGACTGCAGGCTGTCGCCGCGCTGGCCTTCTGGCATCGCATGCACGGCCTGGCGCAGCGCCTGCAATCCGGCTGGCGTGAACAGCGCCAGCACCAACCCCAGCGCCAGGTCCACCTGCGCGGCTGTCACGCCGCGCGAGCGCAGAAAACCCGTCAAGTAGGCCGTGGAAGGGTAAGGCGTGTTCAGCTGCGTCATCGGCGGGATGACAGACAGCACGCGCAGCGTGGAATGGCTCACGGGGTCACGATGCTGCGATGAACTCGCGCAGCACGGCCATGGCGGCATCGGGCGCGTCGCGCCAGGCGCCGTGGCCGGCGTTCGGGAAAGTCACCAGCCGACCGAAGGGTGAAGGAATGGCTGCAGCTATGTCTTGTGCATCCGCCAGCGGCGTCACCGGGTCTTGCTCGCCCGCCATCACCAGCACCGGGCATTGCACGGCGGCCAGGCCAGGCAGCAGTTGCATGCCTTGCTGTTCGCCACTGGCCGAAGTGAACAGAATCTCTTCGTTCATCAGCGTGCGCTGCCGGGCTTGGTCGTCGCCGGGCGTGGTGTTGTACAGATCGCGGCAATGGGTGTTGTAGGGCGCCCAGGTGGCAGCGCAGGGCTGGCGCCAGAAGGCTTTGGCGGCGTCTCTGGCAGCCGGCCCGCCCAGGCGCTCGAACATCGCCAGTTTGCGGTCCAGCCCCATGTGGTGACTGGTGCTGGACAACACCACCTTGGCCGCGTGCGCCGGGTGGCGCGCCAGGTAACGCTGGGCGACGAAGCCACCGAAGCTTTGCCCCAGCACGATGGGCTTGACCAGCCCCAAGGCGTCGCACAAGCGCACCACGTCGTCGGCGAAGGTGTCGAGCGTCCATTCAGCGGCGGGGCGCGGGTCGCTGCGGCCATGGCCGCGATGGTCCACGTAGATGATCTGCGCGATGTCGGCCAGCCGGCTGAAGATCGGCTTGAAGCTGGAATGGTCGTAGCCCGGGCCGCCATGCAGCAGGATCAGGCTGGGTTTTTCGCGCAGGCGCGGGCCATCAGGCACCCAGGCGGGGCCCTCGATGTCAACGAACAGGCGAACTTCAGGGGTGATGCGGATCAGCATGGGGTAAGGCGCCTGGGGTGGCTGGCGTGGCGGTCTGCGCCAGCAGCGTTTGCTGCCATGTCAAGTACAGCCGGGTGTCGAATTCGATCTGGTGGTAGTCGGCCAGCATGTGCTGGCACAGGGCGTAGAAAGCTTTGTCGTGGGCGCGTTCTTTGAGGTGCGCCACTTCGTGCACCAGGATCATGTCCAGCATCGCTGCAGGTGCCTGCTTGAAGAAGGCGGCCACGCGAATCTCGCGTTTGGCCTTCAGGTTGCCGCCTTGCACGCGCGAGACGCTGGTGAGCGTTCCCAAGGCCCGGTGGTCGATCTGGAGCCGATTGTCGAACACCACCTTGGACAACACGCCGGCATGGCGAAGGTGGCGTTGTTTGAAAGAGTTGGCATGCTCGTAAAGGGCCACGTCGCTGCGTATGCCATGCGCTTGCGGGTAGCGTCGTGCCAGGTGCGCGCCCAGTGTTCCTTCAGCCAGCGCCCGGCGCACGGGTTCGAGCAGATGCGCCGGATAGCCGCCCAGAAAAGGCAGGGCGATGTCCTCGCCAGATGCGCTGGGCTGCATCGGTGGGGCTGTCAGCCGCCGGCGGCGTTGCCGGGTTCGCGCAGGAAGATTTCCACGCGGCGGTTGCGCGAGCGGCTTTCAGCCGTGTCGTTGGACGCCAGCGGCTCGCGCGCGCCGCGGCCGGCCACATTGATGCGTGCTGCGGCCACACCCCGGTCTTCCAGGTAGCCGCGCACGCTTTCAGCGCGGCGCAGCGACAGCGGGTCGTTGATGGCGTCGCCGCCGGTGTTGTCGGTATGGCCCACCACGCGCACCAGGGTGGCGCGGTCCAGGCCTTGGGCGAAAGCGTCGAGCACGGGGCGCAGGCGCGGCTCGATGCTGGCGCTGCCTACGGCAAAGGAAATGTCGCTGGGCACTTGAACCTTGAGCTGGTTGTCGGCCGTGCGTTCGATCTCCACGCCCGTACCGGCGCTGGCTCTTTCCATCGCGCGGCGCTTGTCTTCCATGTTCTTTGACCACAGGTTACCCGCCACGGCGCCCACCGCCGCACCCGCGACGGCCCCCGTGCCAGCGCGGCCGCCCGTGGCAGAGCTGAGCACGGCCCCGGCCACGGCGCCGATGGCCGCCCCTCTGGCCGTGCCTTGTTCGCGCTCAGACATGGTTTCGCAGCCCGAGAGCAGGGCGACAGAAGACAGCAGGGCCAGCCAGGCGGGCAGCGTTTTCAGTTTGGGATTCATGGCGGTCGTTCCTCGTTCAACAGATTTTTGCGATATGGGCTGCGCGTTCGGCATGCCGCGTGGCGCCGACGCAGCAAGGCAGCGGAACGCGGCAGTGCCAGCGTCAGCCCTTGTGCGTGTGCGGGCCAGCAGCGGCGGCCAGGCGTTCGCGGCGAAGCCGGCGCTGACGGCGCTGGCGGCGCAGGCGGCTCAAATTCACCTTCAGCACCCAGCCCCAGCTGATGGCGAAATAGGTGAACAGCCCCAGGCTGCAGGCCATCAGCGCCAGCCCCAGCGCCAGGGGCTGCCCCACGCCGTGCAGCCCGCCGGCCATGGCGCGCGACAGGCTGCCTTCGGCGGCTTTCTCGGCTTCTGCAGCCGTGGTCGTGGGCAGGACGGGGGGGCTGCCGCCTTCGCGTCCCAGTACTCTGGAGCCCAGTTTCCAGGCCACGTAGTAAATCGGTGCGTAGGTCAGCGGGTTGGTGACCAGGGTGCTGGCGATAGCCGCCGGCACGTTGGCACGGAGCAAGACGGCAGCACCTGCAGCAGCCGGAATCTGCGCCAGCGGAATCAGGAGGCCGAAGAAGATGCCCAGCGCCACACCCAAGGCCACACCATGGCGGCTGAAATGCCACAGGCTGTAATGGAAGAGACGCGGCCCGATCCAGCGCAACCAGCGGTTGCGCTGCAGTGTTTCACGATCGGGCAGATGACGGCGCAGGCGGCTGAAAGGGTTCATGGATGGGAATCAGGGTTTTAGCAGATGCCCGATGACCCAGCCCGCCCGGGTCCGAAGGCGACTTCAGTCGGCCGTGACGATGTCCGCGACTTTCTCCGCAATGGCCAGGCAAGCCGTGAGCCCGGGCGACTCGATACCGAAGAGCTGCACCACGCCCGCGCAGCCATGCGCAGCCGGCCCGTCGATGCGGAAGTCTGCCGCTGGCTGCCCCGGCCCGCTGAGCTTGGACCGAACGCCACAGTAGGCCGGTGACAGGGCCCCGGGCGCCAGCCCCGGCCAGTAGCGCCGCACCGCGGCCTCGAAAGCCGGCAGGCGGCTGGCGTCTACGTCGTAGTCGAGTCGGTCGGCACGGGCGGAGCTGTCCAGCCATTCGACGTCGGGCCCGAAGCGTGCCTGGCCGCCCAGGTCCAGCGTCAGGTGCACGCCCAGGCCGCCGTCTTCGGGCGTTGGATAGATCAGGCGGGTGAAAGGCGCTTTGGCCGCGAGAGAAAAATAGTGCCCCTTGGCCACATACCGCCGGGGAATGGCTGCGGGCGGAAAACCGTGCATGGCGCCGGCCACCGCCTGCGCGTCCAGCCCGGCGGCGTTGACCAGCCAGCGCGCCTGCAGCGTGAAGGCGCGCGCTTCAGCGTCGTCCTTCAATGCGGCCGTAACCCGCTCCCCGACCTGCACGTGCCAGCCATTCTGGGTTGGCTCAGCGCGCAGCAGCGCGCCGTGGCAGGCCAGCAGTGCGCCGTGGCTTTCCGCTCCAGCCAGCAGGGCTGTCATCAAGGCATGGCTGTCGACGATGCCGCTGCTGGGCGACAGCAGCGCCGCCGTGCAAACCAGGGCTGGCTCCATCGCGCGAGCCTCTGCGCCGGTCAACCAGACCAGATCGTCGACCCCGTTGTGGCGCGCTCGCACTTGCAGGCTGTGCAGCTGCGCTTCTTCCGCCGGCCCATTGGCCACCAGCAGCTTGCCGCAGCGCTGGTAGGCCACGCCGTGGTGGGCGCAGAACGCATACAGCAAGTGTTTGCCGCGTACGCACAGGCTGGCTTTCAAGCTGCCGGGTTCGCCATGCAGGCCGGCGTGAATGACTTCGCTGTTGCGCGACGAAGCGCCCGTGCCGTAGTACGCCGCCTGCTCCAAGACGATGACCTCCCGCCCGGCGCGAGCCAACGCCCGCGCGCAGGCCAATCCCACCACACCGGCGCCAATGACGAGAACGTCGGTGCTATCCATGCATTCTTTCTGTGCCGGCAAGCCCGTGCCCAGCGACGACAATCTCGGCATGCAGGTTTTTTATTGGGTGATGGGCGTGCTCATCTTGGGCACCTTTCTGCCTTCGGTGATGTACCTGGTCTTGTATGCCGTGACGGGGGAAGACGCCTGTGCGCGGCGTGCGCGCTCTCTCTGGGACTACTCCAGGCTGTTGTTCGGCCTGGGCTTGAACATTCTCATTTGGGGCCATGTGATCGTTGGTCTGTACGACATCTGGTTCCGCTAAGTTCGCATTTGACGGCGCGTGCCGCCAGATTGTGCTGCGCTGACGGCATAGTCGAGGTCTGGTCACCTTGCGCCCGCTTCACCACATCTGCCCATGTTTCGTCTGCTGCTCTGGCTCGAGGCCCGTCGAAAGGAAGCCTGGTTCACACCTGCCATCGCCGTGTGCCTGGCCGTGGCCCTGGTGTTCAGTGCCAAGGTGCTCAGCCCTTGGGTGGACCAGGGCAATATGCCCGACATCCTGCCCAATTCCATCGATGCGTTGCTGACCATCCTGGCCACCAGCATGCTGCCGGTGGCCACTTTCTCGCTGGGCATCATGGTTTCGGCCACCACCTCGGCGGCCAGCAATGCCACGCCGCGTGCAACGGAGCTGGTGATGAGCGACCCCGGCACGCGGCGCGCCATCGGCAGCTTCATCGCCGCTTTCATTTACGCCGTGGTGGGCAAGGTGGCGCTCGAGGTGGGTTTCTACGGCAACGGCGGCCTGTTCATCCTGTTCGTTTCCACCTTGGGGGTCCTGACCTATCTGGTGGTGAGCCTGGTGATGTGGGTGCAGACGCTGTCCACCCTGGGCCGCCTGCCAGACACGCTGGCGAAGATCGAAGCCGCGGCGCGTACCGCGCTCATGCTGCAGGCGCGCAAGCCCTGGCTGGGTGCTTGCCCGGGTTCTGCCCCTGCGCCCGATGGCCTGGCGCTGCGCTGCGGGCAGGCGGGCTACCTCACCCACATCGACCTGGCCACGCTGCAAAAGGAAGCGCAGGCCCTGAACGCCAGGTTTCATCTGCAGGTGCGACCGGGCGCCTTTCTGTCGCCCAGCACCGAACTGATGCGGCTTTGTCTGCCGCCAGGCAAAGCCGCACCCGGGGAGACGAAGTTGCAGGCGTTGCGCGAGGCCTTCGTCATCGGCGTGGCGCGCAGCTACGACCAGGACCCGCGTTTCGGCCTCATCGTGCTGGGCGAAGTGGGCCAGCGCGCCTTGTCCGCTGCCGTGAACGACCCCGGCACGGCGCTGCAGGTGATGTCGATCCTGACGCGGCTGCTCATCGAAGCCGAAGCCGAGCGCGTCGATGCGCAAAACATGCAGGACCCTGCAGTCGAGCCGCCGGCGCAGGAATTCGATTGTTTGACCGTGCCGCCCATGGACGAAGATGCCCTGCTCACCGACAGCTTCGATGCCATTTCGCGAGACGGCGCGGGCAACCTCGCCATCGCCGTGCGCATGCAAAAGCTGCTGCACGCCACGGCGCTGGATGGTTTGCAGTCCGTTCGCCTGGCCGCGCGACAGCAGGCAGCGCGTAGCCTGGACCGGGCGAATGCAGCGTTGCAGATCGACGCCGAGCGCGAGTCGCTGACGGCGCTGCACCAGCGGCTGTTCCTCGGCTGAAGCGGCTCGTCGTCAGTCGAACGGCCCTTCGTTGACGAAGTTGCCGCCCTGGTAGCGCACCACGGCGCTGGCCGGGTCGGCGGGGGGGCTGCTGGCTTCGATGGCGGCAGCGTAGCGGGCTGAGCTGTCCTGCGGCTGAAAGCCGATGTGGCGCGCGCTGTCGTTGTTCCACCAGCGGCGCGGGTTGTCGCTGACGCCGTAGATCACGCTGTGACCCACGTTCGGCGCGGTCAAGGCCGCGCGTACCAGCCGCTCCAGGTCGTCGTAGGCCAGCCAGCTGGCCAGCATGCGGCGATCGATCGGCTGCGGGAAGCTCGAGCCGATGCGCAGGCTCACGGTCTCGATGCCCCAGCGGTCGAAGTACAACTGCGCCAGGTTTTCGCCGAAGGCCTTGGACAGGCCGTAGAAGCCGTCCGGGCGCACGGGCATCGACGGGTCGATGCTGCGGTTCTGCTCGTAAAAACCAGTGACGTGGTTGGAGCTTGCGAAGACGATGCGCCGCACGCCGTTCGATCGCGCTGCCTCGTAGACATGGTACGTGCCGACGATATTGGCCGGCAGGATCTCTTCAAACGAATGTGGCGTGGAGATACCGCCCAGATGCACCACGGCGTCCACGCCCTGCAGCAGCGCACGCACGGCGGCTTTGTCTTCCAGTGCAGCGACCACGGTTTCTTCGCCCGGCCCGGCATCGGCCAGCGGCGCCTGGTCGCTGAGCCGCAGCACGCTGCAAAAGGCCTGCAGACGCGGGCGCAGCACGCGGCCCAGGTTGCCGGCGGCACCGGTGAGCAGCAGGCGGTGGAAGGGTTTGGAGGCTTCGGTCATGGTGCGTGAATGAGATGGAGCGTTTGGTCAGGGCAGCGGCCACAACAGCCGGGCGACGTGGTCGGGGGCGACCGGCTGCAGCGTCTGCAATGCGGCCGCCGTGGCGCTGCTGGGGAGGGCGCGCTGCGCTTGTAGCAGAGCGGGCAGGGCGGGCGGCAAGACAGGCTTGGGTTCCACCGCAGTGGCGTAAGTCCAGCCTGCGGGCTGCGCCACCACGCCGGCGACAAAGGTGACCACGCTGCCCAGGCTGCGGCCGCCCGCCTCTGCGCGCCACAGGTCGGGCGGGGGCGGGTTCCCACTGCTGCGCGCGGCCAGCACGCGGCTGTAACGAGCCAGCCGCGTCATCGCTTCCAGCGTGAACGCGTGATAGTGAAAAGGCCGGGTGCGCGCCAGTTCCAGCGGCAGCCGCCCCTGTGCATCGATCTGCGTGGCAAACCTTTTTGCCGGAACAGCAGCCAGCAACTGCCGCGCCCGTTCCAGCTGCCCCGTATACAGCCACAACGCGGCCATCTGCACGTCGTAGAACATGCCGTGGTTGTTGCCCTCGGCAGCAGCGTCTTGCCCTGACTGGCTCGTGTCCATCCAGCGGGCGAAGTCAGCGAACCACTGCATCAGACCCGCGTGCTCGCTGGCGCCGAGTTGCTCTGCGGTGTCGGCCGGTGCGATCAGAGCCACGGCGTCGAAGACCCACCACAGGTCGCGCGTGTCGATCAGGCCGATGCCCCGGCCTTCGGTCACGCCGGGAATGCCCTGGGCGAAACGCAGGCTCGGGTTCATGCGCGTGGCAGGCGCGAGGAACCAGGTGCGCAGCACCACAGCGGCCTGCGCTGCGTACCGGCTCTGCCCGCTGAAGTGGTAGGCCAGCGCCAGGTCGCGCACGTCGGCGAGCATGGCTTGCAGACGGATCGAGTCCATGGCTTCGCCCAGCACTTCCGGGTTGCGCTGGCCGTCGCGCTGCACGTAGGGCAGGCCGCCTGCGGTGTTCGGGTTGGGCCACCAATAGGGGCCCATGCTGATGTAGTCGTGCTTGTCGCCAGAAGGCGGCAGAGCGGTCTTTTGCACGACGCTGCGCGGCGGCGTCAGCAACGCCTGGTCGGCGCGGCGCAGCAATGCCGCGTAGGCGGGCTGCAAGCGGGCGTCGCCTGCGCGCAGGCGCTCACGCGTGAGCGCCAAAGCGTCGCTTTCCAGGGTCAGCAAGAGCGGAGGCGGTACCTGCACCTTGGCTGCTGCCGCTGGTGGGGTGTTCGGGCTCTGGGCACAGGCGGTCAACACCATCGCGGCCACGGCCATGGCCGCTTTCACCGCAAGCACTCTGCGGATGGGCGTTTGCATCGGCCTCACGCGACGGGTTCCCCGGCACCCAGCCGCAAGCCACTGCCACTTTCGAAAAAGTGCAGTTGTTGCGCTGGCAACTGCAGTTGCGTGCGATCGCCGGGGCGCAGCGCCGGGCGGTCGGTGGCACAAACCGCGATGGGGCCGGCGGCGGTGGACAGATCGATCTGCGATTGCGCGCCGGTAAATTCCACGGTGCGCACTTCAGCGGCCACGCCTGGCGTGCTCGATGTGCCGCCTGTCGTGAAATCCATCAGTTTCAGATGCTCTGGCCGCACACCCAGCGTGACGCTGTCACCGCTGGGCGCAGCACCTGCGGGCAAGGGCAGGCGCAGTTCGCCCCACTGCGCATGCAGGTTGCCGCCCACGCGCTGCAGCGGCAGATCGACGAAGTTCATCGCCGGTGAGCCGATGAAGCTGGCAACGAAGCGGTTCACCGGCCAGTCGTACAGCGCAGTGGGCGTGCCGGCCTGCTCGATGCGCCCGCCGCGCAGCACGACGATGCGGTCGCCCATGGTCATGGCTTCGACCTGGTCGTGGGTGACGTACACCGACGTCGTGCGGCTGCGCTGGTGCAGTGCCCGAATCTCGCTGCGCACGCTGGCGCGCAATGAAGCGTCCAGGTTCGACAGCGGCTCGTCGAAGAGAAAGGCCGCCGGCTGGCGCACCATGGCGCGCCCCATGGCCACGCGCTGGCGCTGGCCGCCCGACAAGGCCGCAGGCCGGCGCTCCATCAGGCTTTCCAGGTTCAGCATGCGGGCCACTTCGTCCACGCGGCGGCGCACTTCTTCGGCTGGACGCTTCAGCAGCTTCAAGCCGAAGCCCATGTTCTCGCGCACCGTCATCTGCGGATAAAGGGCATAACTCTGGAACACCATGGCGATGTCGCGGTCCTTGGGCGCGCTGTGGGTGACGTCACGCCCGCCCATGCTGATGTGGCCGCTGCTGGCAGCCTCCAGGCCCGCGATCATGCGCAGCAGTGTGCTCTTGCCTGAACCGCTGGGCCCCACGAGCACGCAGAATTCGCCGTCGGCAATGGTCAGGTTCACGTCGGTGATGACCGCCGTGGCGTCGAAATTCTTGTTCAGGTCAATGAGTTCGATGGTGGCCATGGTGTTCCAGTTCAACCCTTGACCGCGCCAGCCAGCAGGCCGCGGTTGAAGGCGCGCTGCAGCCCCAGGTAGACGACGATGCTGGGCAGCATCGCAATCACGCTGATGGCGATGAAGACGGCGGGCTTCATGGTCTCGTCGGCACGCACCGAGGCCAGCGCCACCGGCAGCGTGTAGAGGGTTTCGCGGTTCGTCACCAGAAGGGGCAGCAGGTACTGGTCCCAGATCATGATGAAGCCGAACACCGCCGCCGTGCCCAGCGCCGGCTTGCACAGCGGCAGGATGACGAGGGTGAAGACCTGCCAGTCGCCCGCGCCGTCCACGCGCGCGGCTTCTTCCAGTTCCAGCGGAATGGCGCGCATGAACTCGGTCAGCATGAAGATCGAAAAGGCCCAGCCCACCACCGGCAGGATCATGCCCAGATGCGTGTTCTGCAGGCTGATGCCCAGCAGCGGCAGGTTGCCCAGCACCATGAACAGCGGGATGGCGATGACTTCTTCGGGCAGCATCATCGTGCACAGGATGAGAAAGCTGACCAGGGCCAGGCCGCGGAATCGCTTGCGTGCCAGCGCGTAAGCCGCCAGCAGGCTCACCGTGAGCTGCAGCACCGTGCCCACCACCACCACGATGGTGGAATTAAGCAGGTAGCGCCAGGCCTGCGCTTCCACCCAGGCATAGCGAAAGTTTTCCAGCGTGGGCTGTTCAGGCCACAGCAGCAGGCGGCCCGAGGCCACGGTGACGCCTGAGAGCGACGTCATCAGGAAGCCCCAGAAGGGCCCGGCGAAAACGACGACGAGCAAGATGTACAGCAGGGTCGTGGCGGTCTTCTGCACGGCGGGAAGGGCGAAGACATTCATCGCGCAGCACCCCGGCGTCGCCAGGCCAGGAAGGCCGCTGTGGTCAAGGCGGTGAAGACGAAGAGCACGCTGGACGCGGCTGCTGCATAGCCGAAGTCCAGTTCCTGGAAGCCCAGTTTGTAGATCTGCGTCATCACCACTTCCGTGCTGCCGGCCGGGCCGCCGCCCGTGGTGGCATAGACCTCGGTGAAGACACGAAAGCCGCGTATGAAGCCCAGCGCGATGACCACCGTGATGGCCGGCGCCAGGCCCGGCAGCGTGACATGCACGAATCGGCGCCACGCATTCGCGCCGTCTACCGCAGCGGCGTCGTAGAGCTCGCGGTTCACGCCAGCCAGGCCAGCCACGAAGATCACCGTGTCGTAGGGCACATGCTTCCACACATGCATGGCCATCAGGGCGGCCAATGCCTGGTCGGGGTCGGCGAAGAAGCCCTGCGGCGCCGCGCCGAACCAGCCCAGCACGGTGTTGACCACGCCCGTGGACGTGGGCGCATACAGGATGCGCCAGATCTCGGCTACCACGGCCGCGCTGGTGACTGCCGGCAGGAAGATGGCCGTGCGCACGATGCGCACATGCCGCGCCGTGCCCTGCAGGGCTTGTGCCAGCACGATGGCGATCAGTGCCGACAGCGTGACGGTGACCAGCACGTACAGCAGCGTGCGGCCGGCCGCCGCTGCCAGTGCTTCGTCGGTGAAGACACGCTGGAAGTTGTGCCAGCCCACCCAGACGTTGTCGTCGGCGAAACGCACTTGGTAGAAGCTCATCTGCAAGCCGTGCAGCATGGGAATGAACTTGAACCAGACGAAGACCAGCAGCGCCGGGGCCAGGAACAGCCAGGGCGATGCCAGCGCGCGCCAGGAACGGCGGCGCGTGATGCCGCGAGCCTGGGTTCCGGGGCCTGCCGGTTTGGCAGGGGCGCTCATGGCTGGCGGTCCAGCACGCGTTGGCGCGCCAGTTCGGTGTCTACCTTGGCGTTCAGCGTTCGAAGCCCGGCGTCGACATCGCTGTCGCAGCGCGCCAGCAGCGCGTTGAAGCCGTCGGCGGCGATCTGCTGCACGCGTGCACTGTTGGGCAGCAGGGGCAGGGCCTTGCTGTGGTCCAGGTATTCGGCTGCCACCATGTCCCAGCGCGGGTCGCTGTGCGCCGTGCCCGCATCGATCAGGCGGTTCACCGGCAGGCGCACCACGGGCAGGCCGCCCGCAGGGGGCTGCGTGCCCAGACGCTGGCCTGCTGGCGAGATCAGGAATTCGATGAAGCGCAGGGCGTCCGCGCGGCGCTTCGTCGTGCGCGACAGATATGCCAGTTCGCCGCCCGCCAGCGTGGCGCGCAAGCCTTGCGGGCCCGCAGGTGCAGGCAGCACCTCGACCTTGTCCCTGCCGGGTTCCTTGTCGAACAAGGCGATGTGGTACGGGCCTGAGAGATAGATGCCGGCCTGGCCTGAGATGAAGGCGCGGTTGGCTTCCTGGGTGGAGGCGTTGATGGCGCCGGGTTGGGTGCTGCGGTCGGTGCACAGCAGGCGCTTGAAGTAAGTCACGGTCTGCTGCGCCGCAGGCGTGTTCAGCGTGGCGTGGCCCCGGCCGCTGGCGTCCAGCGCGACGAAGTCGCCGCCGGCCTGGAACAGGAAAGAACTCATGAACCAGGCGGTGTAGCCGCGCGCCGTGCCACCCGGCAGCACGAAGCCGTAGGTGTCGGCGCGGCCGTTGCCGTCGGGGTCGTCGCGCGTGAAAGCCAGCGCCAGCCGGGCCACGTCGTCCCAGGTTCGTGGTGGCGGCAAACCCAGTTTTTCGCGCCAGTCCTTGCGCACGAAGAGCACATGGGCCTGGGCCGATGTCGGCACCGCGAAGATGCGCCCGTCGGGCAGGGTGGCGGTCTGCCAGGCGCGCGCGTGCAGGTCGGCCGCACCCTTGATCTCGGCTTTGTCGATCGGTGCGACGATGCCCATGTTGA
The DNA here is from genome assembly GCA_038209585.1 of Burkholderiales bacterium. Lineage (GTDB taxonomy): Bacteria > Pseudomonadota > Gammaproteobacteria > Burkholderiales > Burkholderiaceae_C > Rubrivivax. Next base: position 59,651 of record JBBQXN010000001.1, read on the forward strand.
CGAAGGCGCCCAGCGAGCCGCCGTCGTTGATGATGATGTCGGGCAGGTCGCGCCCCACGGCAGCGCGTGCCAGGCGCTGCTCGAAATCGGTGGTGGCGTTGAAGTACTCGACCGGTATACCGCTTTGCTGCGTGAAGGCGCGCGCGATGGCGTCGTAGGTGGTGCGGCCGTTGTTGGAAGAGCGGGTCCAGATGCGCAGCGGTGCGGTCGAGGCTTTGGCGTCTGTGGATGCTGCTGCCGCTGATGCCGTGGTGGTGATGGCCGGGCCCGCCATCAGCAGCAACAGGCTGCATGCGCCCAGCAACCCGCGCGCCCAGGCGGCGCTCGGTGCGGATCGGCTGACGCATGGGCACGCGCATGGGCTCACGCACGAGCACGAGCACGAGCTTGCGCATGAGCTTGCGAATGGGCTTGCGAATGGGCTCACGCAAGGGCGTGGGGCGAAAGGCAACAGGTCAGACGCGGTGGGCATCGAAAAAGAGAGCGGTTGAACTGAAACGGACAGCGGTTTACTGAACTGGATGTATTCTGTGTGCGGCAACAGATCTCAACAAGTCGGCATGTCGCTGTGTTTACCCTGCCTGGCTGCGGTTTACGCTGATGTCTTCGGCAATGCTGCGGGCTAACATGGTCGTAAACCGCTTTCCGTTATTTGTTCTCCATGTCGCCAACCCGCGCCCCCACCTTGCACGATGTCGCGCTGGCCGCCGGGGTCTCCGCGACCACGGTGTCGCGGTATCGGCGCGGTGTGCGGCAGTTCCCGCCAGACGTGGTGGCGCGCATCGACTCTGCCGTCGATCGGCTGGGCTACTGCGACCATGCCGCCGCGCGCAGCCTGGCCACCGGGCGCACGGGAACGGTCGGGCTGGTGGTGCTGGACCTGGCCAATCCGCACTTTGCCGGTTTGCTGCAGGGGGCCAGTCGGGTGGCTGCCCAGGAAGGCTTGAGCCTGGCTTTCGTGGACACGGCAGAAAGCGGCAGCCCCGAGCGCCATCTGGTCGAAACCCTGGCCTGTCGTGTCGACGGCCTGGTGCTGAGCGCGCGACTGGCCGGCAGCGACACGGACTGGATCCGCCGCCTGGGCCGGCCGGTGGTTTTCTATGGCCACCTGGGCCGGCCTGGATGGCACAGCGTGGGCGTGGACGGCGCCGCTGCCGCCCGCTTGCTGGGCGCGCATCTGGGGTCGCTGGGGCATCGCCAGGTGGCCTACCTCGACTTTGCCGCTTCGCGCTGGAGCGCCGAGCGGCGCCAGGGTTTGTCGCGTGCCCTGAAGGCGGCAGGCGGCAGCCTGCAGGTGCATGCCGTGAGGGCCCCGCAAGCCGAAGCCGGCGAAGCGCTGGCCGCGCAGGTGCTGCTGCAGCCAGCCGCACGCCGGCCCACTGCTGTCGTCGGCTACAACGACCTGATCGCCGTCGGCTTCATGCACGAAGCGCAGCGACTGGGCTTTTCGGTACCGCAGCAGTTGTCGGTGGCCGGCTTCGACGACATCGAGCTGGCCGCCCATGTCGTGCCCGCCCTGACCACGGTGGCCATGCACCGCGTGGAACAAGGTGCCGTGGCCATGCAGCGCCTGATCCAGGCGATGGCCGGCGAGCTGAGCGCCCCCTTTGACGAAGCCTTGCCGCAGCGGCTGGTGCTGCGCGCTTCCACGCAGTCTCCCCTGGCCGTGCCCATGCCTACGGCCATGCATACAGCCTGAACCTCACCCGAAGTTGCAGACCACCCCCATGAACCGCATCGCTCAGATCCGCATCACCCCCATCGCACTGAAAGACCCGCCGCTGCTCAACGCGTCGGGCGTGCACGAGCCCTACACGCTGCGCTCGATCATCGAGATCGAAGGCAGCAGTGGCCATGTCGGCCTGGCAGAAACCTATGGCGACGACGACACGCTGCTGCGCTTGCAGGCGGTGGCCCCGCATCTGCGTGGCATGGGGACGCACGACCTGGCGTCACTGGCCGCAGCGGTGAGCGCGCATGGCAGCGGAAGGCAGGCCACCGTCGGGGCCGGGGCGGCCACGGTCAACGACGGGGCGCCGGGAACGCACCCCGCACGCGCTTTGGACAAGGTTTTCGCGGGGTTCGAAACCGGTCTGGCCGACCTGAACGCCCGCGCCGCAGGTTGGCCCCTGGCCGACTGGCTGGGCGGCAGGCGCATGCAGCAGGTGCCTTACAGCGCCTACCTGTTCTACAAGTTCGGCCGCCACCATGGCACGCCGTATGGCAGTGACGACGCCGGCGACCCCTGGGGCGAAGTGCTGGACGCCGACACTGTCGTCGCATTGGCGCGGTCCATGGTGGACCAGTACGGTTTTGGCAGCATCAAGCTCAAGGCCGGTGTCTTCGCCCCCGACCTGGAAGCCGATGCCCTGCTGGCGCTGCACCAGGCATTCCCGCAGCATCCGCTGCGCATCGACCCCAACGGCAACTGGTCGCTGGACACCGCGCTGCGCGTGGCGGAACGCGTGGGCACGGCGCTGGAGTATTACGAAGACCCCGTTCCCACCCTGGCCGACATGGCCGAGCTGCATCGCCGCACGGGGCTGATGCTGGCCACCAACATGGTCGTTTGCGACCGGCGCGAGTTCGCTGCCAACGTCGGCATGGGAACGCCCGTGCGCACCATCCTCAGCGACCACCATTTCTGGCCCGGCTTTCGTGCCACACGCGAGCTGGCGGCGCATTGCGACACCTTCGGCCTGAAGCTGTCGATGCATTCGAATTCGCATGCCGGCATCAGCCTGATGGCCATGACCCACCTGGCCGCCAGCACACCGGGGCTGGCGTATGCGTGCGACACGCATTACCCCTGGCAGAGCGAAGACGTGATCGCCGGCGGGCGCGTGCCTTTCGTCAACGGCAGCGTCGCCATCGGCGACGAGCCCGGACTGGGGGTGACGCTGGACCCCGAAGCCCTGGCGCGCCTGCACGAGCAGTATCTGCGCTGCGGTATCCGCAGCCGCAACGACACGCGAGAGATGCAGAAGCACCAGCCCGACTTCATCAAGCGCAAGCCGCGTTTTTAGGCAGGTTTCAGGCTGCGTGGTCAGTCCGCAGCGCTCTGCGTTGGGCTCAGCCGCCGGGTCGAGCCACGCAGCACCAGCTGCGGCTCGATCACAGGCCAGGGGAGGGCGCCCGCAGCAGTCATCTCTGTAGCGCTGACCTGGTCGCGCACCGCCGCCAGCAACCGCGTCATGGCAGCGGCCCCCAGGCTGTCTGCATGCAGCTCGACACTGCACAGCGGCGGTGAAAGATAACGCCCGAATGGCATGTTGCCGATGCCCGCCACCGACACCTGTTCGGGCACGGCAATGCCGAGCCTGCGAGCCTCGCTGAGCAGGCCCATGGCCAGCGGGTCGTTGCAGGCGATGACGGCTTGTGGCCGCGCGCGCGCCAGCAGCACCGACGATGCGGCTTTGGCGCCATCGGCGGCCGTCGCTCCCAGCGCTTCGTGCACCGTGGCGGGCGGCAGGCCGGCGTCCTGTAGCGCTTCCTGCACGCCCAGCAGCCGCGCTGCGCTGTCGGCCTCGTCCGCACAGGCCAAGAAGGCAAAGCGTTGGTGCCCCGCGGCAACGAGGTGGCGCGCCAGCAAGGCACCGGCCGCGGCCTGCGCGTAGTGACCGTTGGCGGGGTCGGCCGATGGCGTCAAGTCCACCACGGGCCGGCTCTGGCCGGCCAGACGCGCGGCGGCCTCTGGCGGCATGTGCGCCGCCAGCACCAGGCCGTCGACCTGCATGGCCAGCACGCGGTCGAGCTCGCGCAGCGGTGAATCACCATTCAGCGGGTCGACGCAGATCAGGTCGTGGCCGCCCGCCAGGGCCACCCGGCACATCCCCTTGACAAGGGCCGCAGCCTGTGGGCTGCCCACGCCGGAAACCAGGGCGGCCACGGCGCCCGATCGCCCGGTGGACAGGCTGCGTGCCACCGGGTGGGCGTGGTAGCCGGTGCTGGAAATCGCGTCGGTGATGCGGCGTTCCACTTCGGGCGTGAAGCGCTGCTTGCCATTCACATAGCGCGACACCGTGGCCACCGAGACGCGGGCCAGCGCAGCGACATCGCGGATGGTCAGACGCTGGGCAGGCGCATCGGCCGGTGCATCGGGAAGCAAGTCGGCGGCTTGCGCCGCAGAAGGCTTGGGAATGCGGGGCGCGTGGCTGGCAGCAGGCATGGCAGCGAGCATAGCCGCCAGCCGCCACACAGCACCTGCGAGATGGCTGGCCTACCCCCAGCCTGGCCTGCCTCAGAACTTGGCGCGCAACCCGATCGAGTAACGCCGTTCCGAAAGTGCATAACTGTTCAGCGCCACGGGCCCGATGTTGCTGTATTCCACCGTCGCCGACTTCTTCGGGTCCAGGTTCTGCGCCTGGAATTGCAGCGACAAGCCTTTGCTGATGTCCCAGCCGATCTGCAGGTCGAGCTGCGAACGCTTGTCGACGAAGTCGGGGCGTCCCTGGGTGAACGAGAAAGCCGCCTTGTCGCGGAAGTTGTAGGCCAGGCGTGCCGACAAGGCGCCCTTCTCGTACAGGCCGATCAGGTTGTAGCTGTTCTTGGACACACCCACCAGCGGAATGCCGCCATCGCCCTGGGCGTCGGAATAGGTGTAATTCACGATCGCGCCCAGGCCGTCGAAAGGTGCGGGCAGGAAGTCGAAGAATTTCTGCACGCCCACTTCCAGACCTTTGACCTGGGCCTTGCCGACGTTGGAAGGCCGCGTGTAAGGAATGGGCCCCAGCTCTTCGAAGCCGACAAAGGTCTGCAACACGGTGTTGTCGGCGACCACGTCCTTGACGTCCTTGTAGAACACCGCGCCCGAAATCAGGGCACTCTTGCTGCCATAGAGCTCGAAAGAAACATCGAAGTTGTTCGACAGCGTGGGTGTCAGCGTGGCATTGCCGCCTGTGGCGCTGCGGTTGGTCAGGTTGACGAACAGCGAAGGCGCGAGCTCGGCGATGCCGGCCTGCTGCAAGGTGCGTGCTGCAGCCACCCGTACCAGGAAGTCGCGCGAGACATGGAACACGATGTTGCCGCTGGGCAGCACGTTGGTGTAGCTGTTGGTGTCGAGCACGGGTGTCACGCCCTGGGCCAGGGTGGTGACCTCGAAGTCGGTCTTGACGCTGCGCAAGCCCACGTTGGCCAACACCGGCATGCCGCCCACTTCACCTTCGAAGTCGGCCATCAGGTACACCGCCAGCGCCTTTTCGTTCAGGTCGTAGTCACGCGCTGAATTGCGGCCCAGCGGGCCGCCGTTCGTGGCGCGCTGCAAGATGAAGTCCTGGTCGGCGATGCTGCTCAGAAAGCCACGCGGAAAGTTGCCCGGGATGCCGCTGAGAAAGCTGCTGGCATCCACCGTCTTCAAGTAAGGCAGCACTTCGGCGCGCGCTGGTGAAACCTGGCTGCGAAAGGCTTCGGAATCCGCATTCAGCGCGCGGTGACGCAGACCGCCGCTGACACTTTTGAGGAAGCCGTCGATGAAGCCGTAGCGCACGTCGAGCTTGGCCACCTTCTCGTCCATGCTGGCCAGCAGCCGGTTGGCGCGCACCTGGGTGATGTTGTAGTTGGCTGGCGCGCTGACGTCATAGGAGCCCAGGTTCAGGCTGGGTACGACACCGGCGCGGTAATCGAAGCTGCCAGGCACGTTGCGGTTGATCGAATCCAGCGTGATCTGGCGGATGACCTGGTCCAGCGTGCCCTTGCTGGTGCTGAGGTCGGTGGTGACCGTGAACAGCCCCGGCTTCCATTGCGCGTTCAGTGCCAGCAACTGGCTTTCTGTGGGCTCGGCGCGAAACAGGCCCGCCTGCTGCAGCGTGCCGGTGGAATTGCCGGCGACGATGGTGTTGCCCTCGAAGGCCGCATTGGTGATGGCCTTGCCGGTGTAGCGCCAGGCCATGAAGTCCTGTTCGCGTTCAGTCGTCAGCTTCGAGTAGATGCCTTCGAGCACCACGTTGAGGGTGGCGCTGGGGCGCCACTGCAGCGCGCCATTGATGCCCACGCGCGAGCGGTCCACCAGAAACTGTTCGTAATGCAGGCGGTCGCCGCTGATGTCGGCCACACCATCGGCGTTCAGGTCGGCCCCGGTGCCGGGTGCGGTGCCGGCACCGATGCGGGTGCGCGTGAAGAAGTTGTTGCGCTCGAAGGCCTGGGTCAGGGTGGTGCGGCGGGTGTAGTCCACGGCCAGCAAGGCGCCGATGCGGCCGCCGTCGAACTGCTGGGTCACCAGGCCTTGCACGCCGGGTTCGAACTTGCCGCTGCCGTCGGAGTAAGTGCCCTGCAGGCGCGCCGAGGCCGTGAACTTGCTGAAATCCAGCGGCTTGGGCGTGACCAGGTTGATGCTGCCGCTGAGCCCGCCTTCGGTTTGGGACGCCAGCGGCGACTTGCGCACTTCGATGCGACCGAACAGACCCGAGGGCACGGTGTCCAGGCCGGAATTGCGGCCCAGCTGCTCGTTTTCAGGCGGCGACAAGCGCGCTGAATAGCCCAGCAGCGTGCGCCCGTCCACTTCCACGCGCACCAGCGGCAGGCCACGCACCGACACCGACTGGCCTTCGCCGAACACGCGCGTGACCTGCACGCCGGTGACGCGCTGCAGCGCTTCGGCCACGTTGTCGTCGGGCAGCTTGCCGATGTCGGTGGCGGTGATGACGTCCATCACCTGCGGGGCATTGCGCTTGACTTCGGCGGCTTGCTGCAGGGAAGCGCGGATGCCGGTCACGGTGAGCGTGGTCACGGGCGTGGCAGCGGCAGGGGCTGCAGGGGCTGGAGTCGGCGCAGGCGCGGTCTGCGCCATGCTTGCGGCGCTCAGCACCGACAGCGCTGCGGCCAGGGCCAGCGGCGAGCGGCGCGGCCGTGTTGCGTTTCGGCTTGCAAGCCGCTGCTGTGCTTCAGTCATGTCGATGTCTCCGGGGGGTGGTGGTTGTCGTTTTTCATTTCTGGCGCTGCATCGAATGTTTGAGCACGCGCTCAGACGTGCCAGGGCGTTTCAGGCAAGCCCCGCACGCCTGGCCGGCAGACCACGGTCGCGCCGGCCCATTCGGTTTCTTCTGCCGCGGGGGAGGGCGGGCGGATGCTGGTGATGTAGAGCTCGTCAAGCTGGGCGCCGCCGAAGGCGCACATCGAGGGCTTCTTCATCGGCACAGCGATCGAGCGGTCCAACCGGCCATCGGGCCGGAAGCGGTGCACCAGGCCGGCGTCGTTGGCGCAGCTCCAGTAGCAGCCATCGGTGTCGACGGCAGCGCCGTCGGGGCGGCCGGGGTGCAGGTTCATGTCCACGAACAAGGCCGGCGCGCCCAGGTGGCGATCGTCTGGGTCGTGCGCAAAGCGCAAGATGCGGCGCACCGAGGGGTGGCTGTCGCTCAAGTACAGCCAGCGGCCGTCGGGGCTGAAGGCCAGACCGTTGGGCACCACCAGGGGCGGCACGTTCACCACGGCCATGCCCGCGCGGCCCTGGCCCAACCTGAAAAGCTGCCCTTGCGCCAGCGCCAGGCCCATGTTCATGACCATGGACGTGACCCAGAAGGCGCCGTGGCGGTCGCAGCGGCCGTCGTTGAAGCGCATGCCTGGCTGCGGGTGGCGCACGGTTGCCAGCGTGTGCGCCTCGAATTCGCCCTGTGCCTTCAGCGTCAGTTGCACCACGCTGGACTCCAGGGCACAAAGCAGGCCGCCGCCGCCGGCATGCAGCGCCAGGCAGGCGGGTCGCTCGGGCATGCCCCATGACACGCTGCTCTGTGCGCCGGGCTGCCACCGGTGTACGCGCCGACCCTCGATGTCCACCCATTGCAGGCTTTGCTCATCAGGCGACCAGAGCGGGCTTTCGCCGACATGGCAGAGCACTTCGCCAATGCGGTCGAACGAGATCGATACTTCTATACTGGCCACAGTCATTCGTCAGTTGTCAGACAACACACTTTTGCTCACGCCTGCGCTGATGTCAAGTGCAGGCGACTTGGGAAAACCCGCAGCCTTGATCGAAATGCCCCCCGAATCCATGCCTGCCCCGCAAGCTGGCGCGCAGTCCCCGGCCGCGCAGCCAGCCCATGCCACCACCCAGCGCCGGCCCCACGAGAACCTGGCCGCGGTGCTGGTGGCTTCGCTGGGCGAGCGCATTCGCGCGGGCACCCTGCAGCCGGGTGACAAGCTGCCGCCCGAGTTGGCGATTCGCGCCGAATTCGGCGTCAGCCGAACGGTGGTGCGCGAAGCCTTGTCGATGCTGCAAGCCCAGCGCCTGGTGGCCACGCGACACGGCATCGGCACGTTCGTGCTGCAGCCCGCCGACGACGACGGGCTGGCCTTTCGCGTCACAGCCGAACAAGTGGCCACGCTGCGCGATGTGATTGCCGTGCTGGAACTGCGCATCGCCCTGGAAAGCGAGGCCGCCAGCCTGGCTGCACAGCGGCGCACCCCTGCCAACCTGCAACGCATGCGCGAGGCGCTGGACGCTGTTTCAGCGGCCATGGAAGCCGGGCAAGACGCCGTCGATCTGGACTTTCACTTTCACCTCGAAATCGGCCGTGCGACCCAGAACGCCCACTTCTCCAGCCTGATGGGCGCCCTGGGACCGCGCAGCATCCCCCGCGCACGCCTGGGCAGCGAACTGCTGGAAGGCGACCGGGCGGCGCAATGGGGTTTCCTGCGCCGCGTGCAGCAAGAGCATGAAAGCATCTTCGAAGCCGTTGCGGCGGGCGACGCCGAAGCCGCGCGCGCGCAGATGCGCATGCACCTGGTGAACAGCCGCGAACGGCGGCGGCGGTCAGCCGAGCGCGCTGGGCTGGACACTGGGAGTGCCGGCCTCAGCCCCGGCAGATAAGCCGGCCAGGCCCACGGGCTCGGGATTGAACTGATGCCATGCGCCCGGTTTGCAGTAGTAGGATGTCTGACATCTTCCCGACTGCATCACGTCGCCCATGAAGCCTGCCTATATCCCATTCCCGAACGAATTTCGGCGTCGCTTGCGTGCACGCGAGCAGCTCATCGGCTGCTGGCTGGCCCTGGGCAGCCCCATCACTGCGGAGGTGATGGGGCTGGCCGGCTTCGACTGGCTGCTGCTGGATGCCGAACACGCGCCCAACGACGTGCTGTCACTGATTCCGCAGCTCATGGCCTTGAAGGACAGCCCCAGCGCCCCCGTGGTCCGGCCGCCGTCGAACGACAGCGTCGTCATCAAGCGCTTGCTCGACGCAGGCTTCTACAACTTCCTCATCCCCTTCGTCGAAACCGCCGAGCAAGCGCGCGCCGCCGTGGCCGCCACGCGCTACCCGCCTGCCGGCGTGCGCGGGGTTTCCGTGGCGCAGCGCGGTAATCGCTACGGCACGGTCGCCGACTATTTCACGGGCGTGAACGAGCAGATTGCCGTGGCCGTGCAGATCGAAAGCCCGGCCGGTGTGGCCTCTGCCCGCGACATCGCTGCCGTGGACGGCGTGGACGCGCTGTTCATCGGCCCTTCCGACCTGGCTGCGGGGATGGGCCACTTCGGGCGACCCGACCATTCCGATGTGCAGGCTGCCATCGCCGCAGTCGTCCACCAAGCGCTGTTTGCCGGCAAGGCGGTCGGCATCCTGGCGACGGTGGAGGTCGATGCCAAGCGCTACTTGGGTCAAGGGCTGACCATGGTGGCCGTGGGCAGCGACCTGGGTGTGCTGCGCAGCAAGTCGCAGGCACTCGCGCAGCAGTTCGCTCCGTAGTTCGCCCTGCCCTTCGCCCCGCCCTTCGACTCGCCCTTCGCTTCGCCCTTCGCTTCGCCAGCGAGCGGTGGGTGGGCAAGGCTGACCCTGGTTGAAAGTGACGGCGCCCGCCGGGGGCGTACGTCAAGCTGCAGGGTCGCCTGTGCCAGCCAACCTCTTCTGCTGCCGGCCGTGCGTCAGCCGCGCCAGCACCCGCTGGCCCGATTCGGCGACTTTCTCCATCGTCGCTTCCAGCACGGCCATGTCGCGCAGCGCCTGGGCGAAGCTGCGGTAGTCGTCGGCTTGCGTGTCGCCTGCGGCGGCCGGGCCTGGCGCATTCAGCAGCCTGGCGTCCCACTGTGCCAGGCTGGCTTGCGCGCGTGCCAGGGGTTCTTGCAACGCAGCCTGGGCAGGTGCGGGCAGCTGGCCGTTCGCAGCCAGCGTTTGCAGCGTCTGCATCAGGGCCTGCAGGTGGGCGTCGAAGGCGCCGCCCACGCGTGCTGCAGCCAGTCGCTGGTCCAGTCCCTGCTGCGCCCCGGTGCTTAGGCTTTGGAGCGCCTGGTTGCGCATGCCGTCCATCTGTTTTTCCAGGCCTCGGTTGAGCAGGCTCAGCCGCGAGCCCACCTGGACCACCTCGCTGAGGATCTGGTCGAGATCGTTGACCACTTGGGTGATGCGGTCCAGAAAATGGTTCAGGTCTTCGGCCAGCTCGCCGAACTCGTCCATCGTTTTCACGCCTGCGCGGGGTGACAGGTCCATCACGCCCTTGGCCAGGCCGGACACCGTGCCGCGCAATGCCAGCAAAGGCGCCATGCGCACGTTCATCAACCCGAAGAGCACGATGGTGTGCACCAGGATCTTCAGGCTCAGCGCGCCAGCAGTGAGCCTGACTTCCTGAAACCAGGTGCTCTCCTTGCGTTCCAGGTAGCTGCGCACGGCCACCGTGCCCAGCACGTCGCCCACCTGGGCTTTCACGTGGCACGCCAGGCAATAGGCTTCTGCCGTCAACGACACGCTGGCCTGCTGGTGGGTGCCCGGACCCCAGCGCGGCAGCAGGCCTTGCACTTCCATGTTGCGCGTTTCCAGCATCGAGGCCACGGTCACGGCCGAAGGCAGGATGGCGATGTCCAGACCCAGGTCGTAGTAGTTGCGCTCCAGGATGGGGTAGACCGTTTGCGCCGCCGTGGGCCCGCCGGAATTGAGCATGATGGACTTGACGTCGTTGGCCAATTGCTTGGTAGCCGCGTCTACCCGGGCGGGCTCTTCGTAGGCGAAATCCCAGCGCAAGGCTGCATAGCGAATGGCCAGTTCCACGGCTGCCACCAGCAGCAGCAACAGGAAGAAGTCCCGGATCATGTGGAACACGAAAGACTGCTCGAAGCGGCTGTGCGAGGCTGCAGACGTGGAGGCAGACGTGGAGGCCGACGTGGGCATGGGCGTGGACATGGTGCGGGGTTACCTCACGACGGGTGTTGCGGAACGTGCGGTGCCATGCCGCTGACGATGTGGTGGAGCCAGGCGGAGCCTGGCAGTGGCTGCGCGGCCGGTCATTCAGGACGACGAACCGGGCCTGGGCGGCCAGTCGAGTTGACCGCTGTCCTTGAAGCTGCGACTGGCCCGGCCTGCACCTCCCAGACGGCCGCGCGCGCTGTAGTCGATGCGGATACGCTGGCGTCCGTCCTCGCGCGCCAGCGACAACGCCTGGCGCAGCAAAGCCGTGGCCGAGACGGTCATGGGCACGGTCACCACGACCTCGCCGAAGCGCGGCAGGCTGCCCCGCTCGGCGCTCACGCCGCTGGCGAACGACATACCGCGCAGGTCCAGATCCAGCGAGATGCCGTCGTAGTCCACTGCCAGCTCTCCCGGGTTCTGCACCCGCAGCTTCACCGCAAACCGCACTTCCAGACCTGTGCCGGGCAGGGTCTGCAGATCGACCAGGCTCACGCGCAAGGCTTCTTCTTCAGGCAGACCGGCGCACCCCGCCAGACCGGCCCCGCCCGCGCTGATGACCCACACGCCGGTGAAGCTCCGCAGCGCCTCGTGCATGGCACGCCGTCGTGGCATGGGTGGGGCAGCTGCTGCAGATGCACATTCGCGTGCGGTAGCAGAGCGGCCAGTGGGGCAATGACGTTCAGGCATCGAGCCAGTGTATCGACCGTGGCCGGTTCGTGTCGGGGCTGGGCTCCGGCCTGCAAGCCGGGCCACGCACTACCGGCCCTGCACTACCGGCCCGGCACTACCGCCCCTGCACTACCGCCCCTGCTGCGAAAGATAGTGCGCCAACTGCTGCAGCTGGTTGTCGTCCAGCCCGTGCAGTGCCGCCGACATGGCGGTGTCGCGGCCAGGCGCTGGCGCGTCGCGGTACATCTTCATCGTCGCTGCCAGGTAAGGCTCGTGCTGGCGTGCCAGCCGTGGCACCTGGTTTTGGCCGCTGTAGTCGGGCAGATGGCAGGTGCCACACAGCGCGCGCCTGGATACATCGGCACCGGCAGCAAACTTCGCCGGGTCAGCCTTGCCATGCGGCAGCAGGGCCGGCTGCGCTGAGAAATGGCGCGAGAGCGCCACGATCTCTGCATCGTTCAGCCCGCCCATCACCGCCTGCATGGCAGGCACCTCGCGCAAGCCTTCGCGGATCAGCACCAGCTGGTTCTCAAGGAACAGCTGCGGCTGACCAGCGATCGACGGGATCGCCGGCACCGGCGAATTGCCGCCGGGTCCGTGACACGCAGTGCATGCTTCGACGCCGGCTGGCACAGGTTGCGCGGCCACGGGGGTCACGCTCGCTGCTGCCAGCCACGCTGACGCGGCCAGGGCCGCGACAGCGTTACTTCGCATAGCTGATGCGATAGATCGCGCCGAGTTGCTCGTCGCTGATCAGCAGCGAGCCGTCAGGCAGTTGCAGCATGTATGTGGGGCGACCGCTGAAGCTGTCGTTGCTGGGGTCCAGGAAGCCGGTCATGAAGGGGCGGATGCGCGGGTTGTTGCCTTGCGCGTCGGTCTGCACCCTCACCACGTCGTAGCCGAACTTCTGCGTGCGGTTCCACGAGCCCTTGCGCGCCACCAGCATCGCGTTCTTATATTCAGCCGGAAACATGTCGCCGGTATAGAAGTGAACACCCATCGCAGCGGCGTGCGGGCCCAGGGTCTGCACCGGCAGCGTCACGCCTTCGCAGGCGTTAGCCTTGGGGAAGTCACGGTCGTTGATGCCTTGGGCGTGGCAGTAGGGGAAGCCGAAATTCAGGCCCACCTTGGTCATGCGGTTCAGCTCGTCGGCTGGGCCGTCGTCGCCCATCCAGTCGCGGCCATGGTCGGTGAACCACATCTCGCGGGTTTGCGGATGCCAGTCGAAGCCGATCGAGTTGCGCACGCCGCGGGCAACCACTTCCATGCCGCTGCCGTCGGGGTTGTAGCGGCGGATCTGCGCATATTCCTGCCCTGGCTCGCAGATGTTGCAAGGCGCGCCGAAAGGCACGTAGAGCTTGCCGTCGGGGCCGAAGGCGATGTACTTCCAGTTGTGGTGCTGTTCCTTGGGCAGATTGAAGGCGGCCGTCATGTCCACCGGCTGCGCGCCCGGGTTGGTCGCAATGCCGTCGTAGCGCAGCACCTTGTCGATGGCCATCACATACAGCGAGCCGTTCGCATAAGCCACGCCGGCGGGCTGCACGAGCTTGTCGACGAGCACGCGGCTGGTGCGCGCATTGCCGTTGTCGCTGACTTCATAGACGCGGCCGATGGCGCGCGTGCCGATGTAGACCTTGCCGTTCTCGGCGCGGGCCATGGCACGCGCGCCGGGTATGCCACTGGCCCAGATCTCGGCCTTGAAGCCGGGCGGCAGCTTGAAGCTGGCAATCGGAATGTCGGCTGCCGGTGTCACCGTCAGCTTGCCGGCCACGGGGGCCAGGGTCGATGTCGCCTGGTCAGACGTGCGACCTTGCTGCCAGGCGGGTGCTGCGGGCTTGGCGGCAGGGGCGGTTGCCTGGGCGGTTGCTTGCGCGGTTGCCTTGGCGGCTGGCGGTGTGGTTTGACAAGCAGCCAGCAGCGACAGGGTCGCCAGGGCCAGGGTGGTACGAATAAACATGAATCGTCTCCGTTGTAGTTGTCGCTTGCGGCTGAATGGCCGCAGCCGGCGGATGATAGACAGCTCTCATGTGCTGCGCCACAGCAGATGCCGTAGCACCAGCACCCGGCTCAAAGCTGCACGCCGCGGGTCAAGGCGCCATCGACGACCAGGTTTGTGCCGGTGATGAAGCTGGCCGCCGGGCTGGCCAGAAACACCGCTGCATTGGCCATTTCTTGTGGTGTGCCCTTGCGCCCGGTCGGATTCAGCGCCAGTGCCTGCTTGAACAGTTCAGGGTTGCCATGATCGATCCTTCCCACACCCCGCGCGTTTCGCGTCGTCTGCATTGCGCGCGCAGAAAGCCACATGTGCGCCCTCTGCGGCCAGCGTGTCATGTCGGCGTCCCACTGGTCGTAGCCGTATTCGCGCGCCCACCACAGCACCAGCTCGCGGTAGGCGATGCGGGTGGCGTCTTCCAGCGGGCGCGCGCTGCCGATGGCCAGGATCTGGTGCTCGGTTTCCAGGCGCGGCCAGGCGCGGCCAGTCGATGGCCCAGGCCTTGATCAACTCCACATGAATGGTCGCGCGGCTGGCGTACTCCACAGCCGTGCGCCGGGGCTGAGCACGGGCAGGGTGTTGATGCTGCCGGGCCCCATGTCGGGCACGTCCATGTTGCCGCCGCGGTTGTCGGGTGTGAGCAAGTTGATCGAATCGGTCCCGGGCGACAGGCTCAGTGTGCCGATATGGGGCGGCAGGGCAGGGCGTTTTCGTATCCCAGCTTCACGCAAGTCATCTCTTTGAGGCAGTTGGGTGGATGTAGGCCGCAGGCTTGCCGGCGATGCGCGGACAGTAGCCGTCATTCGTTGCCCGCCCTTCCTTGCCATGGCACATCACGCAGGTCTGCATGCGCTGGGCCATCGTGTCTTCTACCGCGGGCATTGGCTGCACGGGGCCAGCGGCAAATGCAGATGCCGTGGCCAGCAAAGCGAAAAAAAATGCAGTTGGCGGGGTTGGCCTATGCAAGGGCGTTGGGACGTCGGGATCTCATCATTCAAGCAAGGCTGGTCGCAACAGATGCCGGGTGCGCCAACGCAAACCATCGATGGTCGGCGGTCGTTGACAATTCAGCCATGAAACCTCCCAAGCGACTGCAGGTACTGGTGGACGAAGGCCTGATAGACGACGTGCTTCGCCAGCTGATGAGCGGCAAGGAAGCCAACGTCTTCGTCGTGCGCTCAGGCGGCGAAGTGCGCTGCGCCAAGATCTACAAAGACGCCACCGAGCGCAGCTTTCGCCAAGCGGTTGACTACACCGAAAACCGCAAGGTCAAGAACAGTCGCCAGGCCCGCGCGATGGCCAAGGGCACACGTTTCGGCCGCCAAGCCACCGAGGCCGCCTGGCAAAGCGCCGAGGTCGATGCGCTTTACCGCCTGGCCGCTGCCGGCGTGCGCGTGCCCAAGCCGTACAACTTCTTCGAAGGCGTGCTGCTGATGGAACTGGTGACCGACGCCGAAGGCGCTGCTGCGCCACGCCTGAACGACTGCAGCTTCTCGGCTGAAGACGCCGTGCGCCACCACGCCACGCTGCTGCGCGAAGTGCTGCGCATGCTGGGTGCGGGCATCGTGCACGGCGACCTGTCGGAATTCAACATCCTGCTGGGTATCGACAACGAAGGCCAGCCTTGCCCCGTGATAATCGACTTGCCGCAGGCCGTGGACGCTGCAGGCAACCAGCACGCGCAGCGCATGCTGCTGCGCGATGTGGGCAACCTGCGCGACTTCTTCGGTCGCTTTGCGCCGCAGTTGCTGTCAACAACTTATGGCGCCGAGATCTGGGACCTGTACCGTAGCGGCTTGCTCACCGCAGACAGTCCGCTCACCGGCAGACATGCCGCACCCACGGCTGCCGTGGACCTGGACAGCGTGATGGACGGCATTGCTGATGCCCGCGCCGAAGAATCGGCGCGACGCCTGCGCATGGGCAGTTAGCCCAAACGCGCTTTTTACTTGCGCGCGATCTGCTGAGGCTTGCCCGGCGCCAGTTTGCCGTCGGCCCGCGCCGTGAGATAGGCATACAAGTCCAGCACATGCGGCCGCACGCGCGGATTGTCGTCCCAGGCGGGCATGGCAATGAGCTTGGCCGCTGACCGGTCCTTGCGCAGCGCCTGTTCGATCAAGCCTTCCAGCGCTGCGTTGTCATCGCTGCTGTTGCCCTCGGCTCCAGACGCGGCAGGCATCAAGCGATAGCTGGTTAACACTTTGGTGGCGAAGTCGCGCGGCGACATCGACTTGATGCGCTCCACCAGATTCGGTGCCAGGTCTGTGCCAGTGGCATCCACACCGTGGCAGCCATAGCAAGCGGTGTGGAACAGGCGCCAGCCGGCATAAGTGCCGGCATCCACGCGGCCGTTCTGCACCGCGTAGTCACCCGGCGCGGGCTGACCTGATTGACGTGATTGACCTGATTGACTTGCCTGACCTTGGAGGGCGCGGTTGGCTTGCGCATGCACGGCACTGCTCGCTGCCCAACACAAGAACAGCCACACCAGCAGCCTGAAAGGGGAGGGCAGGCCTTGCGTCTTCATGACAATCTCCTTGGCGGTCCACACCGCGAAAGGTGAGTGTCGGCCTTCCCACCCCAGCTGTCTTGATGTCGATCAAGCGCAGCCTGGTCCGCCCGTGTTCGACACCAAACGCCGTAAGTGGTTGATTTGTATAGAAGCGCCCCTTCAGGCTGCCACTACAGCAACGATATTTGAGCGTCTTGGGTGGGCTTCTTGAGCTTCAGTGCGGCCAGCACGCTGGCCTGCTGGAAGTTGATGGTGGAGATGCCCGTGATGGGCGCAGCAGGATTGATGCTGACGCTGTGCTTTTGGATTCGGCGCAATTGCGCCAACGCCCTTTCCGGGCTGAGTTCGCTCTTGGCAAGTTTCAGTCTCTGCCGCATGACGCGGTAGACGATCAGCGCCATGAAGCACAGCATGGCGTGGGCACGAATTCGCTCAGCCAGACGGTGGTACACCGGAGCGATTTCGATCTCAGACTTGAGGACCTTGAAGCCGCGCTCAATGTCAGCCAGCGCCTTGTAGCGCTGAACCAATTGCGCGGGCGACAGGTCGGCCACATTGCTCACCAGCAGCAACTTGCCGTCCATCAGTTCGGCCTGCGCCAGGGCGGGCTCGTCCACCGCGTAGCTGAACAGGTCGCTCTTCAAGTCGACCTTCATGATGCGCGCAAGGTGTGCCTCGCAGACCGCGTGATGTAGCCACGCCTTGGCGCCACTGTCGGATAACTTGCGGCCCTTGGCCTTGACGCCAGCGTCCTGCCCGTCAAGCTTGCCGGCCCACTGCTGGGCCTGCTCCTGCAACGTGGCAATGCGCTCGCGTCTGAGTTGCGTCTGCTCCTGGGCGCGCTGCGGATCATGGGCCACCACCAGGCGCCAGCCCTGCCAGCGTGTCTCTTCGATGAGTTCCTGCGTAGCCGCGCTGGCCCGGGCCTGGATTGGCGCCAACAACTCCGTGAACTCGCCGTAGCGTCGGCCCGGCACGGCGAGGATGAATTCCAGGGGATTGCCGTCGGGCAAGCTGATCTCGGCCAACTCGTCCACGTTGTCCAGCGACAGCAAGCCGCGGTCGGCCACGACGATCAGCCGCTTGATGTGGGGGAAGCGGGCCAGCACCTTGCGGAAGGTCGGCAGCAGCGTCGGCGCTTCGGCCTGGTTGCCATCGAAGACCTCGTGGTAGATCGGCAAGCCCTCAGCGTCCTGCACGACGCCCAGCATGAACTGGCGCGCGATCAACGCCTCCTTGGCCATGCCGTACTTGCGCGCGTCGTCCTTCTGCTCGCTCAGGCTCGTCGCGCCGATGGTGGTCAGGTCGTAGAACACCAGTGGCAGGTCTTGGTCGACCAGCGGACGCAGCAAGCCCGCGACGACGTCGTCCACCGCATCTCGGTGGTCCATCAACGCATCCATGCTGCGCAGCAACTGTTGATGCGTCAGGCTGGCCGTGTCCACCTCGGGGATGCTCACGGTCTCCAGCCAGCGCAGCACGCCGAGCTTGAAATCTGGATCGCTGAAGTCCACGCACAAGCGATTGAAGACCATCACGCGAATGGCGTGCTCGATGGCCGTGGTGTAGCGGGCCTTGCGGAACACGCTGCCCAGCGCGTCAAAGCCCAGTTCCTTCCAGAGCTGATCCAGCGCCCAGACATCGCCCAAGGCAAGAGCGGATTCGAATTCGACCTGCGGCGTCGCAGCCATCGCGCCTGGAAGACCCTTGGCGCGCAGCAAACCGTGCAGCAGCGAATCGACGCCACCACCGACTTCATCCAACCGACCCAGGGTGGCGACGGTGCGCTGTCGCGGCTTGCCTTGCTCGTTGCGAAACGACTCAACGAGCTGCAGGTAGCTGTGGCCGCCGGAGCGCGTGAGCTTGAGGTACATGGGTCGAGTATAGCCAATTACGCCGATACATTGCCAGCACGTTTACTCATAGCTATTGCCACTACATAAAATCTTCTACAACGCAGCTAAGTCCTTGATTCCATTGATCTGGGATCGCCAAAAAAGGCGTGAAATCGAGATTGATGTCGAACTTAGGAGATCAGCGTCGCGCGGTTGCAGGTGATCGCGAAAGGCAAATCGGCAACGAATATCAATTGACTCGACCAACTGTTAGCTTGAGTAGGTATGCTTTAAAAACTCGATCGGAATATTCTAATTTCAGAATTATTGTGGTGGAACCAATGCCGATATGAACGCTAGCGAGTTTATCGAATGCCCCGGTTCCGACCAGCCCCAACTGTTCATAACTGCGTCCCGTGCATCACGCACAATAACTCCCTCAATCACCGATCTTACCTGCCCGGCCTCGTTGCCAGCCTCATCGTGGTCATGGCGTCGGGCCAAGTCTGTCAAGGAATCCGAGATTAGGGCGCAAGCTGAGCTAAGTTTCTAGTCAGGATTCTGTTTGTTTTTGGGCTTAACTTGTTTCCTGATTAGTAACCTGCCTCAGCATGCGCCCTGACGACACTTTCTTTGGCTGGCTTGCAGCGCGCCACATCGACGATGAGGCGCGCGACGAGGTCGCGCAGATCGAAGCGTCGGTTGAAGCGGTAGGCGAAGGCGGCCAGGTATTGGCCGGCGTACTTTCGGTACTTCAGCGAGTGGAAGGCGCCGGCAAGCGTGGTCTTCAAGTTGCCCAGCACGGTGTTGACTCACTTGAACTCGGGCAGGTCGCGTGGCTTGAGCGCGCCCACCACCATCGGCACGTGCAGGCAACCGGCGTCGGCCACCGCTGCGAAGCAGCCCAGGCCGTCGCTGGCCACCAGGGTGTGCGGTGCCAAACTGGCCTTGGCCCATTTGCTGATCGCATCGCGCGTGAAGGCGCTGACCAGGTTGAACTTCACGTGCATCGGGTGGCCACGCGCATTGAGGGAGACGGCGGCTACGAACGGCACCTTGTTCTCCGAGCCGCGCCCAGCCTTGCCGCCGGTGCGCTCGCCTCCGAGGTAGGCATCGTCAAGCTGCACGGCGCCACTCAGGCGATGGGTGCTGTCGCGCTGGGCCATGGCTCGGTTGATCTTCTGGTGCAGCAGCCAAGCGGTGGGGTAGCTCACGCCCAGCTGGCGCTTGAGCGCCAGAGCCGAAAGGCCGGTCTTGGCCTGACTGATGAGGTAGATCGCAAGCAGCCACGTCACAAGTGGCAATTTGGTGTGCTCCATCAGGCTTCCCGCCGTCAGCGACGTCTGGTGCCGGCACCGGTTGCACTGGAAGAGCTTGCGCGCACCATGTCCGACGACATAGTGATCGGCAGTGCCGCAGCGCGGGCAGCGAAACCCGTCGGGCCAACGAGCGGCCTTGACTGCCTCAGCGCACTGCGCCTCGGTGCCAAAGCTGCCAAGGAACTCGGGAATCGACATGCCGTGCTGGAACTGGATGTGATTGAAGGTCATGGGGCTCGCTCCGCGATGAGACAAGCCCAGCTTACGGGCTCACTGGCTCATGGCGTGAGCTAGCTGAGGCAAGTTACTAATCAGGACTTGTTTTGTGCCCGGCTCATCTGTGAAAAGTCCCTCCAGAATCCTCCAGAAGGCCAGGCATAGGCAGTAGTGAGATCGACACCCTTAGAGCGCGAATGCCACAGATCGTTGACTAACAAGCGGCTCCGAATATATCGCCAATTCAAAAGCTCCGCGGTCACCAACGAACACTACCTGCTCTACGGCGCGCGTCAGCGCGGTGTAGATTAACGCGTGATCGAGAAGGCGGCTCTTACCAACGACCACGACAACACGCTTGAACTGCGAACACTGCGCTTTATGAACGCTAATCGCGTATGCGAGTTCGATTTCATCCCGCACCCTGTTTGGTTGAAACAAGTGAATTTCCTCATCAAATTGAACGGCGCATTGTCCGTCTGTCAGAATATTGACAACACGACCAAGACTACCATTCATAAGCCCACGCTCGTAGTCGTTGACAAGATGGATTACCGGCTCCCCTACAACAAATGGTGGGAGTCCAACGTCTGCCTCGCAGGCGTCGAAATGAAACGACTGGTTGATATGACGGATGCCGGCTTTGCCTATATTGACCGCTGAAAGCACCTGGAATTCGTCGTTTTGCCAGTCCCGACTAATCCTCCGCAGATGCACCATTACATCATCTGCAGATGAATCAATGAAACTGACGCCACTGCGCAGACCTCCGTACGGCACAAACTCGGGCTGTTTATGCGAGAGAACAGACAGCGCAGCGGTTGGAAGACCAGTGGACAGAGCGTGCCTGTGAATCTCCGTAAGGTGTACCTTAGGAACACGGACGCTATCAACAAGCCTATGAAAAACCAAGCCAAAAGAGATTGGCGGAAGTTGCGCGGCATCGCCGACCAACAGTAGACGAACTCCGTCTGGTAGGTATTTCAACACGCGATAGAGCGTCGGCAGATCAAGCATTGACGCTTCATCGATTACAACCAAGCTGTTGGCGGGAACCTCGACTTGGCCGGTTCGCGCAGCTCCGATAAATCTCGCGATCGTGGATGCTGGTGCACCGGTTGCTGCGACCATCCGTTGGGCTGCTCTTCCGGCAAGCGCCATCTGAAAGACAGTCATCGCTTGACGATTGGCAAGCTCAACAATCGCCCGCAAAACAGTTGTCTTGCCAACACCTGCCCCGCCCGTCAAAACAGCCAATGCGCCTTCAAATGGAAGCAACACGGCAGCGCGCTGCTCGGGGTTAAACCGGAATCCTTGCTGGGCCTCAACGGCCGCGATGACACCGCCAGCGTCTGCCTCTATCGACATCAGTTGGAGACTACGCTGAGCCGCCACCTCACCGGACAGCATTGAGTTCAGTCGACGCTCAACGCCACGCTCAAGCGCAGCAGCCCCTATTGGCTGGTATCCCCGAATCTCGTCCCCTGCAATCGCCTCTTCCTTCCGTGCGAGTGCAATCGCATGCGCAGCACTCTCATGGGTGAGGAGCTTCCCCACCAACTCCAGCAAGAGCGGGTGAGTCGTAAGCGTATGGGCTTCTTCTAGCCTCCCGTAGACTGCCGCTTCAACGGCGCCAACCAGTCGACGCTCATCACCAGACTCAACTCCGAGCTTCTTAGCAACGTTGTCTGCTGAGCGCCAGTTAACAAAGGCGAGAAGCAAATACGGATTCGAGTCAAGCATGCTGCGGGCCGCAGCACCCCAAACACGTAGAAGTTGCGAAGTTGCCCTCCAATCCACCCCATGTCGATCAAGGTGCTCGATTAGCTCAGCTTCAACGATTCGCCTTGACCAAGCTGCTATTAAATTTTCAGCGGCACCTTTGGCTAAAACTTGCTCAAGACTGTCCAAGTCCCCTGCTGAGATCACTGAAGCTAGACGCTCTCCAAAATGATTCCACAGAGCCTCCGCCTTACCCTTGCCTATTCCGGAGAAATCTGGATGATCACGAAGATAGCGCTGTATGAGTCTGCCTCGTGGCACTTGCGGCCGGCCACTCTTCACGTGCAATTGAATTCCATACGCAGAATGCCGCTGAAACTCACCGTCTATATGCCAGACCTCGCCGACGGCCGGTACTCGCGGCAAGACCTTCCCCGCTGCGATTACACGGAGTGAACTCCCATTTTCCAGCCACCCTGAAAAAATAGCCCCGCCACTTGACGACACACTGATCAAGGTCCTTATCGACACTTGACACTTTGCAGGGCCAGATCCATCCGCAATCATTCATTCACCGGAGGGCTAGGAATGCGGCGGCCGCTGTCGATTTGCATGTCCTCGCGACCAAGCTGAAGCGTCAATCCCTTGACCTGCCTTCGCAGTTCATGGTTCTCAGCCAACAGGGCAGCATTGTGCTGCTCCAACTTGTGTAAACGGCGCTCCAGCTTCTTAGCTAGTTTAGAGTCGTTCGGCGCATTTGCCTGCTCGCCAACACCCGCTTCACCAGGAACTGGCACCCTAGAAACTCGCCCACCCTGTCGCTGTATACCTAGAGCCTCACATCGTGTGGCTATCAACCGCACGATCCCTTCGTTCTGGTAAAAACTGCTGCGAGGAATACCCGTTATACGTACCAGCTCCGCCGTATTCAAAGTCCCATCCCGTTCCAAGAGCGGAAGGACGCCACCGTTCTCAAAATACTCTTCGAGCGACTCCAAATAATTCTGACCAACACGGTAGCCGCCACCCGCAGACATTGCGCCCCCAATTACTTTGAAAACTCAGGAATCGCTGACATTTTGAAATAATCCGATTCAAAAGCTTGAGCTTTTGGATAACCACTCAAAGAATGGACCGCCGATCTTCGAATCGATTAGCACCTGCTGCGGGATCTCTGAGCGGTCGACAATTCGCTGACGCTCCATGTCTAGCTCTAGAATACCACCGAACTTCTGGAGTACGACTCTAAGCGCTTCACACGTCGACAAAAATCGTAGTCGATCGGCTGCTAGGTCCGTAGTTGCTTTAGCTGAAACAGCTGGGCCAGATACCTTAGGAAATTTTTGAGGTTGCGCTTCATGATTAGCAATTGACCCAATGTAATTCTTAAGGCGTTCATTCTCAAGCTTCAAATTCTCAATGGTTATGTCCGCCGTATCAAGTAGCGCTTTGGCTGCTGGATCCTTGATATTCTCTCGCGGTATGGCAGCAGTACCGACAGAAACCTGTTCAGTCATGTGGGCCAGAAGCAATCCTTTGTATTTGGGGTTCCGGAGTAGCGTAGCCCTGTTGCACGGAGCACCTTCTTTAAGCGCAATGTGTTTAGCCGCCTCCTCCGCCAAATCCGTGATGTACTTGAAACTCATCCTCCTCGTCTTTATGTTTTTAAGGTAATCTCTAAGAAGATCAATCCGCCTATATTGATTTGCATCTTGCCAAGGCTCGAACGGATTATTTTTCACAAGTGCTTCTCCGCTCTAAGCAACATGGGCGTTGGGGACGGCTGATTCTGAAGTCGCGAGATTTCATCAGCAAGAAATCTCGGAATCTCACCGTAGGGTATTTTATTTGCGTCAGCGATAGATCGTATTTGCCCGAGGCACTCCCTAGCTCCCGATCTGCCGGTATGCGCGCTAAGGGCCTCCCTGATGTTCCCGGTACGAGCCAACAATTGGCGTCTCAGCAGTTCGAATTTACCCCTGATTTCCGGACTATCAAAACTCGGATAAGCAACGCATTCGCCAAGTCGAGCCAGCACATAAAGTGTCTCATCACTTGGTCCCTCGATCCTTTGGAGATTCTCACGAATAATGTCCGGCATTGATGCGGACCAACCACTGGAGACATGACCCGCAGCAATCTTCGCGCGTTCGGACTCGAGAACCTCCTCTGACAACTTGAAGCCTAGAGCCTCTTCGGCCAAGCGCTGCCGGCTTACCGCCAGTTGGTCCTCCTCCGCCGGGGAACGCGTCTGCCGGTCTTTCTCGTCTTCCAATTGAGCTTCAACTGCAATAAGCTGTTCGACCATCTGCTTTCGCTTTGCCGCTATAGCTGGCAAATGATCAATTGATCGAACGGCAAATGGGCAGAGCCCGCATCGCTGCCAACCCTTTAACTCTTTGACGACCTCCGGCGGACAAACATTACCGTATGGACAAATCTCAGTCTTGTTAAAAGCGACCCCAACACCTCGAGTCTCGCGCAAGACATCTATCCCAGACTTCCCGTCGTCACCCAAAGTAATAGAGATACAGCCAAATCGTGCAATCGTTTCTTCAACTGAACCTCTTTTCAGGTTCTTTACGAGACTTGAGTTCGCATCATCGGCCTTTATCAAGCGCGGATGTGGCGAGTCGCTGCCATCCGCGCCTTGCAGGTCCGCACCGATCATCGCAACGCTAAGCGCGACTGCCTGCTGATGCTGTATCTCCTTGTATTCACGCGAGTCCAGATTTACGTAGTAATAGACGACCGCCTCAGCTTGGCCCGTAATATAGGTGCCAATAACGTCCGCCGGAAGGCATTGAATATAATGAGAAACGATACTTACTCGAGCGCTGTGCGGAGTGATCAGTCCTTTAGGTATCAGTGCTACGTAACTTCCCGCTGCCCCCAACTCTAGACCCTTTGCCCACTCGCTGTTTGATCCATACCTTAACTCCTTCAGTCCTGGCTCGTCGTCTAACGCAATGTCGCTTGGCAGGAGGTCATAGAGCGGATCCACTTCTCCCTTGAGAATTCCGATATCTGTCAACATACCTTGAACGCCCATCATCAAGCGGTTCCAAGTTTCGACGTACCTGCTATCAGAGTGTGGCGTTCCATCGTACTGCAGCGAAAACAACGGCACTATGGGTGGCCAATGGGAATCCTTGTTTCCCTCATAAGAAATTTCCTTATTGAAATCATCATACTGTATCAGCTCGCGCCACGCCCTTTGAACGCGCAAGAGGCCAATCACCCTGCCATTGACGAATGCGAGCCAAGGCTTTCTTTTGACCTTGTCTGTATTCACAAATAGCTGGCAAAACTCAGCCTCAGAAGTTACCATTTTGTCAAATGTTCTGGAATCCAACCATTGGATATGTTGATGTCGAATTCCGGTGTACAACGCCACCAACACTTGTATTATTCCGTGCAGCTGGGGTAACTTCAGAAACTGGCCACCTTTCAGTGGAAATTTCTCAGCCGGAAAGAATACATTAGGGACATAGCGTAAAGGCACAACCCTTCCATTCCAAAAAACGATAGGCACAAATCCTATTTGGCTCGCCAGCGAAATCGTATCCAATACCGCACGATTACCGGTTATTCCAAATATTTCTTGAAGTCGATCCTGAGATAGGTGACCAGAAAGCACTCTATCCAAAAGCACTTGGCCGAATGCTACAAGGCACTCTGCATACCTAATCCAAAATGAAAACAGCTTGCGTGGAATCGGCCGCTTATTCGTTCCACTTTGGCGATTTATCGGTGGGAAATCGCTATCGCTGAGCGGTTGACCAAAAGCGTCCGAACCAGGTAGCTCTTTGGCATGACGTTCAATGTGTTCGAAGAATGTCTGAAGCGCCTTAAGATAGCCATATAGAGATTCGTTCGAGATCCCCCTTTTGGCAGCAACCACGTCCATGAATTCGACAAAGCGAAGCGGGACCTCAAAATCGTGCTCAAGTATGGGAGAAACGAATATACTCGCCAGTAGCTTATTCGGACAACTTGGATAGCCAATTTTGGTACTGGGGTGATCCTCAAACCAGTAAGAGAGGTAGAAGAACAAATATATGTTCAGATATCCAAGTGCAGCAACATCTGCTTTCTGGCTATGAATCTTCTTCCGGCGAAGCTTGAGATATGACTTTTCGATCACAAACCATGAGTCAGCAAGATTCTTGAGGTTCACCTCAGTTCCAGGAACAACAGATAGTTTGGCCAAAACCTCATGCCGTACTTCTTGGGGAGACAGTGCGAACGGATCAACTCGTCCACTCTCCAACTCCGCGAACGTTTTCGAATATGTTCTAGCAATCTTCCTTTTGTCGCCACGCAAAAAGGCGTCCACGTCTCCTAGGTTTAGCTTCATTTCGGCACCGTAATGCAGGCGCCACACCTTAATCAACTGCCTTAGGTAAGGCGTGAATCTGCCGGGATCTTCCCCTGATTCTTCAATAGCCTCGATCAGTGTCGTCACATCTGGCAGGTTCGCGTCGCTTGGCTTGCGCCAGCCCAATGCCAGTACCACACGAGTACCGCGACTCAACAGATCAACTCTGGCATTTTTCTCGTCAGATAAAACATCGAACGACGGGACATACTCGCCACGTGTGGGACAAGTAGCTCGCGTCAATCTCAACAGTCCTTCCTCTAGGTACCATCCAATGTCCTGGCCAACGGACGGGTCAGCGTTTATCAAATGAGGCCAACGAAAGTTTCGAGGAAGGGTAATGATTCCTTTATCATGAAGAATCAGCAGAGCTATTCCAATTCCCAAATTTAGAACCTTGCCTCGCATAGCAGTGTGTGAGGTGTCAGGATTCTCGGGTTCACTGGCAATTATTCGATAATACTCTTCCTTTCCTGGGTCTTTTGCTGGCTGCATATACAGCCTGAAGATCGTCTTTAGGTAAGCTTCATCAAACACACAATCTGGTGCTTTGGGAACAGTAAGCAATATTAACTTTGAGAATTGGCCTCGCCCGTTTCGCTTGATCACTATTTCTGATAGCGGAGTATCGAGTTGACCGTAAGCCTGGAGTAGGATATTTGCTGAGCGCAACAGCGCGCTGCGCAAACTCTGAGAAATAGGCTCGGCCAATGGAGCGATAACCAGCTGATCTTGGGTAAGATTCAACATTGGTTTACCTTGCTACAGCTAGTGCGGCTTCTTCTCTCATCTCTATCTCCAGCCTTTCCAGCCTTTTCAACAAAATCGAGTGTTTGACATGCGTTAGCGACCGCGCAGCACCGTCGCCAAAGATTTTGGTGTTTGCGTATGCGAGATCTTCTTCTATAAGATCAGTGTCATGCCTGGCGTACTTTGCAGTGGTCTTCTGTTGTGCGTGCCCCATTACTTGTTTGACAAGGCCGATCGGTAGTCCGTGAGAGCCGTTTTTTCGCGGAAAATAGTTGAGTAGATAAAATCCGTAGGTATGGCGCAGTGAGTGAACCCCGTAAGAGTAGATGAGGCGCAGATCGCCGGTTTTATTGCGCACGGCATTAACCGCTTTTTTGAAGGCCTCGCCTCGCGAACTGCGGGAACTAAGCAGGAACGGCCTTCCTAGATATTTTGGATTGACGTGTTGGAAAACAAAGTCATGAGACTCATTCCATTTCCATTCACTTGCTCTATACGCCTCCAACTCTTGAAAGAAAATGGTTGCAAATGGCTCAATGAGGAGTGTTGATTGTGTTGCCCTGGCTTTCCATACAAGGTGCTTCTTCCTGTCTTCCGCAGTGAGATAGAGATAGCTTGGACTGTTGACTCGTCTCTTTGGATTCACCAGTTTGACAGTCATATTTCGCTGGTCAATATCGCTCCACAATACCTGCAGAGCTTCGCTTATCCGACATCCAGAAGCCGCGCTAAACGCATAAAGCGCTTTGTCCCGATGTGATGTCATCTCGCATATCACAGGCTCGATGAGATCGAAAGGGAACGCTTGTTCTTCAGTAGTTTCATCAGCCAATCCCGCAAGTCCTGTGGGCAGAATCGAGTGATGTAGGAGTCGGTCTCCGCCTGCGATGACGCCATGCAGCATGGAGTTTCTATACAGAGCAACTCGCTGAAGAGCCGTTGGGGGGTACGAGAGCGTCGCTGTAAGCGCGTCTTTGGCGACTTGGTATTCAACAAGTCCGTGCTCGGCAAGCTGAGCCGACTGCAGTCGAATCGTGTCGGAAAGCTTGAGGAGAAGCCGAAGGGGGGCATGCAACTGCTCTGATGTGCGAGCAGACACCCTGGGCGAAGGGTTTGATCGTGATAGCTGCCGGACCAGTTCGTTGCCGGAGTCCTCTCCGTAAACGAGGTAGTCGTCGTACGAGTCAAGGAGCTCGACGAGCTGGTCTTGCGTTCGCGCAGCGTTCTCGGCCCCTTGGCCAAACAACTCGGCCGCTTCGAACAAGTAGTCGAAAAAGCGGGCGGCTCCGTAGCTGTAGCTTTCGACCGTGTTGAACGGGCTCTTTCGCAGTGACTCTGCAAACAGGTCGAAGGCCCGGACACGCCCATCTGGCCCAAGGAGGAAAAAGGAAGGGACACCTCTCCTCAACTCCGGCAGCACTGTCACATGCTTCATAGGCTCCCTCCGGCGACCGAGCTGCGCAGATGCACGAAAACACAATGTGCAACTGGCCAAGTCTAGCCAGGAGTCTTTCAGTACGCAACTGTGTTGCGTACTACGGGACGGGCACTCGCCCTAAGGCTGCGGCCGTCGAGCCGTCAAAACGCGTCGAGCAAGCGATGCCGGAAGGGTCACTTACTAGGAGAAATGGTCGGGGCGACAGGATTCGAACCTGCGACATCCAAGTCCCAAACTTGGCGCGCTACCGGGCTGCGCTACGCCCCGACGAAAAAATATTTAGTAATTGTAGCTGCTGATCCGTGATTGCCCAGGGTGCGACTGGAGTCACCTCACATAAGAACCTTCGACCCTCTGGTCCCAAACCAGATGCGCTACCAGGCTGCGCTACACCCCGAAGCTGCGCATTCTAGCCCGGCGCGGGCACCGGGGCGCTGAGCAGCAGTTGGCGCGCCACTGCCTCGCACTGCCGGATGTGCTGTTCGCAAACGTATTTGAGCGCCGAGAAGGTCAGCGCCGCCGAAACCACCTGCCCCGCCACCGGCAAATATTTGGCGGCCTGCTGGGTGCTCAGGCGCAGGCCGACGGTCTTGAGCACGGCCATCACCAGCTCGCGGGTGACGATCCGCCCCAGCACCAGGCTGCTGCCGGCCGAGATCGCCTTGTAGACCACCACCCGGCGCTCGGGCGCCATGCGTTCGACCTGGGCCGGGCTCAGGCCAAAAGCGGTGGTGATCTCGGGCAGCAGCTTGACCAGCAGGCCAATATCGGTGATCCAGTCGACACCGGGCAGCGGCACCATCGCCACGCCCGCTGCCAGCAAGGCGCGCTGCGTCACCCGTTTGCGGCAGCGCTCAGCGGTGCGGGACACCGCGTCGGGCGGCGCTGCGGGCGCGGAGCCGGACGCGTGGTCCGAGGTGCTGCCGGACGCGCTGCCAGACGCGCTGACAGGCGCGTCGACAGACGGACGCAAGACCCTCAGCGCGCGAGCCAGCACCGCTTTCATGACGCTGCCGCGGCTTTCATCACGACGATGCCATCGGCATCGGCCACCAGCCAGTCGCCGGGCCGCACGGCCACGCCTTGCACCTGCACCGGCACATCGACCAGGCCGGCATGGCGCCGGTCGGTGGGCAACGGCATGGCGGCCAGGGCCCGGATGCCGATGTCCAGGGCCGCCAGTTCAGCCACGTCACGCACGCAGCCGTCCACCACCAGACCGGCCCAACCATTGCGGACGGCCGCAGCCGCCAGGTTGCCGCCCACCAGCGCGTGGCGCAGCGATCCGCCGCCATCGACCACCAGTACCCGGCCGTGGCCGGGCGATTCGACAGCCGCCTTGACGGAGGTGTTGTCCTCATGGCATTTGACGGTGCTCACCGGCCCGGCAAAGGCGAGGCGGCCGCCAAACGCCAGAAAGCCGGGTGGCAGTACCCGAAATGCCCCGGAGCTGTCGTGTTTGTGCACATCGCACAGGTCGCAGGTGGACAACGGGCTGGGTTCGATGGATGGCGGGGTGGATGGCATGCCGGGGGACAGTCCGGGTGCGGCGCTGTAGGGGGCGTCGGGGCTCAACGGGTTCAAGACAGTCTCCTTCGACGGCTGGGCCGGGGGCTGGACGTGTTGCGGGTGTACGGCAGGATCAGGGCAGCACGTCGGCAATCTGCAACTGCAGCCCACGTGCGCCGACGGCCACCGCCGGTGTCAGGCCTTGCAGATCACCGGGCTGGGGCATGGCATTGCCGCTCTTGCTGACGCGGGCGCCAACGATCACCTGGCTCACGGTCGACAACCGCAGGGCCGGGCTCATCGCCATCGAGTCGTCCAGCGTCAGCTCCAGCGGCAAGTCCTTGACCTGCCGTCGCTGGATGGCGAGCGGCGCCTTGGAGCCCTGCAGCGCCCGCGCAAAGATGAAGACCGTGTCCTCGGGGCCTGCCTTGGCAGCCAGCGCCGGCGCAAGCGAGATGCGGACCTGCACCGACCCACCGCCGGCGGGGGGCGCGGCCGC
>JBBQXN010000002.1:0-84285 GCA_038209585.1 Burkholderiales bacterium
CTGATGGCGGGTCGTCGCCGGCGTTGTCGCCAGAGTCAGAGGGGCAGCATCGTGCGGTTTGCAGGCGACGCCGTTGCATTCGATCATGGCCGCCGTGTGGTTGCTTGGAATGCGGGGGAGCCACGGAATGCTAAGCCGCGCAGGAAGCGCGGTTCCCCACCCTGGGTATGGGACGAAGCCTGGTGGCCCGTGTTGCACAACGCGCACTGCTGGGTAGCGGCGGAGCGGTAGAGCGGCGGAGCGGCGGAGCGTCGGCTCCGCACGGGCAGGAATGATCGGTCGGCGGCGGTGTACGCTTCACGGTCGTTGTAACCCAGCTTAACTCGTCAGCCACCGAGCCCCTATTCATGAAGAAAGTCTTTCCCAGTGCCGACGCCGCTTTGGCTGGAATCGTTCAGGACGGGCAGATGCTCGCTGTGGGCGGCTTCGGTCTGTGCGGTATCCCTGAACTGCTCATCACTGCGCTGCGCGACAGCGGCGCACGCGACCTGACCGTCATCAGCAACAACGCCGGTGTCGATGGTCTGGGTCTGGGACAGTTGCTGACTACCCGGCAGATCAAGAAGATGATCAGCAGCTATGTCGGCGAGAACAAGGAATTCGAGCGGCAGTACCTGGCGGGCGAACTGGAACTGGAATTCACACCGCAAGGCACGCTGGCCGAGAAGCTGCGTGCCGGCGGCGCGGGCATTCCGGCCTTCTTCACCCGCACCGGCGTGGGTACGCTGGTGGCCGAAGGCAAGGAGCTGCGCGAATTCGACGGCCACACCTACGTCATGGAACACGCGCTGGTGCCTGACGTGGCTTTGGTCAAAGCCTGGAAGGCCGACGAGTCGGGCAACCTGGTGTTCCGTCTGACGGCGCGCAACTTCAACCCAGCCGCTGCCATGGCCGGCAAGTTCACCATCGTGGAGGTCGAGCACCTGGTGAAGAAAGGCGAGATCGACCCCGACGCCGTGCACCTGCCCGGCATCTACGTCGACCGCATCGTGCTCAATCCGAATCCGACCAAGCACATCGAAAAACGCACGTTGACAGAAAAGGCAGGGGTCTGACATGGGCTGGACACACGACCAGATGGCCGCGCGCGCGGCGCAAGAGCTGGAAGACGGCTTCTATGTCAACCTGGGCATTGGGCTGCCGACCCTGGTGGCCAATTTCGTGAATCCCGATATCGAAGTCTGGCTGCAAAGCGAGAACGGCATGCTCGGCATCGGCCCGTTCCCCACCGAAGACCAGGTCGACGCCGACCTGATCAACGCCGGCAAGCAAACCGTGACCACCTTGCCTGGCAGCAGCATCTTCGGCAGCCACGACAGCTTCGCCATGATCCGCGGCGGCAAGATCGACCTGTCGATCCTGGGCGCCATGCAGGTCAGCGAAAAGGGCGACCTGGCGAACTGGATGATCCCGGGCAAGATGGTCAAGGGCATGGGCGGCGCCATGGACCTGGTGGCCGGCGTGGCGCGCGTCATCGTGTTGATGGAGCACGTGGCGCGCAAGAAAGACGGCGGGCACGACCTGAAGATCCTGTCGCAGTGCACGCTGCCGCTGACAGGCGTGGGCGTGGTCAATCAGATCATCACGGATCTGGCGGTGATGGCTGTCACGGCAGAAGGCTTGAAAGTCGTCGAAATGGCTCCTGGTGTGACGGCTGAGGAACTGCAGTCCAAGACGGGCGTGAAACTGTTGATGCCAGCCTGATTCGGCCGTGATGCGTGCTGTCGCGGCCGGCTTGCTGCTGGCACTGGGCGGCTGCGCGGCTGGGCCTGTGGTTCAGGTTCCGCGGGCTGCGCAGGCCCCGCGTGCGGAAATCTTTGCGGCCGAGGGCGCGTCTGGCGTGCAGGGCAAGCCCGGCTGGGCCGTCAGGCGCCACGGCGTGGCGGCTGCGCACCCGCTGGCGGCCGAGGCCGGCCTGGCCATGCTGCGCGCGGGTGGCCATGCCATCGACGCAGCGGTGGCCGTGCAAGCGGTGCTGAGCCTCGTGGAGCCGCAGTCCAGCGGCATCGGTGGCGGTGCATTCCTCATGTACTGGGACGGCCGCGAACTGCAGGCCTGGGACGGCCGCGAAACCGCGCCTGCGGCGATGGACCCGCGCGCTTTCGTGCGCGCCGACGGGACGCCACTGCCGATGGCCCAGGCCATGGTGGGCGGTCGTGCAGTGGGTGTTCCAGGCGCGATGGCGATGCTGGCAGCAACCCACCGCCAACACGGCGCTTTGCCCTGGGCACGGTTGTTCGAGCCGGCGATCGCGCTGGCAGAGAACGGCTTTGCTGTTGGCCAGCGGTTGAATGCGCTATTGCAGTCGAATGCCGCATTGCGGCAAGACCCTCAGGCCCGTGCCTACTTTTACCGCGCTGACGGCAACCCGCACCCGGTGGGCCATGTGCTGAAGAATCCGGCCTTGGCAGCCGTGCTGCGCAGCATGGCCCGGCAAGGGCACATGGCGATGGTGCGCGGGCCGATCGCCGACGATCTGGTAGCGCGCGTTCGCAGCAGCGCTGCACCCGGTGCGATGACCCTGGCCGATCTGGCCAGCTACGCGCCCGTGCAGCGCGTACCGCTGTGCACCGACTGGCATGCGCACTGGCGCGTCTGCGGTTTCGGGCCGCCTTCCAGCGGCCATCTGGCGCTGATGCAGTTGCTGGGCCTGCTCGAAGCCTTGCCTGATGGCGATGCCGTCAGCAGATCACTGGCCGGGCCGGCGCCGCCAGCGGCTGCAGCCGTGCATCTCTACGTTGAAGCCAGCCGCCTGGCCTGGGCCGACCGGGCGCAGTTCGTGGCCGACCCGGCTTTCGTTCCTGCGCCAGCGGGCGACTGGCGCAGCTTGCTCGCACCAGCCTATCTGCAGCAGCGCGCTGTCAGCATCCACCCGGGCCAGCGCATGGAAAAGGTGAGCGCGGGCGAGCCTGGAGGCGCGCGTGACCCCGCGCTGGCTTTCGCGCCCATGCCCGAGCAGGCCGAACACGGCACCAGCCACGTCAGCATCGTCGATGCCAAGGGCAACGCGCTGGCGCTCACAACCAGCGTCGAAGCCGCTTTTGGTGCGCGGCTGATGGCCGACGGCGGCACGGGCCTGCGCGGCGGCTACATCCTCAACAACCAGCTCACCGACTTCAGCTTCCTGCCTGAAGACGCGCAAGGGCGGCCCGTGGCCAACCGCGTCGAGCCTGGCAAGCGCCCGCGTTCGAGTATGTCCCCGACACTGGTGTTTGACCGCCGTGATGGCCGGCTGCTGATGAGCCTGGGCTCACCCGGCGGCCCCTTGATTCCGCATTTCGTGGCGCGCACCCTGCTGGCAACGCTTGTTGGCGGGCAGGACATGCAGCGAGCCATCGACGGCGCCAACCTGGCCGACCCCGGCGGCCCGGTGCTGCTGGAAAAAGGCCGCTTTCCGCCAGCCACCGTGCAAGCCTTGCGCGCGTTGGGTCATCGCGTGCTGGAAGTGGATCTGCCCAGCGGTTTGCAAGGCTTGCAGCGCACTTCTGACGGCTGGTTCGGCGGCGCGGACCCGCGGCGCGAAGGTGTCGTGCGCGGCGACTGAAGCAGCGGGCGCGGCGCCTGGATTTTCAGCCGATGCGACCCAGCAGCAGGTACTCCATCAGCGCCTTCTGCACATGCATGCGGTTCTCGGCTTCGTCCCAGACCGCACTTTGCGGGCCGTCGATGACTTCAGCCGTCACCTCTTCGCCGCGGTGTGCGGGCAGGCAGTGCATGAACAGCGCGTCGGGCTGGGCCACCGCCATCATGTCTTCGTCCACGCACCAGTCGACGAAGGCTTTGCGGCGTTCTTCGTTCTCGGCCTCGAAGCCCATGCTGGTCCACACGTCGGTGGTGACCAGGTGCGCGCCTTCGCAAGCCTGCTTTGGGTGGTCGAAGACCTTGTAGCAGTTCGTGTCGCGGATGCCGGCGACAGCCGGATCGACTTCATAGCCGCCAGGCGTGCTGACATGTACGGTGAAGCCCAGCGTCTCTGCGGCCTGCAGCCAGGTGTTGGCCATGTTGTTGCCGTCGCCCACCCAGGCCACGACCTTGCCGCTGATGCTGCCGCGCTGCTCGATGTAGGTGTAGATGTCGGCCAGGATCTGGCAGGGGTGGTATTCGTTGGTCAGGCCGTTGATCACCGGCACGCGCGAATTCGCGGCAAAGCGTTCAAGCTTGTGTTGCTCGTAGGTGCGGATCATCACGATGTCGACCATGCGGCTGATGACGCGGGCGCTGTCTTCCACGGGCTCGGCACGGCCCAGCTGGCTGTCGCCTGTGGTCAGGTTCAGCACCGAGCCGCCCATCTGGTACATGCCGGCCTCGAAGCTCACGCGTGTGCGCGTGCTGGCCTTCTCGAAGATCATGGCCAGCGTGCGGTCTACCAGCGGCTGGTAGCGCTCGTAATTCTTGAAGCGCTGCTTGATCGTGCGCGTGCGCTCCAGCAAGTAGGCATATTCCTCGGCGCGCAGGTCCTTGAATTGCAGGTAATGCTTGATCAGCTTGGCGCCTGGCTTCATGCGGGCGTTGTCACTCGCTTAAAAAGTCGCGAATCAGCGGGCACAGGATGACGACGATCTGCGCCGCTTCCTCGTACGACAGGATCAGCGGCGGCACGATGCGGATGACACGGTCGGCTGTCACGCTGATCATCAGGCCCGCTTCTGCCGCGCGGCCCAGCAGCATGCCGCAGGGGCGCTCGAGCTCGATGCCGATCATCAGCCCGGCGCCGCGGACTTCCCTCACGCCGGGCAATCCTGCTAGCTCATGGCGCAAGCCAGCTTGCAGCGCTTCGCCCACGTCTGCCGCGTGCGCCAGCAGGCCGTCTTCTTCAATGATGCGCAGCGTTTCGACACCGGCACGCATGGCCAGCGGGTTGCCGCCGAACGTGGTTCCGTGGTTGCCGGGTTGCAGCACATTCAGCGCCCGCGGCCCGCACACCACGGCGCCGATGGGTACGCCAGACCCCAGGCCCTTGGCCAGCGGCATCACGTCGGGCTGAACGCCCGCCCATTGGTGCGCGAACCATTTGCCCGTGCGGCCGATGCCGCACTGCACTTCGTCCAGCATCAGCAGCCAGTCGTGCTCGTCGCACAGCTTGCGCAGGCCTTGCAGATAGTCTCCCCGCGCCGGGTTCACGCCGCCTTCGCCCTGGATGGTTTCCAGGAACACGGCGACGATGTTCGGGTTGCTGCGCGCCGCTGCTTCAATGGCGGCCAGGTCGTTCAAAGGCACGCGCACGAAGCCTTCGACCAGCGGGCCGAAGCCGGCCTGCACCTTGGGGTTGCCGGTGGCTGAAAGTGTGGCGATGCTGCGGCCGTGAAAGGCGCGTTCGTAGACGATCACCTCTGGGCGGTCGATGCCCTTGTCATGCCCGAACTTGCGCGCGATCTTCAGCGCTGCTTCGTTGGCTTCCAGGCCGGAATTACAGAAGAACGCACCGTCCAGACCCGAAATTTCGCACAGCTTGTCCGCAAGTTGTTCCTGCAGCGGAATCTCGTAGTAGTTGCTGGTGTGGATCAGCTTGGTCAGTTGGTCCTGCAGTGCCGGCACCAGCTTGGGATGGGCGTGGCCCAGCGTGTTGACAGCGATGCCGGCCAAGCCATCCAGGTACTTTTTGCCCTGGGTGTCCCAAAGCCAGCAACCCTTGCCGTGTGACAGCGCAATAGGCAAGCGGCCGTAAGTGTTGAGCACATGCGGCATCGGGCGCTGGTTGGCACGTGACAGTGCCTGCACGGGGTCCGGAGCGTTCATTGGTTCAGCCTTTCGACGCGTGGAGCCTTGATTCTAAAGGTGGCACATGGGCCGTAGTTTCGCCGCAGCTTCTCACAGCCCGCGCGTGCTGCGATGCAACACCACCAAGGCACAATGGAAGGGTAAGCCCGAATCCCGCCCCAACTCCGTTTGATGACCGCCCACCTGCCGCGCCGCTTCTACATCCAGGGCATCACCCTCGCCGGGCGCACTTTCCGCCCCAGCGACTGGGCCGAGCGCCTCGCTGGCGCGATGTCGAGTTTTCGGCCGGCCGGGGGTTTGGGCGGGAAGGGTGCCTACATCGGCTATTCGCCTTATTGCGTGCCACAGGTGCTGGACGGCGTGAAGTGCGTGCTGGTCAGCGACGCGCTGCGCGGCATCGAACCCATGGCCTGGGATTTCGTCATGAACTTCGCGCGCGACAACGAGCTGAAGGTGGTTGATGCGCCGCCAGCGTGAAGGGCGAAAGCGCAACAAAGCAAAAAGCCCGCTGGTGCGGGCTTTTTGCTCAAGGCAGATCAGGAATTCAGGCGGCCAGAGCCAGCGCTTTCACTTTCGCTGACAAGCGGCTTTTCAAGCGCGCTGCCTTGTTCTTGTGGAACACACCTTTGTCAGCCACGGAATCAATCACGCTTTGTGCCGACTTGAAAGTGTCGGTCGCCTTGGCCTTGTCGCCAGCGGCTACGGCCTTGACCACGTTCTTGACCACGGTGCGGAAGTGCGAGCGCAGCGACGTGTTGGCGGCATTCAGAGCCACATCCTGGCGAGCGCGCTTGAGGCCCGAGGCGAGACGAACGGTTTTCTTCTTGGCTTTTGACGAGGTGGCCATGCTTTGAGTGCTTGTAATGTGATTGGCAAAGAGGGCGGAGTATAGCAGCCCAGCGCCTGGCTGGGCAATCTACCCAGGAAAGCGCGCTGTACGGCCACCTATACTGCGGCGCCCGAACGTCAGCAATTGAATCTCCTCAAGGCCGCCTCCACTGTTTCGCTGCTCACGCTGGCGTCCCGCATCACGGGACTCGTGCGCGAGCAGCTGATCGCCGCCACTTTTGGTGCCAGCGCCGCCACCGACGCGTTCAACGTCGCTTTCCGCATCCCCAATCTGTTTCGGAGGCTCTTTGCCGAGGGCGCCTTTTCGCAGGCATTCGTGCCGCTTCTTGCCGCCACGCGGGCGGAACACGGCGATGAGGCCACGCGCGGCCTCATCGACGCCGTGGCCACCCTGCTGGCCTGGGTGCTGCTGCTGACCTGCATCGCCGGTGTGCTGGCTGCGCCAGCCCTGGTCTGGGCCATGGGCTCGGGTCTGAAAGACTTCGACTCTGCGGTGTTGATGACGCGGTTGATGTTCCCCTATATCGGCTTCATGTCGATGGTGGCCCTGGCCGCAGGCATTCTCAACACCTGGAAGCGATTCGCCGTTCCGGCCATCACACCTGTGCTCTTGAACCTGGCTGTCATCGGTGCGGCCTGGTGGGGCGGCCCGTATCTGCAGGCGCGCGGCATCGAGCCCGTGCTGGCTCTGGCCGGCGGCGTGATGCTGGGCGGCGTGCTGCAGGCGCTTGTGCAGATACCGGCACTGGCTGCCATCGGCCGGCTGCCGCGCATCGGGCTGCTGCCGGTCAGCATCGCGCGCGCCTGGCGCCATCCCGGCACGCGCCGCGTGCTGCGGCAGATGGCGCCGGCGCTGCTGGGGGTGTCGGTAGCGCAAATATCCCTGCTCATCAACACCCAGATCGCCTCGCACGTGGCCGTGGGTGCGGTGTCTTGGCTGACTTATGCCGACCGGCTGATGGAATTCCCCACGGCTTTGCTGGGCGTGGCGCTGGGTGTCGTGCTGCTGCCCCAGCTGTCTGCTGCCAAGGGCCGGCAAGACAACGCTGGCTTTTCCGACATGCTCGACTGGGGTCTGCGCCTGGTGGTGCTGCTGGCCTTGCCCTGTGCGCTGGCGCTGCTGCTGTTTCCGGCGGGCCTGGTGGCAGTGCTTTACCACTACGGCGCCTTCACGGCCAGCGACCTGGCAATGACATCGCGCGCGCTGCAGGGCTATGGGGTGGGCTTGCTGGGCCTGGTCGCCATCAAGGTACTGGCGCCTGCCTTCTATGCCCGCCAGGACATCCGCACGCCGGTGAAGATCGCCGTAGGCGTGCTGGTGGCCACGCAGTTGATGAACCTGGTGCTGGTGCCGTGGCTGGGCCATGCCGGGCTGGCGCTGTCGATCGGGCTGGGTGCTCTGGTCAATGCCGGCTTGCTGTTGACGGGCTTGCTGCGCAGTGGCGTTTTCCAGCCGCGACCGGGTTGGAAACGCTTTGCGTGGCAGTTGTCGGCAGCCAACGCGGTGCTGGGCGGAGCGCTGTTCGCAGCAGCGCACCAGGTCGACTGGGTCGGCCTGCAGGCGCAGTGGGGCTTGCGCGTGGGCGCCATGGCTGCGGTGCTGGCGGGCGTGGCCCTGCTGTACTTTGCCGTTCTGGCGCTGCTGGGCATGCGGCCGTCGCAGTTCGCGCGCCGAGGCTGACCTACACTGGAAAGCATGCCTGGAACCTTGAAATTCGCCGTGCCGTCGGCGCTGGAATACTTTGCCGCGCTGGTCGCTGATGACGCCAGTTTGTCGGTGACGGAAGCTGCCGTGGCCATCGGGCAGGACGAAGACGTGCAGCTCGATGTGCAAGGGGTGCTGGCCCAGATCGACGCGCTGGCCGAACGTTTGCGCAAGCGCTTGTCGCCAGATGCCGCGCCGCTGCAGCAGCTGCGACTGTTGAATACCTACTTCTTCCATGAACTGGGCTTTGCCGGCAACGTCAACGATTACCACGACCGCTGCAACAGCTATCTGCACGAGGTGCTGAAGACGCGTCGCGGCATCCCGATCACCCTGGCCCTGGTTTACATCGAGATCGCCACCCAGCTGGGCCTGCAAGCGCAAGGCGTGTCTTTCCCAGGGCACTTCCTGGTCAAATTGCGCCTGCCGCGTGGCGAGGTCATCCTCGATCCTTTCAGCGGGCAAACGCTTTCACGCGACGAGCTCGAAGAACGGCTGGCGCCTTTCCGCCGCCGTTTCGGCCTGACGGGCGACAACGAAGTACCGCTGGGCCTGCATCTGCAAGCCGCCGAGCCGCGCGACATCGTCGCCCGGCTGCTGCGCAACCTGAAAGAAGTGCACCGCCGCGCGGGCGACCGGCAGCGCCTGGCCGCTGTCATGCAGCGCCTGCTCATCTTGCTGCCCCAGGCCTGGGACGAGCACCGCGATTCCGCCCTGGTGCTGGGTGAACTGGGCCAGCTCGAAGCAGCATGCGAGCGCATGGACGAGTACCTGCAACAGCGCCCGGATGCTGCAGACGCTGACCGCATGCAGCTGCAGTTGGTGGCCTGGCGCTCGCGCATGGCCCGCGCTTCTCGACCCGGGCCCGGGCCCGGGTTCACCCCAGGCCGCACGCATTGACATGAAGCAGCTCCCACTGGCCATCGTTCCGATAGCCGAGCCCACGTTTGCCGACTTCCTGCCCGGGCCCAATGCCGCTGCGCTGGCGCAGCTGCAGGCGCTGGCTGAAGCGCCGGCGTCATCCACGTGGGCGCCGTTGTATCTGTGGGGCGCAGCCGGCACTGGCAAGACGCATCTGCTGCAGGCCCTGCGTGCAGCGGTGCAGGCGCGCGGTCAGCCCGTGGGCTGTTTTGATGCAGCGTCGCCGCAGCCCTGGCACTGGTCACCCGATTGGCGCTGGGTCATCATCGACCGTTGCGACATGCTGGACGATGTGGCCCAACAGGCCGCTTTTGCGCTCTTCGTGGAAGCCGCGTCGCAAGCCGTGCAGGTGGCCGCCGCAGGCCGGCTTCCCCCCGTGGACCTGCCGCTGCGAGACGACTTGAAAAGCCGCCTCGGCTGGGGCCATGTGCTGGCCTTGCAGCCCCTGGACGACGAGCACACGCGCTCCGTGCTGCGCCTGCAGGCCCGCCAGCGCGGCCTGCAGATGCCCGGTGAAGTGCTGGACTATCTGCTCAGCCGCTTCCCCCGCAACCTGACTGATTTGATGCGGCTGCTCGACGCGCTGGACGCGTTTGCGCTGGTGCACGGCCGCCACATCACCATCCCCCTGGTCCGCGCCCTGTTGGCCGAAAACGATCTCACCCCCGCATGAACCTGACCCTGTTCGACCTGGACGGCACCTTGCTGCCCACCGATTCCGACCACGCTTTCGGCGAGTTTTTGATCACCATGGGCTGGGTCGATGCTGACAGTCACCGCCGACGCAACGACAGCTTTTTCGATGATTACCAGGCCGGCACGCTGGACATGGCGGCCTACGTGGACTTCGCCACCGGCCCCTGGCGCGACCGCAGCGGCGTCGAGCTGGCCGAAGCGCAGGCGCAATTTCTGGCGCAGGTGGTGCAGCCGGTGCTGCACCCATCGGCATTGACGCTGATTCAAAGCCACCGCGCGCAGGGCGACCTGATGGCCATCGTCACAGCCACCAATGTGTTCGTGACACGGCCGATTGCCGCGTTGTTGCGCATCGACCACCTGATTGCGACCGATCTGGAAATAGATGCCGGCGGGCGCGTGACAGGCGCCGTGCTGGGCACGCCGGCTTTTCGCGAGGGCAAGGTCGAACGCGTGCAGAAATGGCTTGCCACACTTGGGCGCACACTTGGCGACTTCGAGCGCAGCACGTTTTACAGCGACTCCACCAACGACCTGCCGCTGCTTGAGCATGTCAGCCACCCGGTGGCCACCAACCCCAGCCCCGCGCTGGAAAGCCTGGCGCGCGAACGCGGCTGGCCTGTCCTGAAGCTCTTCGAATGATCAAGAAATTCATCAATCGCCTGCTCGGCAAGACCGAGACCGAAAGCGTGACCGCGCCCATGCCCAGCGTGCCACTCGGCGCGCGCGTGGAAGTGCCTCAGCAAGAACACGGCATCGACGCCAGCCTGCTGGACGCCAATGCCGTGCGCGTGGTGAAGACGTTGCAAGACGCCGGCTTCGAGGCCTATGTGGTCGGCGGCGCCGTGCGCGACCTGCTGGTGGGCTTGCGCCCCAAAGACTTCGACGTGGCCACCGACGCCACGCCAGAACAGGTCAAGGGCCTGTTTCGTCGTGCCTTCATTATCGGCCGGCGCTTTCGCCTGGTGCATGTGGTGTTTGGTCGCGGGCGCGAGCACGAGACGATCGAAGTCTCGACGTTTCGCGCTTATCTGGACATCGCCGCAGCCGACACCGTGGGCGGCAACGAGAAAACCAGCAAGCACGAAATCGCCGACAAAACGCATGTGGTCGATGCCAGCGGGCGCGTGCTGCGCGACAACGTCTGGGGCCCGCAGATCGAAGACGCGGCGCGCCGCGACTTCAGTATCAATGCCATGTATTACGACCCGGTGACGCAGATCGTGGTGGACTACCACGGCGGCTTGGCCGACGTACGCGCCCGCAAGCTGCGCATGATCGGCGACCCCGACACGCGTTACCGCGAAGATCCGGTGCGCATCATCCGTGTGGTG
Organism: Burkholderiales bacterium; assembly: GCA_038209585.1. Classification (GTDB taxonomy): domain Bacteria; phylum Pseudomonadota; class Gammaproteobacteria; order Burkholderiales; family Burkholderiaceae_C; genus Rubrivivax. The sequence continues at coordinate 11,224 of JBBQXN010000002.1, forward strand.
CGTTTTGCCGCCAAGCTGGGCTTCGACATCGAGCCGGCCACCCGCGCACCGATCAACAAGATGTCGGCCCTGCTGGCCAACGTGCCGATCTCGCGCCTGTTCGACGAGATGATCAAGCTGCTGCAGACCGGCCATGCGCTGGCCAGCATCGACCAGTTGAAGAAGCAGGGCCTGGACCGAGGTGTTTTCCCGGTGCTGGACGCCGTACTGGCCGCGCCGCAAGCGCATCCTGCGCGCGACGCCTTTATCCGCCTGGCCCTGCAAGACACCGACCGGCGCGTGGCTGAAGGCCGCCCTGTGGCCCCCAGCTTCATGCTGGCCTGCCTGTTGTGGCACGAGGTGCTGGACCGCTGGAACGGCATCCAGGCCAACGGCGAGCCGCCGATTCCGGCGCTGCAGCAGGCGGTGGATGCTGTGTTCGATGCCCGCATCGGCGACATCTCCGGCCGCGGCAAGCTGGGGGGCGACATGCGCGAAATCTGGCTCATGCAGCCGCGCTTCGATCGCCGGACGCCCAGCAGCGCGCACAGCCTGGCCGGGCAGGCGCGCTTTCGCGCTGGTTACGACTTCCTGCGTTTGCGCGCCGAGACAGGTGAAGTGGTGCCAGACCTGGCCGACTGGTGGGAAGATTTCCATCTGGGCAGCGACGAAGAGCGCGAAGCCTTGCTGGAAGACGCGCGCGCCAAGCAAAGCCCCAAGGTGCGGCGGGTGCCGGGGCCCAAATCTGTGACTTCATCGGCGCCGGCGACAGCCGCAGAGGTGCCAGCGTCTGACAACGGCGCGGCAGGTGATGCGGACACCGACACCGACACCGACACCGACGCACCCGCCCGCAAACGCCGCAGACGCCGGCGCCGGCCGGCGGGGGAAGGCGACAGCGCAGAACGCCCCGCCGACGGGCCGGACATGTCGCCGCCGCCGCGCATCGACTGAAGGTTTTGCTGTGACGGCCTATGTCGGGCTGGGCGCCAACCTGGGCGGTGACACAGCCCGGTTGCGCAGTACGCTGATCAGCGCCTGGCAGGCGCTGACTGCACTGCCAAGAACGCAGGTGCTCGCCACGTCTTCGCTGTGGCGCAGCGCACCTGTGGACGCAACCGGCCCCGACTATCTGAACGCCGTGGTCGCTTTGGAAACATCGCTGGCGCCGCTGTCATTGCTGCACGCGCTGCAGGCCATTGAGGCGGCGCATGGTCGCCAGCGGCCCTACCGCAACGCGCCGCGCACGCTGGACCTGGACCTGCTGATGTACGGCGATGAAATCTGGGACATCAGCGAACTGACCCTGCCGCACCCGCGACTGATGACCCGTGCCTTCGTCGTAAAGCCCTTGCTGGAACTGGCGCCTGCCTGGCCCGGTTTGGCTGAGCGCTTGCCGGCGCTGGCAGATCAGCCGATCGACAGGTTGGCCGTGTCGCCGGACTGGCCGCCTGCCCGCGTCACGAGTTGATCGGCTGCTCGCGCGGTTCTTGCGCGGTTTTCTGCTGCTCTGCTTGCTTCTCCATCTCCCACTCGAAGAACATCTGCACGCCGTAAGTGATGGTGCCCATGAACACACCACCACCCACCAGCAGCGCGGCAACGGCCGCCAGCACCGGCGCCCAGGTGGTGGAACGGCCCGGTTGGCCCGGGTTGTAGTTTTTGTCCCACTTCTCGTCGGTCGTCAGGCCGTACAGGATGGCGAACATCGCACCCAAAGAGAGCATCAACCCCAACACCGGCAGCAGCAGCCAGGCCAGCCTGTCGTCTTGCCCCAGGTTCTGCAAGCGCTGCAAACCCATCCAGCCCAGCAAGGTCGGCAGCCCATGCGCCCAAGCCAGCCCGTCGCGAAAACCGTGCAGATAGAAGCGGTGCAGCCCCAAAGAGCCGCCCAGCAGCGCCAGCCAGGCAGCGATGGACTTGGACCGGTAGCGGGGCAAGGGCAGCGGTGCGCCCGGCAGCGCTTCGGAAGATGGGTTCGACATGGGGTTTAGTTTAGAATGCGCGGTTTTCGACGCTGGCTTGATGTGCGAACTTCGAGATTCAAACTTCGAGGTGAAAAGCTCACAGGCGTATCTACAGTGTTGACCGCGGGCTTCAGGCCCTGCGGGCCAGGCGACCATCCTGACAGGTGGCAGCCGGCCGGCGGGGGCGACCTACCTCGATGGCCTGCCCGGTGTGTCCCCGTGGCCTGCCATTCGTTTCGTTTTTCAGGAATTACACACCATGGTCGTTATCCGGCTGGCTCGTGGCGGCGCCAAGAAGCGCCCTTTCTACAACATCGTCGTTGCCGATTCGCGTGAGCGTCGCGACGGTCGCTTCATCGAGCGCCTGGGGTTCTACAACCCCGTGGCAGCGGGTGCAGAGCAGCCGCTGCGCGTGGCGCTGGACCGCTTGAAGCATTGGACCGGTGTGGGCGCGCAGATGTCACCCACCGTGGCCCGCCTGGTCGATCAGGCCAAGGCCACGCCTGCTGCTTAAAACGGCAGCTTGATGGACACCGAAGTGATGCCGACCGACGCCGTCGAGGTCGGTCGCATCATCGGCGCCTGGGGCGTGCAGGGGGGGCTGAAGATCAAGCCGTTCGCTGCCGACCCCCAGGCGCTTTTTTCGTCCAAGCGTTGGTTTTTGCAAGCCAGTGATCTGCCGCGCGCGCCACGGCCGCCTGGCGCCAAAGCCGCTGCACCCTTGCCTTTGCTGTTGTGCGTGAAGCAGGCGCGTGAACATGGCGAAGGCGTGGTGGCCACCGTGCACGACATCGACGACCGCGACGCTGCCCAGGATTTGGCCGGCGCCCGCATCTTCATTCCGCGTGCAAGTTTCCCCACGCCCGGCGAGGGTGAGTTCTACTGGGTCGACCTGATCGGCTTAGGCGTACACAACCGCGATGCGCTGGCGCTGGGCTGGGTGGTTGGCCTGATCGAAACTGGCCCGCATTGCGTGTTGCGCATTCAGCCCGAAGACGCCCAGGCCGAAGAGGTGCTCATCCCCTTCGTGGATGCCTATGTGGACAGCGTGGACCTGCCCGGCCGCAGCATCGCGGTGAACTGGGAAGCCGACTACTGAGCAGCGCAGCCCATGCGCTTCGATGTCGTCACGCTGTTTCCTGAACTGTTCGGCCTGCATTTGCAGCAGGGCATCACGCGCCGTGCTTTCGCGAGCGGCGCGGTGGACGTCCGGCTGTGGCCCTTGCGTGATTTCGCCGACGATGCTTATCGCCGGGTCGACGACCGGCCTTTCGGCGGTGGCCCGGGCATGGTGATGCTGGCCGAACCGCTGCTGCGCGCGCTGGCCACCATTGCCCAAGACCGCCAGCCGCCTGCTGCTGTCGTTCACTTCACCCCCACCGGGCAGCCGCTCACACAAGCCGTAGTGCGCGAATTTGCGGCTGGAGCCGGAGCAGTGCTGCTGTGCGGCCGCTACGAAGGCATAGACCAGCGTGTCATCGACAGCCAGGTGACGCACGAGATCAGCCTGGGCGACTTCGTGCTCTCGGGTGGCGAGTTGCCAGCGCTGGCCCTGCTGGACGCGGTGGCACGGCTTCAGCCCGGGGTGCTGAAGGCGCCTTCGCATGAACAGGACAGTTTCGAGGACGGCCTGCTTGAAGGCCCGCACTACAGCCGGCCCGAAGTGCTGGTGATCGAGGGGCAGCCCGTGGGCATTCCGCCTGTGCTCTTGTCTGGCCACCATGGCCAGATTGCTCAGTGGCGGCGCCAGCAGGCGCTGGCTGCGACCGCGCGGCGGCGGCCCGAGCTCATCGCGTTGGCGCGCGCTGCGGGACGATTGCAGCCTGCTGACGAGCGATTCCTGGCTTCGCTCGGGTTATAGTCAGAGGCTTTTCGCTCCTCTGCCGGGTCGGTCGTTGCAGGCAAGCTCATGGCTCGAGAACCATCAGTTTGGCAACCACCACACATCCATCAACAAACCCCGCGACAAGAACGATTCGGAGAAATCAGTGCCCAACATCATCGAAATGCTCGAGCAGGAAGAAATTGCTCGCCTGAACCGCACCATCCCACCGTTTTCCCCTGGCGACACCGTGATCGTCAGTGTCAACGTGGTCGAAGGCACACGCAAGCGGGTGCAGGCATATGAGGGCGTGGTCATAGCCAAGCGCAATCGCGGCCTGAACAGCAGCTTCATCGTGCGCAAGATCTCCAACGGCGAAGGCGTGGAGCGCACGTTCCAGACCTACAGCCCGCTGATCGCCAACGTTGAAGTCAAGCGCCGTGGCGCCGTGCGGCGCGCCAAGCTTTACTACCTGCGTCAGCGCAGCGGCAAGTCGGCGCGCATCAAGGAAAAGCTGTCCTGATTGCTCGGACGGCAAACTGCAACAAGGCCGCCCCCGGGCGGCTTTGTTGTTTGAGCGACTCCTGCACATGAACCGCCCCCGCATCCTCGACCCCCGCAGCGTGCCTGTGGCCGGCAACGATGCGCACTTGCCACCGCTGGTGTTGGATGGGCTCGACGAGGCTTCCATCCGCCAACGCTTCGATCGCCTGGGCGCGGGCTGGCAGCCAGAATTCGATGGTGACGGTCGCTGGCCGACAGAGCGCGCACCTGCTGCGGCTGCCGTGCTGGTGGCGCTGGTAGCGCGACCCGAAGGCTGGCAGGTATTGCTGACTCAGCGCACCGACCACCTGCGCGACCACGCCGGGCAGATCAGCTTTCCCGGCGGGCGCAGCGAACCCGAAGACGCCGATGCAGCAGCCACCGCACTGCGCGAAGCCGAAGAAGAGGTGGGCCTGCCGCCTGCGCAGGTCTCGGTGCTGGGCAGCCTGCCAACCTACACGACGGTGACGCGCTTCGTTGTCACGCCCGTGCTGGCCATCGTGCGGCCGCCGTTGTCACTGACTCTGGACCGCTTCGAGGTTGCCGAAGCCTTCGAAGTGCCCTTGCAGTTCCTCATGTCGCCCGTGCATCACCAGCGGCATGTGTTCGACGCCGAAGGCGTGCAGCGCCAGTTCTTGTCCATGCCCTGGCGCGGCGCGGGTGCCGACGGCCAAGAGCGCGAATACTTCATCTGGGGCGCTACGGCGGCGATGTTGCGCAACCTCTACCGCTTCTTGGCGAAATGAGCTGGCCAACATGAGCTGGGCGACCTGAGCCTGAGGTCATCAGCAGCACGCTCGCTATCATCGGCCAGCATGAGCTTTTTCGCCGTCCTGTTTGCCCTGCTGATCGAACAGCTCAAACCGCTGCCGCGCGAAAACTGGGTGCACGACACCCTGGTGTCCTGGGTGCGCTGGACGGGTCGCAATTTCGACGCCGGCAAGCCGCACCATGCAGGTGTGGTCTGGGGCATCTCGGTGGGCGTGCCGGCGCTGATCGTTCTCGTCGTGCACTTGGTGGTGGCGCGCTACAGCCTGCTCTTGTCCTTGGTCCTGGACGTGGCCTTGCTGTATTTGACCCTGGGCTTTCGCCAGTTCAGCCACTACTACACCGATATCCGCGACGCGCTGGACCGCAACGACGAAGCTGAAGCACGCCGCCTGCTGGGCGAGTGGCGGCACCTGGACGCCAGCGAACTGCCGCGCACCGAGGTGCTGCGCCATGTCATAGAACATGCGCTGCTGGCCGCGCACCGCCATGTCTTCGGCGTGTTCTTCTGGTTCATCGTTTTCTCTGCCGTCGGCTTGGGCCCGCTGGGCGCGGTGCTCTACCGCATGGCCGAGTTTTCCAGCCGGTATTGGGGCTACAGGCAAAGGAGCCTGGACGCGCCGGCCAACGATGAACTTCTGGCTTTGTCGCGGCGCCTGTTCGCCATCATCGACCACATACCGGCGCGTTTGACGGCTTTCGGATTCGCCGTGGTGGGCAACTTTGAAGAAGCCATCAACAGCTGGCGGCGCGACGCCGGCCTGTGGCTTTACCCCAATGAAGGCGTGATCCTGGCGGCGGCCGCCGGCGCCGTGGGCGTGCAACTCGGCGGCGTGGCCGCGCCAGGCGTCACACCTGACCGCAGCAAGACCTTCACCGCCGGTGCACAGGCCGGCATGGCCAGTGCGGAAGGCTCAACAGGCGGCCTGCCGCCGCAGCTGGGCCACCTGCAAAGCGTGGTCGGCCTGGTGTGGCGTTCGGTCGTGCTGTGGATGCTGCTGGTGGCGTTGCTTTCGCTGGCCAACGTGCTGGGCTGAACTCAACAACGCGCCCTAGTACCGCGTCCGCGACAGCTCCTCGAACAGCTCGTCATAAATGCGCATGCGCCAGGGGCTGATCTCGCCACGCTCAGCCACTGCGCGCACGCCGCAGCCGGGTTCTTGCCGGTGCGTGCAGTTGTAGAAGCGGCAGTGGCCCAGGGCGCCGGCCAGGTCGGGCATCAGGCTGGCCAATTGCACGGCTTCAATCTGGCGCAGGCCGAATTCCTGGAAGCCGGGTGAATCGATCAGCGCCGCGCTGCGGGCTTCATCCAGCCAATACCAGGTGGTGCTGGTGGTGGTGTGGCGGCCGCTTTGCAAAGCCTGCGAGATTTCGCCCACCAGGGCAGCTGCCTGAGGCACCAGCAGGTTGATCAACGTGCTCTTGCCGGTACCGCTGGGCCCCAGCACCAGGGTCGTGCTGTCGGCCAGCACACTGGCAAGAGCTTCGCGCGCGGCGTCGGGCTCGGTCTTCAGCGCCAGCTCGATCAGCGGCACGCCCATGGCCCGGTAGGGCGCCAGCCGCTCGCGCGCCGTGGTGGCTGCTGGCAGGTCCGTCTTGTTCAGGCCAATCGTCACGTGAATCCCTTCGGCACGCGCTGCGATCAGCGCGCGTGCCAACTGCGTTTCACTGAACATCGGCTCGCCCGCCACCAACACCAGCACCCTGTCCAGATTGGCGGCAAAGCTCTTGGTGCGCCAGTCGTCCTGGCGATACAGCAGGTTGCGGCGCGGCTGCAAACTGTCGACGACACCGCCGTCGCCCGTGACCGACCAGTTGACCATGTCGCCTACCACGAGTTCGCTCTTTTTGCCCCGCGTCTGGCAGCGCACGCGTTCGCCTTGCGGCGTTTCCACCATCACCTGCCGGCCGTGCGCGGCCACCACGCGGCCGGTACTCAAGCGAGCAGGGCGTCGACCTTCGCCGCGCAGATGAAATCGTTGCGCGAAATGCTGCCCACCGAATGCGTGTTGAAGCGCACGGTGCAGTGACCGTAGCTCAACAGCAGGTCGGGGTGATGGTCTTCAGCGTTGGCCACCCAGGCCAGCGCGTTGGCAAAAGCCATGGTGCGGTGGAAGTCATCGAAGGTGAAGCGCTTTTCGATCGACCCCGCCACCAGTGCCCAGCCGGGTGCTTGCGCCAGATGGGCGTGGATCTCGTCCAGCGTCATCGCCGGCTGGCCTTCCATCGGCTGGCAGTGTTGCTGGGCAAGCGCGGGTGTGCTCATGGGTCAGCTCAAGCTGGGTGCAGGGATGGGCGAGGGCAGGGCGGCCAGCCGTTCGCTGGCGGGCGGATGCGAATAGTAGAAGCGCGCATACAGCGGGTCGGGCGTCAGCGTGGCGGCGTTGTCTTCATGCAGCTTCAGCAGCGCGCTGGCCAGGTCGCGGCCGTCGGCCTGCGCGCAGGCATAGGCGTCGGCCTCGAACTCGTGCACGCGCGAGACATGGGCCATCAAAGGCGAAATGAAGAAAGTGAATGGCGGCAGCACCAGCATGAACAAGATCAACGCCAGCGCGTCGTTCGGAGCCCCCAGGTTCAGCGCGACACCCAGCCCGGCGTAAAAGCCGCTCTGCCCGGCCAGCCAGCCCAGCAGCGCCAGTCCCAGCAGGCTCATGCCGAAGATGCCCACCATGCGCTTGACGACATGGCGACGCTTGAAGTGGCCCAACTCATGCGCCAGCACGGCTTCCACTTCGCCGGGCGACAAGCGCTGCAGCAGCGTGTCGAAGAAGACCACGCGCTTGGCCGCACCCAGGCCGGTGAAGTAGGCATTGGCATGCGCGGATCGCCGGCTACCGTCCATCACGAACAGCCCTTTGGCAGCGAAGCCGCAGCGCGTCATCAGGGCTTGTACGCGGGTCTTCAGCGCTTCATCCGGCAGGGGCTCGAACTTGTTGAACAGCGGCGCGATGACGGTGGGGTACAGCACCAAGAGCACCAGGTTGAAAGCCACCCAGGCCGCCCAGGCATACAACCACCACAGCCCGCCCGAGCTGCCCATGATCCACAGGATCCCCGCTGCCAGCGGCAAACCGATGAGTGCGCCCACCGCAGCGCCCTTGGCCATGTCGCCCAGCCACAAGCGCAGCGTCATGCGGTTGAAGCCGAATTTCTGTTCGATGCGAAAGGTGCTGTACCAGTCCAGCGGCATCTCGATCAGCGAGCCGATGACGACGAAAGCAGACAACAAACCCAGCTGGTAGGCCAGGTTGCCCCACTGCGGCTGCACGTTGTTGAGCAGCAGCGTGTTCAGCGCATCCAGCCCGCCCAGCAGCGTCCAGCCCAGCAGCACGGCGGTGCTCACGGCCAGCGAAAGCAAGCCGAAGCGGCCTTTGGCCAGGGTGTAGTCGGCAGCCTTGCGGTGCGCCGCAGGGGTGACGGCTCGGGTAAAGGCAGCGGGTACCTGGTCGCGGTGGGCGGCGACGTGGCGCATCTGCCGCGTGGCCAACCAAAGCTTGGTGAGCATCGAGGCCAGCAGGGCAGCCACGAAAGCCATCGTCAGGGTGTCTGGTTGCATGGGCAGAAGTGTAGGCTTGGGCGAGAATCCAGGTTTGTCTCCTGCGCCCCACATCCCACCCCACCCCACCCCATGAGCGAAACGATGCTGCTGTCCAGCGACCAGAACCTGATCTGGATCGACCTGGAAATGACCGGCCTGGACACCGAACGCGACCGCATCATCGAAGTAGCCGTCGTCGTCACCGACCCGATGCTGAGCCTGCGTGTCGAAGGCCCGGTATTTGCCATCCATCAGACCGACGCCGTGCTCGACGGCATGGACGCCTGGAACAAGGGCACACACGGCAAGAGTGGCCTCGTCGATCGGGTCAAGGCCAGCACGATCACCGAAGCCATGGCCGAAGCCGCGGTCATCGAATTCCTCAAAATCCACGTGCCCGCCGGCAAAAGCCCCATGTGCGGCAACAGCATCTGCCAGGACCGGCGCTTCATGGCGCGCAGCATGCCGGCGCTGGAAGCTTTTTTTCACTACCGCAACCTGGACGTGAGCACGCTCAAAGAGCTGGCCAAGCGCTGGAAGCCGCAGGCGCTGGTGGGCCTGAAGAAAGCGCAGTCGCACACCGCGCTGGCCGACGTGCACGAGTCCATCGACGAATTGCTGCACTACCGCAGCACTTTGCTGGCCGTTTGAAGCCAGTGCTGCAGACCGCGCGTGCAGACTGAAATCCTGAGCCTGGCGCCGCCTGCACCCGGGCATGCGCCCACTTTGAAGGTGCAGCGCTTCGGAGTGCCCGGCGCGCGGCCCAAAGCCTGTTTCCAGGCCGCGCTGCATGCAGACGAAGTGCCTGGGCTGCTGGTGGCCCACGCGCTCACAGCGCAGTTGCAGGCGCTGGAAGCCGCCGGCCAGATCAACGGTGAGGTGGTGCTGGTGCCCTATGCCAATCCCTTGGGCCTGGCGCAGCACCCGCTGGGCCAGCACCAGGGCCGCTTCGATCTGAGTGATGGGCTGAACTTCAACCGCCACTATCCCGACCTGTCCGCAGCGGCTGGCGACATGCTGCAAGGCCAGTTGGGGCAAGACGCTACAGGCAACATTCGCCAGGTGCAGACAGCGCTGCGCGCCGCCGCAGACGCACTGCACAGCGTGCAGACCACGCAGGACTTGAAGCACAAGCTGCTGGCCCTGGCTACTGACAGTGATTTCGTTTTCGACCTGCACTGCGACAGCCAGGCCGTGATGCACCTGTACGCGCTGACGCCGCACGCCGAGCTCGCGGCTGAACTGGGCGCGTTGCTGGGCGCGTATGCCGTGCTGCTGGCCACAGAAAGCGGCGACTCACCTTTCGACGAAGCCTGCAGCGCGCCCTGGCTGCAATTGCAAGCGCGGTTCCCAGACGCGCCCATTCCCCCGGCTTGCTTCAGCACCACCGTGGAACTGCGCGGCGAGGCCGATACCAGCCACGCCTTGGCGGCGCAAGACGCGCGCGCTCTGATCGAGTTCTTGCGCCGCCACGGTGTCGTGGCGGGCACACCCGCGGCACTGCCGCCAGCCCTGTGCCAGCCCACGCCCTTGGCCGCCTCGGAACCGCTGGCCGCGCCCTGCGCAGGCGTGGTGGTGTTCCATCGCGAACCGGGCGAACACGTCGCTGCGGGCGACGTCGTGGCTGATGTCGTCGACATCGACAGCGGCGCCGTGCACGCGTTGCGTGCGCAGTCTGCGGGTGTGCTCTACGCCCGAGTGGCCACCCGCTGGGCCACGCCCGGCAAGCGGCTGTGCAAGATCGCGGGCAGTACCTTGGTGCGCAGCGGGAACCTGCTCAGCGCCTGAGCTCGTGGTGTTCGGCCGGGTCACGCGGTGCTTCGCCGGCCCTGGACTTGGTGTCCAAGGTCTGCAGCACGGGTGCAGCCGACAGCTGCGCACTTTTCAAGCGCAGCCAGGTTTAATTACGTCAGCCTAGACCACCCGGACATCGAGCCGCAGGGATCACGGCAGGCCTATGGCGAAGGCGTGGGCCACGTGGTTTGGCTGCAGCGCGGTTCATTGCACCTTCGATACGCGGGAGCGGGACGAAGGCGCGTGGTGGTAGCCAAGCCGTCATGTCAGGCGCCTAAACTGTGACTGATGCCAGAACAAGCCTTTCCCCTGCTGAACCGCGAGCGTTCGATTCTGCAATTCAACCGTCGCGTGCTGGCCCAGGCCAGTCGGGCAGACGTGCCTTTGCTGGAGCGGCTGCGCTACGTCACCATCGTCAGCAGCAACATCGACGAGTTCTTCGAGGTGCGCGTGGCCGACTACATCGAAGCCATGCGCCTGCCCGGTGGCAGCGGTTCGCAAGCCGACCTGGCCACGGTATCGGCGGCAGCGCACACGCTCATCGACGAGCAATACGCCGTGTTCAACGACCAGGTGATGCCCGCGCTCGCTGAGCACGGCATCGTCGTCATCAACCATGCAGAACGCAGCGCCGCTCAGCGCGACTGGGTGGCGCAGTTTTTCGATGCACAGGTGCGGCCCCTGCTCGTGCCCGTCAGCCTGGACCCCAGCCACCCTTTCCCGCAGGTGGCCAACAAGAGCCTGAACTTCATCGCCAGGCTCGACGGCCGTGATGCTTTCGGGCGCGACAACCAGATCGCCATCGTCAAGGTGCCCAGGGTGCTGCCGCGCGTCATCAGCCTGCCGCGCGCGCTGTGTGGTGGCCAGCAGGGCTTCGTGCTGCTGACGAGCGTGATTCGCGCACACCTGGCTGAACTGTTTCCCGGTCGCACGGTGGAATCCTTCAGCCAGTTTCGCGTCACCCGCAACTCTGACCTGGAAGTGGATGGCGACGATGTCACCAACCTGCGTCAGGCCTTGCGTCGCGGCCTGACCACGCGCCACTATGGCCAGGCCATCCGCCTGGAAGTGACCAGCACCTGCCCTGAAACGCTGAGCCAGTTCTTGCTGCAGCAGTTTGCGTTGCCAGAAGTGGCGCTGTACCGCGTCAATGGCCCGGTGAATCTGGTGCGCCTGAACCAGCTCATCGACCAGGCGCAGGCCGATGTCACACCCGACACCCTGCGCTTCCCACCCTTCGAGCCGCGCTGGCCCGGCGACTGCCTGGTGCCCAGCTTGCCCATCTTCGCGCAGCTGCGCCAGCGCGACGTGCTGCTGCACCACCCTTTCCAGAGCTTCGAGCCGGTGGTGCAATTCCTGCGCGAAGCCGTGAGCGACCCCGATGTGCTGGCCATCAAGCAGACCATCTACCGCACGGGCGCACAAAGCGTGCTGGGCGACCTGCTGATCGAGGCCGCGCGCCGGGGCAAGGAAGTGCTGGCGGTGGTGGAGCTGAAAGCCCGCTTCGACGAAGAAGCCAACATCAACTGGGCCGAACGCCTGGAAGCCGTCGGCGCCCAGGTGGTCTACGGCATCGTCGGCCTGAAAACGCACGCCAAGATGTTGCTGGTGACGCGCCGCGAAGGCGGCCGTCTGCGCCGCTACGCGCACCTGAGCACGGGCAACTACAACCCGAAGACGGCGCGCATGTACACCGACATCGGCTTTCTCACCGCCGACCCCGGCCTCACTGCGGATGCCGATGCCGTCTTCCTGCAACTGGCCAGCCAGACGCGGGTGAAAGCACCGCAGCAACTGGTGACGGCGCCACTGCTGCTGCACCGCCGCTGCATGCGGCACATGCGCCAGGTGGCCGATGCAGCACGCGCTGGCCGGCCGGCGCGCATCGTCGTCAAGGTCAATGCGCTGACAGACCCCGCGCTCATCAACGGCTTGTCCGAAGCCAGCCAGGCCGGCGCCAGCATCGACCTGATCGTGCGTGGCGCCTGCATGCTGCCACCGGGGCTCGCGGGGCACACCGACAACATCCGCGTGCGTTCCGTTGTCGGCCGCTTTCTGGAACACACGCGCGTGCTGTACTTTCGCTGGGGCGAAAAAGACGAAGACGAAGTGCTCTACCTCAGCAGCGCTGATTGGATGAGCCGCAACATGTTCCGCCGCATTGAGCTGGCTTGGCCTGTGCGCGACCCGGTTCTGCGCCAGCGCGTCATCGACGAGGCACTGGTGCCTTATCTGTACGACGAGAAAGAAGCTTGGGTGCTGGACAGCGTGGGCAGATATCGCCGCGTCGGGCCAGAAGATGGCCAGGGCGCCAGTGCGCAGCAGGCGCTGATGGTCCGCTATGCCTAAGCATGCCTGAGCATGCTTGTATGCAAGGAAGAAAAACTTGGACATGATCTTGTGGCGCCATGCTGAAGCTTTCGAGACGCGCGAAGTGCAAGACGACATGGACAGGGCGCTGACACCCAAGGGCGAACGCCAGGCTCAACGCATGGCCGCCTGGCTGAACCGGCAGTTGCCCAGCAGTGCCCGCGTGCTGGCCAGCCCGGCACGGCGCACGCAGCAAACCGTGCAAGCCCTGGACCGGAAGTTCAAGACGCTGGACGCGCTGGCCCCCGACGGCACGGTGGAAGGCTTGTTGCACGCTGCACGCTGGCCCGATTCACGCGAGCCTGTTCTGGTCGTCGGTCACCAGCCCACCCTGGGTCTGGTGGCAGCTTACCTGGTGTCTGGCCAGGCGCAGGCCTGGGCGGTGAAGAAAGGCGGCGCGTGGTGGCTGCGTGCGCGTGAACGCGAAGGGCAGCTGCAGGTGGTGTTGCACGCCGTTGTCGGGCCCGACCTGACTTGACGTCTTTTTGCGAACTCAGGTCGGCAAAACCAGCTTCAGCGTGCCGTTGCGCGCCCACACTTCGGCCTCTTCCCGCAACAGGTACAGCGTGCGCGGATGGTCATCAGCCCAGCCGGGTTGATAGAGCAGACTGGCTTCGCGGCTGCGTGAGCGCAGGCTCAGCGCGCGGGGGCTGACCTCGCCACGCGCATGGCACTTGATGACCGCCAGGCGCAGGCACATCACCTGCCAGGCAAACGCTTCGCTCGCCAGTTGCGGTTCGATCTTGCGCAGGCCGCCGCGCTGCGCCAGCACCAGGTCGCCGATGCGGCGCTGCTGGCTTTGCGAAAACCCGGGCGCGTCCACATGCGCCAGCAGGTAGGCGCTGTGCCTGTGGTGGTCGTGGTGCGAGACCATCTGGCCCATCTCGTGCAGGGCGCAAGCCCAAGCCAGCTCGCGTCGCACCTCGGCATCGGAATTTGCACTGGCACTGGCTGCTGACTGCTGCCCGGGCACTGCGCCGTCGAACAAAGCCAGCGCCACGGAAGCCACACGTGCAGCCTGGCCAGTGTCCACGGCAAAACGGTGCTGCAGTTCAACCACCGAGGCATCGCGCATGTCGCCAGGGCGGTTGCGTTGCTGGGCTTCGATGCGTTCGTTCAGGTCAACGATCACACCCTGGCGCAAGGCGCCTTTGGCCGGCCACAGCGTATGGATGTCGAAGTGCGCTGCCAGTGTGTAAAGAATGGCCAGCCCGCCCGGCAGCACCGCATGGCGTTCTGGCTTCAGGCCGGGCAATGACAAGCGGTCCAGGCTGCCTGCAGCGATGCACTGGCCGATGCACCAGCGCAAGCCGGCCGGCGTGATGCGACCGTCGCTCACGCCTGACGCCTGCAGCAGCCCAGCGACGGCGCCCGCCGTACCCGAAGAGCCCAGCGCGCGGTCCCACAGGTCGCCCGCGAAAGGCTGCAGCGCTTCTTCCAGTTCGGCGCCAGCGGCCACCTGCGCAGCGCGGAAGGCGGCCTCGGTCAGCTTGCCGTCACTGAAGAATCGCATCGACAGGCTGACGCAGCCCACGCTGTAGCTTTCAGCCACCTGCGGCACGCGGCCCTGGCCCAGGATGAGCTCGGTCGACCGCCCGCCGATGTCGATGACCAGACAGCGGTCGTCGCTGGGCTGCATCTGCGCTACGCCGGCGTAGATCAGCCGTGCTTCTTCGCGGCCTGAAATCACTTCGATCGGATAGCCCAGCGCTTCCTGTGCGCGCAGCAGGAAGGCGTTGCGGTTGCGCGCCTCGCGCAGCGTTTGCGTGGCCACGGCGCGCACCTGCATCGGCGCAAAACCGGTCAGTCGGCCGGCGAAGCGGCGCAGACAGGCCAGGCCGCGCTGCACCGCTTCTTCGGTGAGCTGGCCGTTGCCGTCCAGTCCGGCGCCCAGGCGCACGGTTTCTTTCAGGTAGTCGATGCGGCGATAACGCCCGTGTTGCAGCTGGGCCAGTTCCAGGCGGAAGCTGTTCGAGCCCATGTCGATGGCGGCCAGCGGGCCGCCGAGAGTGGCGCGTTCTTGCATCGGGCGATTGTGCCCATCGGATTCCAGGGTTTGCCCGCACGGCCGGCACAATCCTGGAATCTTTTCCACCTCAGGAGACCGCGATGAACATGCCCAACCGGGAAGATTTCGACACCTTGGTGCCCCGCACCGGCCTGGCCGACAGCGCGCCTGACCGTCGCCAGTTCATGCAGCGTGCCGTGGGCACTGGCTTTGCTGCGGCTGTGCTGCCGGTGATGGCGCAATCGGTGATCAAGACCGACAGCCAGGGCCTGGTGGTGGGCGAGGTGATGATTCCCGTGGGCGACTTCAAGATGCCCGCCTACCGCGCAGCGCCGGCCAACAAGCCCAACGCGCCTGTGATCCTGGTCATCAGCGAAATCTTCGGCGTGCATGAGTACATCGCTGACGTGGCGCGCCGTTTCGCCAAGGCCGGCTACTGCGCCATCGCGCCCGAGATGTTCATCCGCCAGGGCGACGCGGGTTCTTACGGCGAAGTCGCCAAGCTGATCACCGAGGTCATCAGCAAGGTGCCCGACGCTCAGGTCATGGCCGACCTGGACGCCACGCTGGCCTGGGCCAAGGGCCAGGGCTTCAATACCAGCAAGGCCGGCATCACGGGCTTCTGCTGGGGCGGGCGCATCACCTGGATGTACACCGCGCACAACCCCACAATCAAGGCCGGCGTAGCCTGGTATGGCCGTCTGGTGGGCGCCGCTTCACCTTTGGCGCCCACGCACCCGGTGGACGTGGCGGGCAAGCTGGCCGGCCCGGTGCTGGGGCTGTATGGCGAGAAGGACACGGGCATTCCGCTGGAAAGCGTGGAGGCCATGAAAAAGGCGCTGGCCGCCGGCAACGCAGCCGCGCAAAGAAGCCAGTTCGTCATCTACCCCGACGCGCCGCATGCCTTCCATGCCGACTACCGGCCCAGCTTTCGCAAGGAAGCGGCTGAAGACGGCTGGAAGCGCGCGCTGGAGTGGTTCAAGGCGAATGGCGTGGCTTGAACGTGGCCTGACATGACAGTACGACGGCATGGATTGAGGCTCGACAGGATCGGTAGCATCCCTGCATGACCCTTGCCTACATCATTGCCGCCACGGCGATTGGCGGCCTGCTGTCCGTTTTTGCGGCAGCCGCCATGTCCATTGCGGTGCTCAGCCGAGTCGTCAAAAGCATGATCAGCCTGTCGGCTGGCGTGTTGTTGGGCACATCGCTGTTGCATGTGCTGCCAGAAGCTTTCGAGAGTGGCGCTTCGCCGCAAGCCCTGTTCAGCACACTGCTGGCGGGGCTGCTGTTTTTCTGGCTGCTGGAAAAAGCTGAGCTTTACCGGCACGTGCACCACCACGAGGGCGACGGGCACGACCACCACCACCATTTCGACGCCCAACAGGCCGGCCGCGGTGGTTATTCAGTGCTCGTGGGCGACGCGGTGCACAACTTCTGCGACGGCGTCATCATTGCTGCGGCATTCCTGGTCGACACCCGGCTGGGCGTGGCCACGGCGCTGGCTGTGGCAGCGCATGAGATTCCGCAGGAAGCTGGCGACTACATCGTGCTGCTCAACGCCGGCTTTTCGCGTGCCAGGGCCTTGTTCTTCAATGCCTTGTCGGGCATGGCCGCAGTGGCCGGCGGCGTGGCCGGCTACTTTCTCGTCGGGCCTTGGCAATCGATGCTGCCCTACTTGCTGGTGGTGGCTTCCAGCAGCTTCATCTACGTGGCCGTGGCCGACCTGCTGCCGCAATTGCAGCAGCGCCTGTCCTGGCGTGAAACGCTGGGCCAGGTGGCCTGGCTGGGCGCGGGCCTGGCGCTGGTGTTGGTGTCGCGCGAGTTGCTGCACGGCCACGCGCACTGAAACGGCGCAGTTCTCAGGGCTCAGCGCATCACCAGCACGGGCAAGGTGCTGTGGGTCAACACCTTCTGCGTTTCACTGCCCAGCAACAAGGCGCTGACGCCACGACGGCCGTGCGAGGCCATGACCACCAGGTCGCACTGGTGGGCCTTGGCTTGTTCCAGGATGGCTTCCCAGGGGTGAATGGCTTCCACTGTTTCGCCATGCGCGCTGATGCCAGCGGCCTGCGCTGCCGTCAGCGCCTCTTTCACGCGTGACGAGGCCACGCGCTCCTGCGCGTCGTAGAAATCTTGCGGTGGCACCGGCTGCATCTCGGAAATGGCGCTGTACGGGAAGGGCTCCTTCACTGCCAGCACATGCAGCTGCGCGCCCGTCAGGCGCGCCAGTTCGACGGCCGACTTCAGCGCCTTGCGCGTGATGTCGCTGCCGTCGGTGGGGAAGAGAATGCTTTTGTACATGCGGGTCTCCTGCAAGGATGTTGGTGCGCCAGGCACAGTTTCTCTGGATGCTGCGCTCAGGTCTTGATGCGGGTCAAGCTTTCGGTATCAGCACCACAGGCGCCACAGGCGCCACAGGCAACACAGGCACCACGGGCGCTTGGGCCACCGGCCTGGACGGATCGCTGCACCATTCGCTCCAGGAGCCCGGATACAGCGCGCTCACACCCAAGCCCGCCTGCACCATCGCCAGCAGGTTGTGGCAGGCCGTCACGCCCGAGCCGCATTGCTGTACCACCGGGCGGCCTTCAGGCAACAGGGCGTTGAACTCGGCTCTCAGCGTCTCGGCTGGCTTGAAGCGGCCGTCGGGCAGCAGATTGTCTTTGAAGAAGCGGTTGATGGCCCCGGGGATGTGGCCGGCCACGGCGTCCAGCGGTTCACTGTCGCCGCGAAACCTTGCGGGCATGCGCGCATCGACCACCGCTGTCAATGACAGGTCGGCCAGCAGCCGGGCGCTGTCCACCGTGGGCATGGCGGGTGCGTTGGCCGGGTAGGGCGCTCGACTGCGCGGCAGTGCCGGTTTGGCTGTCAACTGGCCGCCTGCGGCGACAAAGGCGGCAGGCCCGCCATCGAGCAAAGCCGTTTCTTTGTGCCCCAGCCATTGCAGCAGCCACCAGGCGCGTGCTGCGAAAGTGCCGCCCTGGTTGTCGGTCACCACCACGCGTACGCCAGGCGCCACGCCCCAACCGGCAGCAGTGGAAGCAAAGCGGTCGAAGGCCGGCAAGGGGTGGCGGCCGCGCGAAGGCTGGCCAGCAGGCGCCTGCGGGCCCGAGAGGTCGCGGTCCAGGTGCGCGTACTGCGCGCCTGGCAAGTGGCTGGCGGCAAATAGTCGCTCGCCGGCGGCAGGGTCGGCCAAGTCGAAGCTGCAGTCCAGCAGCACCAGATCTTGCCCTTGGGTTTGCAGGCCCAGCAAGTCATGTGCAGAGATCAGGGTTTGCATGGCGATGGTGCTCCGGCAACAAAGCTCAAGTGTCGTTGGCTGGCGTGTGGCTGCGCACGAGTTTGCTGCGCAGCATGGTCGAAGACAAACCGGCCACGATGATCAGTGCCATGCCAGCCAGGGCCTGCAGGGTCACCGGGTCATCGAAAAGCCAGACGCCGAGCGCGAACGAAAAAACGATGCCCGTGTAGTGCAGGGCCGAGTTGGCCAGGGCGTTGCCGATGGCGTAGGCGCGGGTGAGCATCCACTGCGCGCCCGTGGCCAGCAGGCCGATACCCACCAGCAGCGCCAGACCATAAGCCGTGTGCCGCGTAAGCGCTTCCAGGCTGCCGCTGCTGACCCAGGCCACGCCCAGGCCCGCCAGCATGCCGCCCAGCGAAAAGTAGAACACCACGCGCTCTTCGGGCTCGCCTGCGCGGCCCAGGGCGCTGACCTGCAGGTAGGCCATCGCCGCCAACATGCCGGAGAGCAGGCCGCACAGGCCATGCCAGAGCTGATCTTGCGCCAGCGTGGGCCGCAGCACCAGGGCCACGCCGGCGAATCCCGCCAGCACCGAAGCCACCAGCCGCCCATCGATGCTGTTCTGGCTGCCCGGTGCAGCCAGCAGGGCTGCGCCGCCGATCAGGAAAAGCGCGATCCACACCGACGACATGTAGTTCAAGGTCACGGCTGTGCCCAGTGGCAGCCCGCCGATGGCGTAGAACCACAAACACAACGCGGTGGCACCGCACAGGCTGCGCCAGAAGTGCATGGCTGGCACAGGTGTAGCGGCCGGTATGTCGCGCAGGCGCAATACGGCACCCATGACCAGCAAGCCCACTGCAGCGCGGAAAAAGACGATCTCGCCCGCGCCGTACGTGGCCGAGGCGAGTTTCACGCCGGCGCCCATCAGTGCAAAAAGCAGCGACGCACCCAGCATCAAAAGCGGGGCGCTGCGTTTCAGATGCGCTGGCTCGGCGTTGTCGGTGTGCGCAAGCCGCCAGAACGCATCTCGCGGCGATACCACTCATGGAACTGCTGCATGCCGTCTTCCATCGGGCTTTGGTACGGCCCGGCGTCGTCGTCGCCGCGTTCGTGCAGGCACTGCCGGCCGGCGTCCATGCGCAATGCAATCTCGTCGTCTTCCCTGCTGGTTTCCAGATAGGCGGCCTGCTGGGCTTCGATGAATTCGCGCTCGAAAGCCGCGATTTCTTCAGGGTAGAAGAATTCGACCAGGTTGGTGGTGTGTCGCGGCCCGCGTGGGAAGAGCGTGGAAACCACCAGCACATGCGGGTACCACTCGACCATCACGGTGGGGTAGTAGGTCAGCCAGATCGCGCCTTGCTCGGGCGGCACCCCGTTGCGGTAGGCCAGCACGGCGTCGTGCCAGCGCTGGTACACGGCCGACCCCGGGCGTTCCAGCGCGTGCGCCACGCCCACCGTCTGCACCGAGTGGTGCTGGCCGAATTCCCAGCGCAGATCGTCGCAGGTGACGAACTGCCCCAGGCCGGGGTGGAACGGGCCGACGTGGTAGTCCTCCAGGTAGACCTCGATGAAGGTCTTCCAGTTGTAGGCGCATTCATGCACGTGGGCGCGGTCGAAGACGAAGCCGCTGAAATCCAGTTCGGCCTTGGGCCCCAGCTTGGCCAAATCCCCTACAACATCGCGACCGTTGCCTTCAAACAACAAGCCATGCCAGTTCTGCACGGGGTAGTTGCGCAGGTTCAGGCAGGGGTCTTGCGGGAAGTGCGGCGCACCCACGAGCGTGCCGTGCAGGTCGTAAGTCCAGCGGTGCAGCGGGCAGACGATGTGGCCGGGCTGGTGTGGGTCTGCTTTCGTCGAGCCACGGCCCTGCAGCATCACCGCCTGCCGGTGGCGGCAGACGTTGGAAACCAGTTCGATGCCGTCCTTCGTGTGCACGAGCGCGCGCCCCTGCCCTTCCTGCGGCAAGGCCTGGTAGTCACCCGCTTCGGGCACAGCCAGAGCATGGCCCAAGTAGCGCGGGCCATGGTGCAAGACGCGCTCCCGTTCCTGCTGGAACAGCGTCTCGTCGAAGTAACTGGAGACTGGGAGAGGGGAACGACTACGTTCAAGAGCTTGGAGACTGAGGCTCAGGTCCGACATGATCCGAATGGATCCTCCATGGATTGGAAATCGACCTTGCCACCCGGTGGCCCTGCGGGTGGCTGAAAAAACCTGGCGCTGTCCCCGCAGGCGCGGTGTTCGGTGCGTGCGGGTAAGGGCCAGACAAGATGCCAGCGCGACAGGCCGCTGACAGGGCATCGATTCTACCCGCCGCCCCCTTTTGTGGCCTTCTGACGGGCTCTGGCGCTGCTGCCCCCGCATTGCGGGCTGGTCGCAAGCCGTCACAACAGGCCACGCAGGGGGCTGTTCTCGCTGGCCCTTTGTCTAGAATGCCTCTTGAGATTTCACCAAACGAAATGCCGCGCAGTCCTTCAGTCGCCATCCCTCCCGCCAGCGCCAGCTCCGCGCCCACGTCTTCGGGGCTGCCCGTGAGTTACGAGCAAGCGGTGAGCTACGAGCAAGCGGTGAGCGAGCTGGATCGCCTGGTGCAGCAAATGGAAGCCGGGCAGATGCCGCTGGACGAACTTCTCGACGGCTACAGGCGCGGCGCAGAGTTGCTGGCCCTGTGCCGCAGCAAGCTGCAAAGCGTGGAAGACCAGGTCAAGCTGCTCGAAGACGGCCAGTTGAAGAACTGGACATCCGAATGAACGCCGCCGACTTCAACGCCTGGGCTTCACAGTGCCAGAACATGGTGGAAAACGCTTTGCAACGCTGGGTGCCGGAACAGGCCCCCGCCAGACTGGGCCTGGCCATGCGCTACGGCGTGCTGGACGGCGGCAAGAGATTGCGTCCGCTGCTGGTGATGGCTGCTTGCGAAGCTTTGGATGGTCATACTGAGGCGGCCTTGCGCGCTGCGGTGGCAGTCGAATTGATCCACGCCTATTCGCTGGTGCATGACGACATGCCCTGCATGGACAACGATGTGCTGCGTCGCGGCAAACCTACGGTACACGTGCAGTTTGGCGAGGCCCAGGCCATGCTGGCGGGTGACGCGATGCAGGCGCTGGCCTTCGAGGTGCTGACACCTGAGCGCGATGTTGAGCCCGCGCTGCAGGCTCGCCTGGTGGGCTTGCTGGCGCGCGCGGCCGGCCACTCGGGCATGGCCGGCGGGCAGGCCATCGACCTGGCCAGCATCGGCCGTACGCTGGACGAAGTGGCGTTGCGCGACATGCACCGCCGCAAGACGGGCGCCTTGCTGCAGGCCAGCGTCATCATGGGCGCGGCCTGCGGGCAGGCCACGGCGGCCGTGCATGAAGCGCTGTCAGACTATGGTGCTGCCATCGGCCTGGCTTTCCAGGTCGTGGACGACATCCTCGACGTCACCCAGGCGTCTGAGACTCTGGGTAAGACAGCCGGCAAGGACTTGAACCACAACAAGCCCACCTTTGTTTCGGTGCTGGGTCTTGAAGCCGCACGGCATCATGCCGAAGAGCTTCGTGAACAGGCCCACGCGGCGCTGCGCAGCAGCGGCCTGGGCCCGCGCGCCGGGGCCCTGGCCCTGTTGGCCGACAAAGTGGTGCAGAGAGAGAACTGACGATGAAATCCAAAACGCTGCTCAGCCGCATTGACGGCCCCGCCGACATGAAGCGGCTTTCTCGCCCCGAGCTGCAGCAGTTGTGCACCGAGGTGCGCGATTTCGTGATCAAGACGGTCAGCGAAGTCGGCAACGGCCATCTGGGCAGCAACCTGGGCACGGTCGAGCTGACGGTGGCTCTGCACCATGTCTTCAACACACCGTACGACCGCATCGTGTGGGACGTGGGCCACCAGACCTATCCGCACAAGATCCTGACTGGCCGGCGCGACCGCATGCACAGCCTGCGCCAGATTGACGGCATCGCCGGGTTTCCGCGGCGTGACGAGAGCGAATACGACACCTTCGGCACGGCGCACAGCAGCACCAGCATCAGCGCCGCTTTGGGCATGGCGCTTGGCGCCAAGCTCAAGGGCGAAGAGCGCAAGGCCATTGCCGTGATCGGAGACGGCGCGATGTCTGCGGGCATGGCCTTCGAAGCGCTGAACAACGCCGGTGTGCCGCATGCCGGTGTCAGCGCCGACATTCTGGTCATCCTGAACGACAACGACATGTCGATCAGCCCGCCCGTGGGTGCGCTCAACAAGTACCTGGCGCGCCTGATGAGCGGCAATTTCTACGAGGCCGCGCGCGAAAGTGCCAAGGCGGTACTGAAAAACGCGCCACCACTGTTTGAGTTGGCACGCCGCTTCGAAGAGCACGCCAAAGGCATGGTCGTACCCGGCACGATTTTCGAGGAATTCGGCTTCAACTACGTCGGTCCCATCGACGGTCATGACCTGGACGCGCTGATTCCCACCCTGGAAAACCTGCGCAGCCGCCGTGGCCCGCAGTTTCTGCACGTGGTGACGAAGAAAGGCAATGGCTACCACCTGGCCGAAGCCGACCCGGTGAAGTACCACGCCGCCAGCGGCAAGTTCAACCCCGCCGTGGGCTTCACCAAGGCCGCGCCCAGCCAGCCCACCTTCACGCAGGTGTTCGGCCAGTGGTTGTGCGACATGGCCGCTGTTGACGAGCGCCTGGTGGCCATCACCCCGGCCATGCGCGAAGGCTCGGGCATGGTGGAATTCCACAAGCGTTTTCCGCAGCGCTATCACGATGTGGGCATCGCCGAACAGCACGCGGTCACTTTCGCCGCTGGCCTGGCCTGTGAAGGGCTCAAGCCGGTGGTGGCGATCTACAGCACCTTCTTGCAGCGCGGCTACGACCAGTTGATCCACGACGTGGCCATTCAGAACCTGCCGGTGATGTTTGCGCTGGACCGTGCCGGCATCGTCGGCGCCGACGGGCCCACGCATGCCGGAGCCTACGACATCGCCTTTGTGCGCTGCATCCCCAACTGCGCATTGCTGGTGCCCAGCGACGAGAACGAATGCCGCCAGGCGCTGACAACAGCCTTCCGCCACGACGGCCCGGCCGGTGTGCGTTACCCGCGCGGCACTGGCGTGGGTGCGCCCCTGGACGCCGGGCTGCCTTACTGGCCCTGGGGCAAGGGCGTGATGCGTCGCACCGCGGCCGGCAAGGAGTTGCCAGGGCTGCCGCGCATCGGCATCCTGGCCTTCGGCACGCTGCTGCACCCAGCGCTGAAGGCCGCCGAAGCGCTGGACGCGTCGGTGGCCGACATGCGGTTCGTCAAGCCGCTGGACGCCGAACTGGTGCTGCAGATGGCACGCAACTGCGACGTGCTGGTCACGGTGGAAGAAGGCTGCACCATGGGTGGTGCGGGCGGCGCCGTAGCCGAATGCCTGGCTGCTGCCGGAGTGGCCAAACAGCTGCTGATCCTGGGCCTGCCCGACATCTTCACCGAGCATGGCGACCCCGGCAAGCTGATGGCGATGTATGGCCTGGATGCCGCAGGCATAGAGAAATCCATCCGCCAGCGCTTTGCGTTGCGCCCGGCGCTGGCCGCAGTCAATTCCTGATCGACAGGTATTGCGCCTTCAAAGGTCTAGAACGGTGTCGTGACACCCTGGCGACCTCCCGGCCCAGGGCTTCGTGCGATGCTCTGGCTGCCATGAACATGTTGACAGACGCCCTGCACATTCCCGACACCCAGAGTGCCCGCGACGAACGCCACCTGGCGATTCAGCGCGTAGGTATCAAGGACGTGCGCTACCCGCTGACGTTGCGCGTGGCAGGCCAGGTGCAGCAGACCGCGGCCATCTGGTCGCTGGACGTGGCATTGCCGGCCGAGCAAAAGGGCACGCACATGTCGCGCTTCATTGCCTGGCTGGACGCGCTGGCCTTGTCGGGCCAAGCCCTGGATGCTGCCGGTCTGCGCACGCTTCACGCCGCCATGCTGGACAAGCTGGGGGCCGCTGAAGGCCGCATCGAAGCGGCTTTCAGTTTCTTCATCCGCAAGCGTGCACCCGTGTCTGGCGTGCAGAGCCTGCTGGATTACCAGGGCCGCTGGGTGGCTGAAACCCGGGCCGGCACGGCGGCGGTGTTCACCGAAGTGGCCGTGCCGGTGAAGAGCCTGTGCCCCTGTTCGAAAGAAATTTCAGACTATGGCGCGCACAACCAGCGCTCTCTGGTGACCATGCGCGTGGAAACGTTGCAGCCCGTGGAATGGCATGAACTGGTGCGATTCGCTGAAGACGAAGCCTCCAGCGAAATCTGGCCCATGCTCAAGCGCAGTGACGAGAAGTGGGTCACCGAGCACGCCTACGAGAACCCGAAATTCGTCGAAGACCTGGTACGCGATGTGGCGCTGCGCCTGAATGCCGACCCGCGAATCGGGCGCTACAGCGTGGAAGTGGAGAACTTCGAGTCCATCCACAACCACAGCGCCTACGCGCGCATCGACAGGGCTTGATCGGCCGCGGCATGGCGCCCGAATGACTCCGTTTGGCGGTTCAGCGCGCCCGTGACATCTGCCGGCTGAATGCCGCGGAGGTCAGCCACCTTTTGCTGAGCTGATTGCCAGTACGCATCAGCGCCAGACGAACCCAGCGTGACCCAGTTCACGCACGCCCCGCCATGTAGGAGTTTGCCCTACAGAAATGCGGGTGCAAGCGGGACTCAAGCGACGGAAATGGCCTGATGTGACAGCCCATTTCCAAGACCTACAGTCTGTTTCATACCCCGCCACCTGACACCGACTGGAGACCTTCTCAATGAGCCCTGAACAAGTCCTTGCCGAAATCCGCGAAGCCAATCTGTCGTACCTGATGCTGGCCCAGAGCCTCATCCGCAGCGACCGTGAACAGGCGCTGTACCGCCTGGGCGTGAGCGAGGAAACCGCTGTGCTGATCTCGGCGCTGACGCCGGCGCAGATGATGAAGATCGCCGGCGGCAGCACCTTGCTGTGCCGTTTCCGCATGGACGACGACATCGTCTGGAATCTGCTTACCAGCCATGGCAAGGGTGCCGCCAACGACGGCCTCAGCCGCCTTCACGCATCCATCCTGCTCGCCGGGCGGCACCAAGAAGCCGCATGAACGCAGGCCCCCACGCTCCCTGCGGTCGCTGCCCCCCGAGGGCGCGCCCCGCTGCGGACCGTCGGAGCCGGATCCGCGCGGGTGGCTTGGTCTTTCCGCTGCTGTCTGCTTAGCGCTTTTTCAAATTTTTTCAGGACGGAGAACATCATGGCCCGTAACAAGAGCATCCTCACCGAAGCCCGGCAGATCGAACGCGCTGTCACCCTGATTCACCTGGGTGCTCGGTTGCAGGTGCTGGAAAGCGAAACCGACCTCAGCTACGAGCGGTTGCTGCGTCTGTACAAGGAAGTTGCGGGCAAGAGTCCCAGCAAGGGCCAGCTGCCGTTTTCCACAGACTGGTTCATGACCTGGCAGCCGAACATCCATTCCAGCCTGTTCCTGAACATCCACGAATACCTGAACAAGGCCGCTGCGCTGGACGAGATCGACAACGTCATCAAGGCCTATCAGCTCTACACCGAACAAATCCAGACGCACGGTCTGGAGCCGCTGCTTAGCGTCACGCGCGCTTGGCGTCTGGTGAAGTTTGTGGACAACGGCATGTTGACGATGACCGAGTGCAGCAAGTGCGGTGGCCACTACGTCACGCATCCGCACGAGATGTCGCGGCACTTTGTTTGCGGCTTGTGCAACCCGCCGGCACGGGCCGGCAAGGGCAAGCTCGCTGGCTCGTTGCAGTTGGGCCGCAAGGACTGTGATGAATCGCACGAGCCGCAAGCAGTTCATCTCGCACATTGAACTTTTTGGCGCGAGGTTGACCTCAAGCAACAGCAGGCTGGTGTCGATAATTATCGAAGAACGAGATCAAGTACCGAATGCAAGTCTCCTCCTGGCACAGTTTTCTGTGCTTTCAACGGGCCCCTGGTGGCCCGTTTTTTTTGGCTGGATCTTTTGTATCCAACCAAGACTCAAGTCGCGAGGGTCGCAGTCGATATTTGAACCACCTGCGGGCATCCCCCTGTCACGGCTGATCCTGGCACCCATGTTGTGAAGCTCGTTGCGTTTTCAGTGCAGTACCTGCGGCGCGACAAGCCGCTGCCCTTCGGGCTGCGCGACGCCACGGGGCGGTTGTTGCTGGCAGCCGGGGAGTCCATCGAGACAGAACAGCAGCTGCATCTGTTGTCGACACAATCGCTTTTCGCCGACGAATCCGAATCGGCCGAATGGATGCGTCGGCTGCAAGCAGCGATGGACGTGGTCATTCGCCAGGGGGGCACGCTGTCGCAAGTGGCTGCCGTGAATCCCGAGCCCGAAAGCAAGGATGCGCGCCCGGCCCGCGCGATGAGCCTGCCCGAGCAGTGGGACGCGTTGATAGCTCAGCTCGATGCCTTGCTGCGCGACGTGAGCTCCGTGAGCGACTGGCAGCTACGCCTGCTGGCCCTGCTCGAGCGCGCCCGCGCGCTGTTGCTCCGGCGTCCTGATGCCGCGCTGTACCACGGCGTTTACGAAGCCGCGCACTCCACCACCAAGTACAGCAGCCACCATGCCATGCTGACGATGCAGATGTGCGAGCAGGCAGCACCCCTGCTGGACTGGCCGGTGCCCTGGATCGATGCGCTCAGCCTGGCGGCTCTGACCATGAACGTCGGCATGCACCGGTTGCAGGACCAACTGGCTGCCAACGATTTGCCCGTGACGCCTGCGGTTCGCGCCGAGATCGACGGCCATGCCGAAGCCAGCGCTGCCTTGCTGCGCGAGGCCGGGCTGGCCGACCCGCTGTGGCTGGAAGTGGTGCGCCTGCACCACGACGCCAGCGGCGGCGCGCTGCCGCTGGCCAGCTTGCCGCCACCCAGGCAACTGGCCAGACTGCTGCGCCGGGTAGACATCTTCGTGGCCAAGCTCAGCCGCCGCAGCAGCCGCCGGCCAATGTCGCCAGTGCAGGCTGCGCGCGAGGCCTGCCTGGGCCCGGCCGGGGTGCCCGATGAGATTGGTGGCGCGCTGCTGAGGGCCGTGGGCTTGTACCCGCCTGGCAGTTTCGTGGAGCTGGCCAGCGGCGAGATCGGCATCGTCGTGGCGCGCGGGCGGCGTGCCAATCTGCCGCTGGTGGCTTCGCTCGTCAGCGCCAGCGGCAATGTGTTGATGGAGCCCGCCGTACGCGACACCATGGACAAGCGCTACATCGTGAAAAGTGCCGTGCCGGTGGATTCAGTGAAAGTGCGCCCGCCGCATGAGCGGCTGATGGCGCTGCGCTAGGCGCGCGCGCTTTCGGTTCGCGCCGTGAAGTGCGCCGCCATCGCCTTTCTCGGCCGATCGCCCGAGGCTGCTGCCGGCCACACTGCCCGCATGAAGCTTTTGCTGCCCCTGCCGCTGGCCGACTGGCCCTGGCCTTTGCCAGCCGTGCTGTGCTGGGCCACGGGTTTTGCCGTCTGGCGCGTGGCAGCGCTGCTGGGCGCTGGCGCTGGGCCTGCCTGGCTGGCCGGACTGGTGGCGGCGGGGGCTTTGGCTCTGGCTTGTCGCGGTCGTTGGCGCCAAGGGCTGGCTGCAGTCGGTTTTCCCCTGGCCAGCCTGGCCCTGATGGGCTTGCCGGCGTGGCCGGCTTGGGTTTGGGGTGTGGCGGTTCTGCTGCTTCTGTTGCTTTATCCGTTGTCGGCCTGGCGCGACGCGCCCTGGTTCCCTACGCCGCAAGGTGCGTTGCGCGGGCTGAATGAGGCCACGCTGGACAGTCCGCCGCAGTCGGTGATGGACGCCGGCTGCGGCCTGGGCCATGGGCTGCGTGAACTGCGGCTGGCATTTCCGCAGGCTGTCGTACACGGTGTCGAGCGCAGCCGGCCGTTGCGCTGGGCGGCCAGCTGGTGCTGCCCCTGGGCTCGTGTGCAAGGCGGTGACTTGTGGGCGTCGGACTGGTCGCGCCATGAGCTGATCTATGTGTTCCAGCGGCCTGAATCCATGGCCCGCGCCCACGCCAAGGCCATGCGCGAGTTGCCCGGCGGCGGCTGGCTGGCCAGCCTGGAATTCGAAGTGCCCGGTGTGGCGCCCACGCTGCGACTGCCAGGTGTGGCCGGCAGGCCGGTCTGGCTCTACCTCAAGCCACTTGATCGCTCAACCATGGCCGCCGGCTGCCGATAAACCTGCCATACCGCGCGCCAGTGTCGATGCGGCGAATCTGTCGGAAGCCGTCATCTCATGTTCGTCATCATTGGTTGGGCCGTCGTACTCGTTTGCATCTTTGGGACGTTCATTGCCCACGGCGGCAACATGGGCCCGATCATGAAAGCCTTGCCCTGGGAGATGGCGATGATCGGCGGCGCCACGCTGGGTGCTTTCCTGGTCAACAACCAGATGACGGTGATCAAGGCAACCATCGCCAGCGCCCTGAGCTGCTTCAAGGGCAGCAAGTACACCAAGGCGCGCTACATGGAATTGCTGGCGCTGATGTACGACATCCTGCAAAAAGCGCGCAAAGAAGGGCTGATGTCCATCGAAAAGGACGTTGAAGACCCGCACAGCAGCCCGCTGTTTCAAAAATACCCGGGCGTGGGCAACGACCACCACGTCACCGAATTCATCACCGACTACCTGCGCATGATGGTTTCGGGCAACCTCAATGCCCACGAGATCGAATCGCTGATGGACAGCGAGATCGAAACCCATCACCACGAGGCCCATGCGCCTGTGGCCGCCATCCAGCGTGTGGCGGGTGGCCTGCCGGCTTTCGGCATCGTGGCTGCCGTGCTGGGCGTGATCAAGACCATGGGCAGCGTGGGCCAGCCCCCCGCCGTGCTGGGCGCCATGATCGGCTCGGCCCTGGTGGGCACCTTTCTGGGCATTTTGCTGGCCTACGCTTTTGCTGAACCGATGGCTGGCCTGCTGGAACAGAAGGTTGAAGAAAGCGGCAAGGAGTTGCAATGCATCAAGACCACGCTCCTGGCCAGCATGCAGGGCTACGCGCCCCAAGTGGCCATCGAGTTCGGCCGCAAGGTGCTGCTGAGCACCGCCCGCCCGACATTCGCCGAACTCGAAAGCCACGTGAAGGGCAAGAAGTGACGGCCATGAGAGAGTCAAGGACAGGCATGAGTCCGGCTTTGCCGGCCCATGGCCTGAGGTCCCCTGGGGGGTGGCGAAGGCGTGTAGCGACAAGCCTGGGGGCTCCATATGGCCGGTGACGCAAAGAAGCTGCAGCCGATCATCATCAAGCGCGTCAAGAAGGGCGGGCACGCCACGCATGGCGGTGCTTGGAAGATTGCCTATGCCGACTTCGTGACGGCGATGATGGCTTTCTTTCTGCTGATGTGGCTGCTGGGCAGCACCACCGAAGGCGACAAGAAAGGCATCGCCGACTACTTCGGCAGCCCGCTGAAGCTGGCGTTGCTGTCCAGCGGATCGGGTTCTGGCGACTCTTCCCACGTCATCAAGGGCGGCGGGCAGGACTTGACGCGCACCACAGGGCAGGTCAAGCGCGGCGAGACCCCGGCAGATCGGGCCACCATCAACCTGCGCGTGCTCAAGGCCGAGCAGATCCGCGCCGAAGCGGCGCGGCTGGAGCAACTGAAAGAGAAGATCGAAAAAAAGCTCGCCGCCAACCCCAAGCTCGAAGCCATGCTGGGTCAGATCAGGCTGGACATGGTGGCTGACGGCTTGCGCATTCAGATCACCGACCAGGAAGGTCGGCCCATGTTCGCCAGCGGCAGCGCCGAGGTGCAGCCCTACATGCGCGACCTGTTGCGCGAACTGGGGGCCGTGTTGTCAGAAGTGCCCAACCGCCTGACGCTGGAAGGGCACACCGATGCCATGCGTTTTTCTGCGGGCGAGCGCGGCTACGGCAATTGGGAGCTGAGTGCAGACCGCGCCAATGCTTCAAGGCGTGAACTGGTCACTGGCGGCTTGCCATTCGATCAGGTGTTGCGCGTGCAAGGTCTGGCTGCCAGCACCCCCTACGACCGCCAAGACCCCGGCTCGCCGTTGAACCGTCGCATCAGCCTGATCGTGATGAACCGTGAGTCCGAAGAACGCATCTTCCGCGACGCGCTGCAGACGTCCGAGCCAGAAATTCAGCTCGAGGCACCGGGCCCCTCAAGTCCTGCTTCGGGCAACCGATAAATCCACCATCACTGCGGCAGTTTCTGCGCGCCACCTTTCGAGGCTTCACCCATGACCACGCCCACCGATCTCAAGTTCCTCATCGTCGACGACTTCTCCACCATGCGGCGCATCGTGCGCGGCCTGCTCAAGGAAATGGGTTGCAACAACGCCGATGAGGCCGAAGACGGTGCCGTGGCGCTGCAGATGCTGAAGGCACAGAAGTACGACTTCGTGGTCTCCGACATCAACATGCCCAACATGAACGGTTTCGATCTGCTCAAGGCCATCAAGGCCGACACCAGCCTGAAGCATTTGCCGGTGCTGATGGTGACGGCCGAAGCGCGCAAGGAAGACATCGTGCTGGCAGCGCAAAGCGGTGCGGCTGGCTACATCGTCAAGCCCTTCACCAAGGCGACGCTGGAAGAGAAGATGTTGAAGATCCTGCAGAAGCTTGCGGCCACAGCCTAAAAAGGAAGAAGAGCCATGAAGATGGAAGATGCCAAGAACTTGCAGCCGCCTGTGCTGAGCGTATCGCCCGAAGTGTTTCAGCAGATCGGCAGCATCACGCGACTGCTGCACGACACCATGTCGCAGCTGGGCGTGATGCCCAAGCTGCAGATCGCCACAGACGGTCTGCCTGATGCGCGCAGCCGCCTGACCTACATTGCCACCAAAACGGCCGAGGCTGCCAACAAGGTGCTCAACTCGGTCGATCAGGCCAAGGCCGACCAAACGCACATTTCCGAAGCCACGCGCGCCATCGCTGCAGCGCTGGTGGAAAACCCGGTCAAGGCCGTGGCCAGTGGCGCGGTGCTGAACTTCGTGCAGGACGTGGAAGAACGCACATCCCGCGTCGACGGTCACCTGACCGACATCATGATGGCGCAGGACTTCCACGACCTCACAGGGCAGGTAGTGGCCAAGGTGGTGACCCTGGCCAACGACCTGGAAGACAGCCTGGTCAAGCTGCTGGTCAGCATCGTGCCGCCAGAGCAGCGCGAGAAGGTCGACCCCAACGTGCTGGCCGGCCCCGTGGTGAACCCAGAAGGTCGCACCGACGTGGTCAGTAACCAGGGCGAGGTCGACGACCTGCTGGCCAGCTTGGGTTTCTAAGCTGCGCCCACGCGGCCATGGCAGCACGCCATGGCCAGAGAACGGCGGCGTTTAGCCTCTTTCTCCCGCAGCACCGCCGGCGCTGCCCCGGCACCATGGCAAGGCTCACTGCAGAGCCTGACAAGCCATGGCCGATTCCGCACCAGACCGCACCTTACCCGCCACCCCGCACCGCATCGAGAAGGCGCGCAAGGACGGCCAGGTTGCGCGTTCGCGTGATCTCGCCCACCTGGCCGTGCTGGGCGGCGGCATCGCGCTGCTGGCCGCGTTCGCTCCTCAACTAACGGCCTGGCTACAGGCACTGCTGGCGCGCGGCCTGCGTTTCGACGCCAGCCTGGTGGTCACACCCGCCAGCATGGGCGAGCGCCTGACCGACCTGGCCACGCCGATGCTGATGGTCTTGCTGCCGCTGGGTGGTGTCGTGGCCTTGCTGGCGCTGGTGACCACGGTGCTGGCCGGTGGCTGGAACTGGAGCTTCAAGCCGCTGCAGCCCAAGTTCGAGAAGATCGACCCCTTCGGTGGTTTCGTGCGCTTGTTCAGCCTGGACCAGCTCACCAACACGCTGAAGGCTTGTCTGCTGGCGCTGATTCTCGGCGCAGTGGGCGCTGCGCTGCTGTGGTCGAACTGGGTGCAGCACGCGCAGTTGCTCACACTGCCCTTGCCCCAGGCCCTGGTTGGCAGCGGCACCCTGCTGCGCAACGGTCTGCTCACCCTGGTGGGCGTGCTGGTTTTGTTCGCCCTGGTGGACGTGCCGCTGCAACGCCAGTTGCTGCTGCGCCGCCTGCGCATGAACCTGCAGGAAATCAAGCAGGAATTCAAGGAAGTCGAAGGCAACGCCGAGGTCAAGCAGCGCCGCCGCGGGTTGATGCGCGAGATGGCCAACCGCCGCATGCTGGGCAAGGTGGCCACCGCCGATCTGGTGGTGATGAACCCCACGCACTACGCCGTGGCCCTGAAGTACGACGAAGCGCGGGGCGGTGCGCCGCGCCTGGTGGCCAAGGGCGCCGACCTGCTGGCGCTGCGCATCCGCGACCTGGCACGCGAGGCCAAGGTGCCGGTACTTCAGGCGCCGCCACTGGCGCGTGCGCTGTATGCGCATTGCGAACTCGACCAGGAAATCCCCGCCCGCCTGTTTGCCGCCGTGGCGCAGGTGCTGGCCTGGGTCTACCAGCTGCGCGATGCGGTGGCTGCTGGCCGGCAGGCCGCGGCCGCGCCCCCAGTGCCTGACGTGCCTGCCGACATGGACCCGGCCAACGCTGACAAAGCCGCGAAAGCTGCCATAGCAACCATTCGCCAGGACCCTGAGCTGTGAATTCTTTGATCAACACGCTCAATTCGGTTTTCGGCGGCGGCCGCAGTGCTGCCGTGAAGGCTTTGCTGCTGCCCGCCTTCGTCGTCATGATGCTGGCGATGATGGTGCTGCCGCTTCCGCCCTTCATCCTGGACCTGCTTTTCACCTTCAACATCGCCATCGCGCTGATGGTGATGATGGTGTCGGCGCAGATGGTCAAGCCGCTGGATTTTGCCGCGCTGCCCACGGTGCTGCTGGTCACCACCCTGATGCGGCTGAGCCTGAACGTGGCTTCCACGCGAGTGGTGCTGATGGAAGGCCACACCGGGCCAGGCGCGGCCGGGCAGGTGATCGAAGCTTTCGGCAACTTCTTGATCGGCGGCAATTTCGCCGTCGGCCTGATCGTTTTCGCCATCCTCGTGGTCATCAACTTCGTCGTCGTCACCAAGGGCGCGGAACGCATTGCCGAGGTCGGCGCGCGTTTCGCGCTGGACGCCATGCCGGGCAAGCAGATGGCCATCGATGCCGACCTGAACGCCGGCCTCATCGACGAGAAGGAAGCCCGCCGCCGCCGAGCCGAAGTGGGCGAAGAAGCCGACTTCTTCGGCAGCATGGACGGCGCGAGCAAGTTTGTGCGCGGCGACGCCATGGCCGGCCTGTTGATCCTGTTCATCACCATCGTCGGCGGCTTCATCATCGGCCTGACGATGCACGGCATGGGCCCGGCTGCCGCGGCCAACAGCTATGTGGTGCTGGCCGTGGGCGACGCGCTGGTGGCGCAGATTCCGGCGCTGCTGGTCTCGGTCGCCGCGGCCATGGTCGTCTCGCGCGTGGGCAAGGACCAGGACATCGGCACCCAGATCCGCGGGCAGGTCTTCACCAGCCCGAAGGCGCTGGGCATCACCGCCGGCATCGTCGGTGCGCTGGGCCTGGTGCCGGGCATGCCGCACCTGGTGTTCCTGCTCATTGCTGGCGGCCTGGGCTGGCTGGCCTGGTCGCTGGCGCAACAGCAGCAGCGCGCCGCCGTGGTGGCCGCGCAGCCGCCCGAGCCCGTGGCACCCGCTGCCAATGCCGAGGCCAGCTGGGACGATCTGACGCCGGTGGACACGCTGGGCCTGGAAGTGGGCTACCGCCTGATCGCCCTGGTGGACAAGACGCGCGCGCCGGCCGGCGGCGACCTGCTCACGCGCATCAAGGGCGTGCGCAAGAAGTTCGCGCAAGACGTGGGCTTCCTGCCGCCACCCGTGCACATCCGCGACAACCTGGTGGAGCTGAAACCTGGCATGTACCGCGTCACGCTGCGCGGCGCCGTGGTGGGTGAGGCCGAGGCCCATCCGGGGCAGTTCCTGGCCATCAACCCGGGCGGCGTCAGCCCCAGCGCGCAGCAGCAGTTGCCAGGCATCAAGACCACCGACCCGGCCTTCGGCCTGCCCGCGGTGTGGATCGAAGAACGACAGCGAGAGGCCGCACAGATGGCCGGATTTACGGTCGTTGATTGCGCGACTGTGGTGGCCACCCACCTTTCACACTTGATGCAGGTGAATGCGGCGCGTCTGCTGGGCCGGGTGGAAACCCAGCAGCTTGTGGAACACGTCACTCGCCTGGCCCCGCAACTGATCGAAGACGTCGTGCCCAAGATGGTTGGAATTGCCACCCTGCAACGAGTTCTGCAACTTCTTCTTGAAGAAGGCGTGCATATC
Source organism: Burkholderiales bacterium (assembly GCA_038209585.1). Taxonomy (GTDB): domain Bacteria; phylum Pseudomonadota; class Gammaproteobacteria; order Burkholderiales; family Burkholderiaceae_C; genus Rubrivivax. Next base: position 45,457 of record JBBQXN010000002.1, read on the forward strand.
CGCGACATGCGCAGCATCGTCGAATGCCTGGCCGAACATGCCAGCACCGTTACCGACCCGGCCGAGCTGGCCCGCCGCATCCGCGTGCACCTGGCCCCGGCCATCGTGCAGCAAATCTACGGCGCGGTGAAAGAGCTGGACGTGATTGCGCTGGACCCCGAACTCGAACGCCTGGTGACGCAAGCCCTGACCAGCCCGCATGGCGCGGCGCTGGACCCGGGGGTGGCAGACACCTTGAGCCGCAGCGCGGCCGACACCGCGCGGCGCCAGGAAGACCTGGGCCACCCGGCCTGCCTGCTGGTGCCCGACCTCATCCGCGCGCCCATGGCCAGGCTGCTCAAGCGCGCCGCTCCCCGGCTGAAAGTGCTGGGCCATAGCGAGATTCCAGAAACCCATTCGATCCGCATCGGTTCGATCATCGGCAGCACGACTTGAGCACCACCACATGAACATGAAGCGTTTCACTGCCCGCACATCGCGCGAAGCCCTGGCCCTGGTGCGCGAAGCCTTTGGCAACGACGCCATCGTCATGTCCAACAAACCTTGTGCCGAAGGCGTGGAAGTGCTGGCCATGGCGCCCGAGAGCCTGCTGCAGATTGAGCGCATGGGGGCTGCGGCTCAGCCGGTGCGGGCGGCTGCTGCTGGTGCAGCGCCTGGTGCGTACGTTCCGCCTGTTGCGCCCGCTTCAACCGCAGCGCCAGCCGCACGCCGCTTCACTGAGCGCGTCGAACCCCAGATGCATGACGCTGCGCCCATGCCAGCCCATCAGGGCGTGGCAGAAGACGTGGAGCAGCTGCAGATGAGCACGCTGTCGTTCCAGGACTACGTGCGTGAACGCATGCTGCGCCGCCGCCGTGCCGAATTACAGGCCGAGGTTCAGGCACCCGCCGCACCGCCAGCGCCGCCCGTGGTGGCACCCATCGAGGCGGCGCGCAACCGCATGGCCGCGCAGCGCCAGGCGGCCGTGTCTTCAGCTGTGTCTTCAGCTGCGTCTGCAGCTGTATCTGCGCCCGCCGCAGCCGCCGCGCTGCCCGTGTTGCGCGACGAAGTTCAACTGGCCGATGTGGCACCCGTCCAGGCCGCAAAGGCTGCAGCCGGTGCCACGCACGAAGAACAGATCGAGATGCTGAGCGAACTGCGCTCGATGCGCGGCTTGATCGAGCAGCGTTTCGGCGCGCTGGCTTTCATGGAAAAGCTGCAGCGCCAGCCCCGCCAGGCCTTGCTGGCACAGCGGCTGCTGGAGACCGGATTCTCGCCAGCGCTGATCAGAAAGCTGGTCGAAAGCCTGCCCGCCGACGTGGACGAAACGCACTGGGCGCAAGGCGTGCTGGAACGCAATCTGCACACTGGCGAGCGCGACGCTGCGCTGGAAGACACCGGCGGCGTTTTCGCCATGGTGGGCGCCACGGGCGTGGGCAAGACGACCAGCACAGCCAAGCTGGCTGCGGCCTTCGCCACCCGCCATGGCGCGGCGCACCTGGGCCTGATCACGCTGGACGCTTACCGCGTGGCCGCTCACGAACAATTGCGTACCTACGGCCGCATCCTGGGCGTGCCTGTGCACACCGCGCACGACCGCGCCAGCCTGGAAGACCTGCTGGATTTGCTGAGTGCGAAGAAGATGGTGCTCATCGACACGGCAGGCATGGCGCAGCGCGACGCGCGCACCCGCGAACTGCTGGACATGCTGTCGCACCGCAGCATCCAGCGCCTGCTGGTCGTCAACAGCGCGGCGCAGGGCGAAACCATCGAAGACCAGCTGGCGGCTTATGCCGCCCCCACTTGCCGAGGCGTCATCCTGTCCAAGCTGGACGAGGCCGTGAAGCTGGGTCCGGCGCTGGATTCGATCATTCGCCACAAGCTCAAGGTGCTGGCGGTGGCCAATGGCCAGCGCGTGCCTGAAGACTGGCACCGGCTGTCGGCCCACGCCTTGATCCAGCGCGCGATGAAGACCGCCAGCGGCGCGGCCTGGAAGCTCGACGGCAGCGATGTCAGCCTGATCTTTGCCGGGCTGCCTGCCGCCTTGCCTGCTGCTTTGCCGGCCGCCCTGCATGCCGCTGCCGCCCACCCGTCACAGCGCCTGCATGCTTGAGCCCGAGTCCGTGCGTTCCATGCAAGCCGCCGCATTCCCAGCTTATTGCCAGCCTGCGCGCGCTGTGCCGTCTGACCAGGCCGACGGCTTGCGCCGCCTGTTTGCCGGCCATGCGCACCAGCAGGTGCTGCCCCTGGTGGCCAACCCGCATGTCGCCTTCGCCGGCGTGGTGCTGGACCGCCTGGCCGCCGTGCTGTCTGCCAGCGGGCGCCAGGTACTGGTGGTCGATGCCGGCGCCGGCGCGCCTGAAGCCGACGAACTGGCGCGGCTGAACCTGGCCATGTGCATTGAACGTCTGGCACCGCGCGTGGCTTACCTGCCGGCGCGTGGCTTGCCGCTTTCCTTCGTGGACACGCGCGGCTCAGCGGGTGGTTTCATCGACGCGGTGCTGGCCGCCGCACCCTGGGCCGACACCGTGCTGCTGCACGCAGAAGGCTTCGAGATGGCGCGCCTGCTGGTACGGCGCAATGCGCGCCCGCTGCTCATCGGTGCGGATCATCCAGAAAGCATCAAGCACGCCTATGCCAGCGCCAAGCTGCTGGTTCGGCGCTGCGGCTTGATGGGGTTCGATCTCATGCTGGCTGCTTCCAGCCAGTCCCCGCGTGTGGCCAGCATCGCGCAGAGCCTGTCGCAATGCCTGGACAACTTCCTGGGCGCATGGTTGCACCACAGCGCCCTGATCGACCCCGCTGCCGATGTCGCAGCACCGGCCGACGCCGCGCTGCACCAACTGTTGACAGGTCAGTTGACGCTGGAGACCCTGCAGACCCCGGAAGCCCCAGCCTGGCTTCCAGCGGCCATGGCCAGCCAGTCCGCGGTCTCAGCTGCGTTTTCAGATTCACTGCATTTCTCCAAATAAAGGGCGAACCATGTACACCGCCAAGGGACAACTCGATTCCGGCCAGCTGCTCAAGCAATACAGCCCGCTGGTTCGCCGACTGGCGCATCAGATGATCGCCAAGCTGCCGGCCAACGTCGAACTCGACGACCTGATCCAGGTCGGCATGATCGGTCTGAGCGACGCGCTGAGCCGCTTCGATCCGGGGCAGGGCGTTCAATTCGAAACCTTTGCCACCCAGCGCATTCGGGGTGCCATGCTCGACGAGCTGCGTGGCAACGACTGGATGAGCCGCGGCGACCGCCGGCACCAGCGCAGCATTGAAGCCGCTGTGCACAAGCTGGAACAGCGATTTGGCCGTGCGCCCAGCGAAGGCGAGATCGCGCGCGAGATGGGCTTGAGCCTGACCGACTACCAGGAACTGCTGGGCAAGGTGCGCGGCACGCAGCTGATCTGCCTGGAAGACATGAGCGGCGACGACGGCGACGAGGATTTTCTGGACCGCCATATGGCCGACGATGACGCCAACCCGATGGCGCGCCTGCAGGACCAGCGCATGCGCGAAGCCCTGGTCGAGGCCATCAAGAACCTGCCAGAACGCGAGCAGTACGTGATGAGCATGTACTACGAGCACGACATGAACCTGAAAGAAATCGCTGCCGTGCTGGGCGTGACCGAAAGCCGTGTCTGCCAGCTGCACAGCCAGAGCATTGCCAGGCTGCGCACCAAGCTGCGTGAGTGGTGAAGGGCATGTTTAAACGCCGCGTCAGTACAGAGTTTGTCGTGCCGACGCCGCCGGCTGTGCGCCCTGACCTGAGCCTGGTGCGCGGCTTGAGTCAGCAGGCCTCGACCTTGGGCCGGGAGGCCGCCGAGGTGCGAGGCTTGCTGGACGATACGGCGAAGATTGCCAGCAGCCAGGCGACAGCGGTGCAAGCCCTGGCGCAGCAACTGCAGCAGGTGGTGACCTCGCAGGCCGGTATTGGCGTGGAGACGGCCAACGGACTTCAGGCGGTGGCTGATGTGGGCGCGGCCATCGATGTTGTGGGCAAGGAAGTCGCCGTCATCGTCGACACCCTGCGCCAGGTCTCGAACGCGGCCGCAGAGATCACCAAGATCGCTCTGCAGACTCGCCTGGTGGCTTTCAACGCCAGCGTCGAAGCCAAGCGCGCGGGAGAGGCCGGCCGAGGCTTTGGTGTGGTCGCCGACGCCGTGAAAGACCTGGCCTCTCAGGTCGAGGCATCTTCCAAGCAGATCGCCAGCACCCTGGGGCAGCTGGACACCCGCATCGGCGCGCTGGCGCGTGAAATTCAGTACAGAGGCGAAACCGCCGCAGGCGGGGCAGCAGCGTCTGGTGCGGCGGCAGTGGGCGAAGGCGCCGTGCACCGCGCGATTGCCGTGGTGCAGCAAGGCGTGCAGCGCATTTGCCAGTCGGCCGCCAGCAGCCGCCAGGTGTGCGATGGCCTGGACAACCAGATGTCGGCCATCGAAAGCGAGATGCGGCGTACCCAGCAGTCGCTGGACGGCGCCTTGTCGCGTACCGAAACTTTCCTGAAGATCTCCGAGCAGCTGATCGAGGCCACGGCTGAGAGCGGGGTGGAAACCGAAGACACGCCCTACATCCATGGCGCGCAGCATGCTGCCGCGCAGATCAGCAAGATGCTCGACGACGCTTTGCGCATGGGCAGCATCAGCTTGGCTGATCTCTTCGACAGTGCTTACCAGCCCGTGCCGGGCAGCCTGCCAGTGCAGCACACGACACGCTTTTGCGCTCTGGCTGACCGCTTGTTTCCGCAAGTGCAAGACAAGCTTCTGGCCTTGTCAGACAAGGTGGTGTTCTGCATCGCCGCAGACCGCCACGGTTTCATTGCCTGCCACAACCCGAAATACAACCAGCCTCAGCGCGCCGGAGACACGGTCTGGAACACGGCGCATTGCCGCCATCGCCGCATCTTCAACGACCGCACGGGGCTCGCCTCTGGCCGCAACCAGCGCCCGTTTCTGTTGCAGACTTATCGCCGCGACATGGGCGGGGGCCAGTTCATCGTGATGAAGGAAGTGTCCGCGCCGATCACGGCAGGCGGACGTCACTGGGGCGGGCTGCGCCTGGCGTTCAAGTTTTGAAGAGTGAAGCAGGCCGGCCCTTCTCGGGCCGGCGTCAGACTTGGCGGCCCTCAGGCCAACAAGCTGCCCCGTGAGGCGCTGCGGCCAGCGTGGCCGTCGATGCCGTACACCGTCACTGCGCGCGGCGCCTGCGCTTCGGGCAGCAACACATCCATCGCGCGGTCCAGTGCGGCGGTAGCGCGCGCCAGAGCTTCGCGTTGTGCAGCCATCTGGCCGCCGGCCAGCGCCAGGCGTTGTCTCAACGGCAGCGGCACGCCGCCCGTGCGCGCGGCGTGGCTGAAATGTTCTACAGCCAGCGCCAGCGCCCCATGCAGGGCCGTGGCCTCGCGGTCCACGGCGCCTGCATCCTGGCTGTGCAGGGCCAGGGCCAGGGCACTGAGCCGCGCCTCCACAGCCAGCACCGGGCCTTCGAGTTCGGCCACGCGCAGCAGCGCTTGCTGTTCAAACGGGGTTGTCAACATGCGGTGGTTCCGGTGCTTGCTGGGCTTGCGCTGATGAAGGTCAGCGCGGTTCAGCTGGCTTTGCGACCCAGCAATTCCTGGGCGTTCTGGATCAGCTTGTCGGCAATGGCGTCGGCGTTGACTTCAAACTTGCCGTCGCGGATAGCCTGGGCGATGCGGTCGACCTTGGCGGTGTCGAAAGTCGGGTCGATCTGGCTGGCCTTCAGCGCGTTGGCTGAACTCGACAGCGCCACCTTGGCGCTGGGCTCAGGTGCAGCCGCAGCCACTGCACCACCCTTGAGCGGTTGCTTGATGGGCGTGTTGGCCTGGCGATCCGGGCCGCTCGGGGCGGCTGCGGGCTTTGAATCTGGGGAACCGATCTTCATGGAAACCTCCTGTGCTGGGCACGGGGATGTGCGAACCCTGGGGACATGTACCTTCTATCGGCGTGCTGGTTCAACGACTTTAGAGGCTTCACCATGATTTTTACCTTTTCGCCCAGTTTCCCCCTGAACGAGGGGGTTGCTGGAGGGTGCAGTGCTGCGGACGAGCTCACAACGGCATCTCCACCAAGTGCTTGCCCACCGCTTCGCCTTGAATGATCGGGCCGCGGTTGGACGGGTTGGCACCTTGAGACGCATCGGTGCGCAGCAGCAGTTGCACGCGCACGCGCTGACCGTCACGCCCTTCGCTCAGCGCCAGCCCGTCAGCAGCCACATGAAACCCTGCGCCGCTGGAGATGACTTTCACGCGGTCGCCTGCGGCAAACCAGCGCCGCGCCTGCAGGTCCGTTTCACGCAGCGGACCGCCTGCGGGCATGGCACGCACCAACGTGCGGCCGAGCGCGGTGTCGGCATCCGTCAGAGGCGCCTGCGGCCGGGCCGACCAGTCCTGCAGGCCGCGTACCAGATCGGCTTCAGTGATCAAGCTGCCAGCGGGCAGGGCGGTTTTCAAACTCAGTGCTGCAGCCTGCACCTGCACCTGTACCGGCAGGTACAGCGTCCAGGCCACCGCGCCTTGAATGCAGCGCAGGCCCATGCGCGTTACGCCCCAGGGCGACACGCCACGGGGCACGAAGGCTTCGGCCTTGGCGCAAGGCGCAGGGCGCAGGCGGGCATCGAGCGTACCGAGGCGCGCAGACACCGCAGCCCCTGCCGGCGCCGAGCGCGCGGCGTTCTGTTCAGCCAATGTCAGCGCCTGCGCCAGATCAGCAGCGGATAGGGCAGCAGGGTTCTGCGCCGCTGCTGCAAAGCACGCGGCTGCAGTCAGCACCAGAACACAAGATGGGATGGGGCGATCTTTCACAGCACGGATGCTGCCTGCTTGCGTGCCAAGCCAGGCTTGGAATTGGGCGGTCGGATGGCGTCATTTCGCGCTCATGTTGGCGCGCCGTGTTGCGCAGAATGCAGCGCATGATCCAACGCCTGACCGCTTCACTGGACTTCGCCGCTCAAGCCCTGCAATTGCGGGCCGAGAAGCAGCGTGTCATTGCCAGCAACATCGCCAACGCCGACACGCCAGGCTACCAGGCAAGGGATTTCGACTTTGCCACCGCTTTGCGCCAGGCCACTGGGGGGCGCACCAGCGCTGCTGCCGGCACGCTGGGCGCAGACATCGCCGCCAATGTGATGCAGCAGGGCACAGGGGGGCACTCCACTGCGCGCCTGCAGTACGCGCTGCCCAGCCAGACCAGCGCCGACAGCAACACCGTGGACATGGACCGAGAGCGCGCCGCCTTCGTCGACAACAGCGTGAACTACGAAGCCACGCTGCGCTTCATCAACGGCAGCGTGCGCACGATGCTGGACGCCATGAAGAGCCCGAACCAGGGTTGAGCTGGACCGACAGGAGCACTGACCCATGAGCATGCTGAAAATCTTCGACATCGCTGGCAGCGCCGTCAGCGCGCAAAGCCAACGCCTGAACGTGGTGGCCAGCAACCTGGCCAACGTCGACACCGTGGCCGCGCCCGACGGCACGTCATACAAGGCGCGGCAGGTGGTATTCCAGACGCTGATGCTGGGCCAGCAGCAGGGCGCGGCTGGCGTGCAGGTCAGCGCCATCACCGAAAGTGCCGAGCCCGGGCGCCGTGTGCGCGACCCGGCCCACCCCAATGCCGACGCTGAAGGCTATGTCACCTTCAGCAACGTCAGTGCCGTGGACGAGATGGTCAACATGATGTCGGCTTCGCGTTCGTATCAAAACAACATCGAGGTCATGAACACGGCGCGCAGCCTGCTGCTCAAGACCTTGCAGATCGGACAAAGCTGATCATGGCCACCCCCGCAATCGACTTCAGCAATTTCAACGTCAGCCCGGCAGCAGCGGCTGGCCAGAACAATGCGTACGAGGCCGGCAGTGCAGAGCGATTCCTGAAGCTGCTGGTCACGCAGATGCAGAACCAGGACCCGCTGAACCCCGCCGACAACGCGCAGATCACCAGCCAGATGGCGCAGATCAACACCGTCAGCGGCCTGGAAACACTCAACACCACGGTCAAGGGGCTGAACAGCCGCTTCGTGCAGATGCAGGCTTTGCAAGGCGCCTCGCTGGTGGGCCGCGACATCACCGTGCCTGGCGACCGCCTGGCCTACACGTCTGATGCCGGCATTGGCGGCTTCGAGCTCGCGGCCACGGCCGACCGGGTGAAGATCGAAGTGCTCGGTGCCAACGGCCGCGTGGTGGACACGCTGGAGCTGGGCGCCATGAACGTCGGCCTGAACGGATTCGCCTGGCAGCCCAAGGACGGAACCCTGCCATCGCCGCAAGACGGCTACCGCTTTCGCGTCACCGCCAGCGCGGGCGCAACAGCAGTGAATGCCACGTCGATGATGCGCGACCGTGTCGAGGCCGTGTCTACATCCGGCGATCGCCTGACGCTGGAAACCACGGTGTCCGGCCGCATCGACTACAGCACCGTCAGGGCCGTGAACGGCGCCTGACCTTCACAGTTTCATCCCCCGAAAGCACCCACCATGAGCTTCCAGCAAGGTCTGTCAGGTCTGAATGCCAGCAGCAAGAACCTGAGCGTCATCGGCAACAACATTGCCAATGCCAACACGTATGGCAGCAAGACCTCCCGCGCAGAGTTTGCCGATGTCTATGCCGCAGCGCTGAACGGCGCTGGTGCCAACAACATCGGCATCGGCACCAACCTGGTGGCCGTGGCGCAGCAGTTCACGCAGGGCAACATCAGCACCACTGAGAACCCGATGGACCTGGCCATCAACGGCTCGGGCTTCTTCCAGCTGACCGACGGCGCCAACCCGCCGGCCTACTCGCGCAACGGCCAGTTCAAGATCAACCGCGACGGCTTCTTCGTCAACAACGCGCAACTGCGCCTGATGGGTTATCCGGCCGACGCCAGCGGCGTCATCCAGCCCGGCCAGGCCGTGGCGCTGCAGTTGCCCACGGGCGGCGTGGAACCGCAGGTCACCACGGCCGTCAGCGTGCAGATGAACCTGGATTCGCGCAAGGTCGCCACCGGCCTGACGGCTGCGCCGGGCATCGATTTCAACGACGCCACCACCTACAACAACGCCACTTCGCTGACGGTGTTCGACCTGCGCGGGCAGGAAGTGGCGATGACGCTGTACTTCCAGAAAACCGACAGCGTGGACCCGGCCGGGCCCAACACCATCGAGTGGAATGTTTTCGCCACCGCCAACGGCCTGCCCGTGGGCGGCGATCCGCCGGTGCCCATCACCACCGTGGTTTTCCCGGCCGACGGCAGCGCGCCCTTGACACCTGCAGGCCCCGTGGTGCTGCCGCAGATCGTGGCTGGCAACAACCTGCAAGGCGCAGTCATCGTGCCCATCGACAACCTGGAGATCAACCTGGCGGGTGTGACGCAGTTCGGTTCGCCCTTCGGCGTCACCAATCTGGAACAGGACGGCTTCTCTGCCGGGCAGCTCACTTCCGTGAGCATTGAATCCAACGGCATCATCATGGCGCGCTATAGCAACGGCCGTTCGCGCCCGGCCGGACAGGTGGAAATTGCGACTTTCCGCAACCCGCAGGGTTTGCAGCCGCAGGGCGACAACCTCTGGCAGGCGACTTTCGCATCCAACGAGCCGGTACGCGGTGTGCCCGGCGACGGCAGCCTGGGCGTGTTGCAGGCCGGCGCGCTGGAAGAGTCCAACGTCGACCTGACGGGTGAGCTGGTGAACATGATCACCGCGCAGCGCATCTACCAGGCCAATGCGCAGACCATCAAGGCGCAGGACCAGATCCTGCAAACACTTGTGAACCTGCGTTGAACATGCCCCCAACCTCGCTTTGCCCGGCACCCCCCGAGGGGGCCGCTGCGCGAGCGGCAGAACGAATCTAGCCCATGGACCGCCTCATCTACACCGCGCTGTCAGGCGCCAAAGCCACGCTGCAGCGCCAGGACCTGCTGGCCAACAACCTGGCCAATGTCTCGACCACGGGCTTTCGTGCCGAGATGCAGGCTTTTCGCGCCGTGCCGGTGCGCGGCGACGGCGCGACCACGCGTGCATTCGCGGCTGAAACCAGCGTCGGTCTGGACCTGCGGCCGGGCCCGATGCAGACCACTGGCCGCGCGCTGGACGTGGCCGCGCAAGGCAACGCCTGGTTTGCCGTGCAGTCGCTGGACGGCACCGAGGCCTACACCCGGGCCGGCGCTTTCCAGGTCAATGCGGAAGGCCAGCTCGTCACGCCTTCAGGCCTGCCGGTGCTGGGTGACGGCGGGCCGATCACGCTGCCGCTGAATGCGCAGGCGGATGTGGGTGCAGACGGCAGCATCACCGCCACCATCGGCAACGGCCGGCCGCAGCAGGTGGGCCGGCTCAAGCTGGTGGTGTCTGACGCCGGCATGCAGCGCGGCGACGACGGTCTGTTTCGCAATGCGCAGGGCGACCTGCCGGCTGATCCAGCAGCGCGCGTGCAGTCGGGCACGCTGGAAGGCTCCAACGTGAGCGCCATCGAAGCCATGGTCGCCATGATTTCTGCGGCGCGTCAGTTCGAGCAGCAAATGAAGTCGCTGAAAAGCGCGGAAGAACGCGAACAGGGTGCGGCGCGGTTGCTGGCGCCGCAATAAGGGTCTGCGTTCAGGTGGCGGGCTAGCCCGGTGCGAGTGCCTGCGCGCAAGGCACCTGCAAAATTTCGCGCCGGCCTTCGTCCACGCGTGCCGCGCTCAGGCAGCCGCCCCAGACACAGCCGGTGTCCAGCGCCAGCAGGTCAGTGCGGTTCACCAGGCCCAGCGTGCTCCAGTGGCCAAAAGCGATCGGCTGGCCCGCACTGGCCCGGCCTGGCACATCGAACCAGGGCATGAAGCCCGGCGGCGCGCCACCGGCGCCTTCCTTGGTCTTGAAGTCCATCTCGCCGCTGGCGGTGCAGAAACGCAAACGCGTCAGGGCGTTGACGATCACGCGCGAGCGCTCGGCGCCCTGCAGACTGTCGTTCCATTGAGCCGGGGCGTTGCCGTACATGCCGCGCAGAAACTCGCGCCAGCCGCTGCCGCGCAAAGCCCCTTCCACATCGCTGGCTAAAGCCATCGCCTGCGCTGCCGTCCACGCGGGCAGCACACCCGCATGCACGCACAGCCAACCCGCCTCCAGCCGCGCAAGAGATTGCTGGCGCAGCCAGTCCAGCAGGGCTTCGCGGTCGGGTGCGGCCAGCACCTGGGCCAGCGTGTCGTTGGTTGATTCGGCGCGCACACCTTGCGACACGGCCAGCAGGTGCAGGTCGTGGTTGCCCAGCAGGCAGGCCGCAGCGCTGCCCAGCGCTTGTAAGCGGCGCAGCACGGCCAGCGACGACGGCCCGCGGTTGACAAGGTCGCCCAGCAGCACCACGCGGTCGCGGGAGGGTGAAAAACCGGCTGTTTCCAGCAGTTTTTCAAGGGCTGAATCGCAGCCCTGGATGTCGCCGACGAACAAAATCATGATGCGATTCTGCTACGCTTGTCCTCCCCTCAATGGCCACCGCAGCCTCACCAGCCTGCGGCGCGCATGGAAGTTGCACTTCTCGTCTTTCTGATCCTTCTGAACGGCCTCTTCGCCATGTCGGAGATGGCACTCACCGCCAGCCGCAAGGCGCGCCTGCAGGTGATGGTGGAAGCCGAAGAAAGCGGCGCGCAGGCCGCGATCGACCTGCACGAGAACCCGACCAAGTTCCTGTCGACGGTGCAGATCGGCATCACGTCCATCGGCGTGCTCAACGGTATCGTGGGCGAAGCGGCGTTTTCGTCTCCGTTGGCGGCATGGCTTGTCATGACCCTGGGCATGGTCGATACCGCTGCGGCCATCACGGCCACCGGCCTGGTGGTGGTGATCATCACCATCCTGACCATCATCTTCGGCGAACTCGTGCCCAAGCGGCTGGGGCAAACGCACCCTGAAGTGGTGGCGCGCCTGGTGGCGCGGCCGATGAATTGGCTGTCAACGGCGGTGCGGCCGCTGGTGGTGCTGCTCAGCGTCAGCACCGACGGCATATTGCGGCTGCTGGGCATCAAGCACGGCCCCGGGCGCAGCGTCACGGAAGAAGAGATCAATGCCAGCTTGGAAGAAGGGCTGGACGCGGGCGTGATCGAAGCGCAGGAGCACCAGATGGTGCGCAACGTGTTTCGTCTGGACGACCGGCAGATCGGTTCGATGATGATTCCGCGCGCAGAAATCACCTGGCTCGACGCTGCCGACCCGTTGCAGACGCAACTGGAAGCCATCGCCGAAAGCGGCCACACACGCTTCCCGGTATGCCGTGGCGGGCTGGATGAAGTGATTGGCGTGCTGGGCGCGCACAGCCTGCTGCAGCCGCTGGCGCGCGGCGAAACGCCGCAGCTGGTCGAATTTCTGGCGCCGCCGGTCTTCGTGCCGGAAACCTTGTCTGGCATGGAGTTGCTTGAACACTTCAAGCAGAGCAATGCCGACCTGGTGTTTGTCGTCGATGAATACGGCGCTGTTCAGGGCGTGATCACCGAACGTGACCTGCTGGAGGCCATCACCGGCGAATTCAGCACCGGAACCGACGAAAATGCCTGGGCCGTGCTGCGCCCCGACGGCAGCTGGCTGATGGACGGCCTGATTCCTGTGCCCGAGCTGAAAGACCGGCTCGAGCTGAAGGAACTGCCAGACGAAGACCGCGGCCGCTACAACACCCTGGCAGGCATGGTGATGCTGCTGTTGGGCCGCCTGCCGAAAACGGCCGATGCCGTGCAATGGGACGGCTGGCGCTTCGAGGTCGTGGACCTGGACGGCAAACGCGTAGACAAGGTGCTAGTCACCGCAACCGAGAACTCTGGAGAACGAACGTGATCATCGAAGCCCTGCACACCAACCCCACGGCCCTGGACCGCGATCAGCATCGCATGCTCAAGCTGCAATTGCCCGTCACCGACTGGCGTGTGGCCAACCGGTTGAACGCCATCTTCATCGCCGCTGTTGAATTTGCCGAGGCGGCGCGCGATTTCCCCATCGTCTTTGTGCGCGCCGGCAAGGAAGACGACGGCCGAGACCAGATCGCCCCAGTGGCCGTGATGGGCCTCCTGGCGAACCAGAACCTGTACGAGCGAGACGGCGCCTGGCGCGCCGACTACGTGCCGGCCGTGGTGCGCTGCTACCCGTTTTGCATCGGCCGGCTGGACGCCGAGAAGTTCGCCGTCTGCGTGGACATGGCCTGGCCGGGGGCGCAGTCAGAAAAAGGGCAGGCGCTGTTTCAGACCGACGGCGAGCCTTCCGAGCTGCTGACGAACATGCAAAAGCACCTGGAAACGCTGGAAACCGAAGTGCAGCGCACGCGCCTGGTGGGCCAGCGCCTGCAGGAATACGACCTGCTGGGCGAGATGCGGTTCGACGCCACCCTGGCCGACGGCCGCCAGCACAGCCTGGACGGCTTCCTGACGGTGGACGAAGCCAAGATGCAGGCCTTGCCAGACGCGGTGGTCGGCCAGCTGCACCGCGAAGGCGTGCTGGGCCTGATCCATGCGCACTGGCTGTCTTTAGGCCACATGCGCAAGCTGGTGGAATGGCATGCAGAGCGCAACGTGAAGCTGTCGCCTGCGCTGGACACCACCGCCGAAGCAGCCAACAGCTGAATTTTCAGGTGCCGTTGCGGCTGTTGCTGTTTCGGTACTGCGGCACTGAATCGTTGTTCGCAGCAGCCTGCGGCGCGCGAAGTACGGCCAGTACCGCGCCGGCATCGGGCTGGGTCTTGTTGAACCAGTCGTCGAAGCGTTCACGCGCGGCCTGGCCGTAGCGCTGGTAAATTTTCAGGCCCACCCAGGCGGCCAGGGCCAGCAGCAGCAAGGTCTTGGCGCCTCTCGCCACAGCCACCACCGTGGCGATGCCCATGCCCAGGGCCACCCATTTGACCCACCAGGTGCCCTGGTAAGTCATGGCGTTGATGACCCAGCACAAACCGACCACGAACACGGCCTTGAAAGGCATGAACACGGCGTCGGTCACATTTCTCACCGGGCGGGTAACTGAACGGAGCAGGCTCATGGGTGTTTCCTTGGGTGGCGGCTGTCGATGCCTGGAATGTCGCGCAGCGCACCGCCGGGCGCCATAGGCATGCGACGAAACGCCAGAGCGCAGCGCCAATCACCGCTGTCCGCGTTCGGGTGGGGGCCACCGTTGCACTCGGCAGGACCCTGGGGTGCCGGGCTGTTGGCGTGGCAGCAACCTGGGATCAATGCGCAGTGGTGTGCAACAGGCGCTGGGCGGGCAGTCGGAGCTCGGTCCCGCAGGCGTCGAGGTTCTGCACCATGTCCACACCCGTCACCCTCACCGTCCGCTCAGGCGACACCATCAGCACCCTCGCTGCGCGCCTGAACATCGCCCCCCGAAGCGCCGGCGGCCTTCGTCATCGGCAACGCCGAGGGCGGGCGCACGGCCAGCAGCTACCACTCGGCCGACCGCAGCCACACCGACCCCGGCAACAGCGCGGTCAACCCAGGCTCGTTTTCCTACCAGCACCCAGCACCCAGCACCCAGCACAGCAGCGTCGACAGAGGCAAGCCAGCCCGCAGGGAACGCTGACGCGCCATCTTCCGCAGCAGCCTGCTCGTTCTGGCGCCGCAGCGCTGAAGGCGCTGCAGGCCGACTCGGTGCGAGGCCGCTGGCGCCTGGACCGGCTGTACGTAGGGCCCAGCGCCACCGAAGGGCCCTGTGCCTGGCCGCACTCCTAGGACAATACGGGCTCCGACATCTTCTGCGCCGCCCGCGCACCTGCCATGACTGTTCTGCTGAAGAAGCCCGCTGCTGCTGCCATTCCCATCGTCGCCACCACGCGCGAGAGCTTTCGCGGCATGGCCGACGCCGCGCCCGAGAGCACGCGCCGCTGGCTGCTGGCCAATGGCTTCAACGGCGGGCCAGACAGCCATTTGCTGGTTCCAGCTGCCGATGGCGGCATCGCATGCGTGTGGGCCGGCGTGCACGCTGTCGCGCACCCCTGGGCCTTGGCAGCATTGCCCAAAGGTTTGCCCAGCGGCAAATACCGTTTGTCCGAAGACGGCTTGAGCGTCGACGCCGAGGCAGCTGCCCTGTCGTGGGAACTGGGCGGCTACCAGTTTGACGTCTACAAGCCAACAAGGCGTGAGCTGCCGGTGCTGATGCTGGCCCCCAGCGCCGATGCCGAGCGCGGCCTGTTGCAGGCGCATGCCATGGCGTCGACGCGCGACCTGGTCAACACCCCGGCCGAACACATGGGCCCGGCCGAGCTGGCAGGCGCGGTGCAGATGGTGGCCAGGCATTACGGCGCGAAATTCAAGCAGGTGGTGGGCGAAGCCTTGTTGAAAGCGCCCGGTGGCGGCTTCCCTGCCATCCATGCCGTGGGCCGCGCGGCTGAGGTGCGGCGCGCACCTCGCCTCATCGAGCTGAATTGGGGGGAGGCCAAGTACCCGCTGCTGACCATCGTCGGCAAGGGCGTGTGCTTTGACAGCGGTGGCCTGAACATCAAGGGCGGGGAAGGCATGCGCCTGATGAAGAAGGACATGGGCGGTGCTGCCAATGCCCTGGGCCTGGCGCAAATGGTGATGGCCCTGAAGCTGCCGGTACGCTTGCAATTGTTGATTCCGGCGGTGGAAAACTGCATTGCCGGCAACGCATTTCGACCCGGTGATGTCTTCCGCACACGCGCCGGGCTGAACATCGAGATCGGCAACACCGATGCCGAAGGCCGCGTGATCTTGTGCGACGCCCTGGCCTACGGCGCAGCGGCCAAGCCCGACCTGATGATCGACATGGCCACGCTCACGGGCGCCGCCCGCGTGGCGCTGGGCGCGCAACTGCCGGCACTGTTCACGCGTGATCTGGCACTGGGCCGTGAGCTGGTGGACATCGGCCTCCAACTGGACGACCCGATGTGGCACATGCCGCTGTGGACCGATTACCACCGCAGCATCGAAAGCGACATCGCCGACATCGTCAACACCGGTCGCAACGGCTTGGGTGGCGCCATCACGGCAGCGCTGTTCCTGGCTGACTTCGTGCCCGCGACCGTGCCCTGGGTGCACCTGGACCTGTTCGCCTGGAACGACAGCCCGCGCGCCGGCCGGCCCGTGGGTGGCGAAGCGCAGACCTTGCGCAGCCTGCTGTGCTACCTGGAGACACGGTTTTCAGTCTGACCTGCTGCCCGGCTGCAACGTGGCCAGGCGGCCTTGATGCCGCTGGGTACTTGGGCTGTTCGCTGACGTGACGCCAGCGGACGAGACGCCGGAGCCGAAGCCAAAGCCGGCAGGCCCCAGCCTTCAACCGCCTGCTCGGCGCCCAGGCTCAGCGCACGCACACCCGCAGGCTGGATGTGCATGGCGTGTTCGAGCAGGTTTTCGCAAGCCACTTCGCCCAGCGCCAGCAAAAAATGTTGCCAACGGCGCTGCACGCGTTCGTGCAACCAGGCGTCTTCCAGCGCACGGCGCAGCTGCGCGGGTTCCTGGCCCGCTTCCAGCACGCGTGGTGCCATCGCGCCAATGAAGAGATTGAAGTCGTGGCGCAGCGTGTGTGCCGGCAGGTGGTCAGCCAGTGCGCGAGCGCGAGCGCTCCATCCCGGGCGGGAGAACAGTTGCGTCAACAAGACCTGCAGCCCCAGTGCCGCATTCAGCACGCGCACGCGGTTGGGCGGCAGCACGGCCAGCGGCAGCCGCGCCGCGGCTGTGAAAGGCAGCGACGGGCTGGCGAAGGCAGTCAGTGCCGCCAGGCGCCACCAGGCGGCGGCGGCCAGGCCTGCCACGTCGTCGTCGCAGGTCTCGGCCTGGCGCGCACGCCGCACCAGGGCCTGCAGGTCCAGGCCCTGTCTGGCTGAAGCTGCAGCCTGGCTCATCACCACCAAGTTTCCGGCAGCGAATCCGACCTGGGGGTTCAGCCGCTGCACCACTGCGGCCAGCGGGCTGCCCGCAGCGCCGCCCAGGGTCTGCCGCAGGACCGGGCAGGATTCACTGTGGATTTGCGACAAGTACTCCGGCGTGACCTGCAGTTTGTCAAACGGCACACCCTGGTGCCAGGCTGAAGCGCGCAGTTGCAGCCACAACCGCACCGTGCGCGTGGCGACCAGCGTGCGGCGGCCGAAGACGGCTCGCGCTGCTGACCAGCCCTGCGCCACGTGCGTGCCTTCCAGCAGCAGCTCGGCAGGGAGCGCCAGGCTGTGGTGCGCGTAGTCCCAACCGATCTCGAATCCGTGGCTGGACAGGGTGTCGCCGCAGATGCGGGTCGTCTGAAGGTCAAGGGTGATCTGGCTCATGGCGGTCTTTCGGCGGTGTGTCCGGCACCAGACCCCATGCCTGCGCTCGATCACCGTGAAGCCAGTGTCGGCGGCAGGTAGCTCAAAGCGTGAGCTAGTAAAACTGTTTTGGCTTTCTCAGCGAGTCAGCCCATGGTCCGGTTTTGCGCTGACCCCATGCGCCTGGCCGCTGCCACCGCCAGCATGCCGGCCAGAGCGCCGGCCATATCGGCTGCTACGTCTTGCCAGTCTGCACTGCGCGAAGGGATGTGCATCTGCACGGCTTCAATGAACACACCGAAAGCCAGCATCAGCAACAGCACCGCAAATTGACTGCGCCAACCTGCGGGAAGCGCCAGCGCTGCGCAGACCGCCAGACTCAGGAAAGCAGCAATGTGCTGCAGCTTGTCGGCATTTCGGAGCTCCAGCCCCGGCGCGTGCGGCATGAAAGCCAGGCCGCAGATGACCAGCATCAGCAATACGAGCATGGCGCGCCACAACGGGCGCGACCTGGGAGAAAAAAACACGGCGTGGATCAAAAGCGGGTTCCTGTTCAATGCGCGCAATTCGGTAAGGGCGCTCCAGTCGGCGCTCCAGACGTCGCGGCATTGTGCGCCCCCTTGCTGCTATCATTTAAGGCTGTGCTGATAGCCGATGTTCTCAGCACTCACGCCGGTGTAGCTCAGTTGGTAGAGCAGCGCATTCGTAATGCGAAGGTCAACAGTTCGATTCCGTTCACCGGCACCAGTCATCGCCAGTCATCACCAGAAATAGCCGTTCAGGGGTCGCCAGCAGGCATGTTGGCGACCCTTTTCGCTTCTCTGAGCATCGCCTCTCTGCAGCAGCCTGGCTCCCTACAATCAAGTCATGCATATATTGATAGCAAACGACGACGGCTACCTCGCACCCGGCCTGGCAGCACTGGTGCAGGCATGCCAGGGCCTGGGAGAGATAGACGTTTTCGCGCCCGAGCAAAACGCCAGCGGCACCTCCAATGCTTTGACCTTGAGCCGGCCGCTTTCCATCTTCCGCGCACGCGGCGAGCATGTTCAGGGGTTCAATGTCGTCAACGGCACACCGTCTGATTGCGTGCACGTGGCCTTGACGGGCGTGCTCGGGCGTCGGCCCGACCTCGTCATCTCTGGCATCAACAACGGTGCCAACATGGGTGACGACACGCTGTATTCCGGTACCGTGGCTGCGGCAATGGAAGGCTTTCTTTTCGGTGTGCCCGCCATCGCGTTCTCTCAGGCGGAAAAAGGTTGGGGTCAGCTAGATGCGGCAGCGGCAGCGGCGCGCTCGATCATCGAACAGGTGCTGGCTGGTTCCAGGTTGGACGGCCCGCCCTGGCTGTTGAATGTGAACATCCCCAACCGCGCAGACGCCGCCAGCCTGCCCCGTGTGGTGACGCGACTGGGGCGGCGCCATGCCAGCGCCCCCGTTATCCAGCAAAGCAGCCCGCGCGGCGACCCGATTTATTGGATCGGCCCGGCCGGCGATGCGCGCGAAGCAGGCGAGGGCACCGACTTCCATGCGGTAGCCAGTGGCTGCGTGTCGATCACGCCGCTGCAGGTGGACCTGACCGACCACGCCATGCGTGGCGACTGGGCCACCAAGCTGTCGCCAACATCCGCAGCTTCAGCACCGGCCAACCTGCCCCAGGCATGACCAGCCCGCCCCGGGCGCCTCTGCCCAAGCCCCGCTTTCCGGCCGGTCTGGCGGTTTCGTCACCGGTCGTGCTGCGGCCGCAGGCCCCCTTGCACCAAGCCGCGCAAGATGCCCGAGGCGCCCTGCGGCGCCCTGCAACCAGCGGCCTGGGCATGGATTCGCAAGCCGTGCGTGCACGCATGGTGCAGCGCCTGCGGGCCGGCGGCGTGCAGTGCGAACCCGTGTTGGCGGCCTTTGCCGCCGTAGACCGCCACCGTTTCGTCGATAGCGCGCTGGCAACGCAGGCCTACGAAGACACAAGCCTGCCCATCGGACTGCAGCAGACCATCTCCAAGCCCTCGGTGGTGGCCCACATGCTGGCCTTGTTGTTCCAGGGCGTTCACGCGCGCGCGAGTGGTCATCTCGGCTCGGTGCTGGAAATAGGCACCGGCTGCGGCTACCAAGCCGCTTTGCTCGCCCGCCTGAGCCGCAGTGTCGTCAGCATAGAGCGGCTCAAACCGTTGTTCGAGAAGGCGCGTGAGAACCTGGCCCCTTACCGCGACGGCGCCGGCTGCCTGACTGGCGACGTGCGCCTGGTCTTCGGTGACGGAAGGCTGGGCCATTCGCCGCGCGCGCCGTATCAAAGCATCATTGCTGCGGCGGGTGGAGAAGAATTGCCCGATGCCTGGCTGGATCAACTGGCACAAGGCGGTCGGCTCATTGCCCCGTCGCTGAACGTGCAGCGCGGTGGGCAGGCACTTCTGGTGGTCGATCGCACGCCAGAAGGCCTGACCCGGCATTGGCATGACGCCGTGAAATTCGTACCCCTAAAATCGGGTACCGAATGAAGACGAGCCTTGAGCCACCCATGACCGCCTTTTGCCGCCTCCGTAGCAGGCTGTCCATCACCGTCCTCGCTGCCTTGTTGGCAGCCTGTGCTTCCCCCTCACACAAAGCGCCCGTTGAAGAACGCGGTACACCCGCTCGCGCTGCCGTGGCCGTGGGCCCTGCCGGGTCTGCACCTGCGTTGTCCGAGCCTGCCAAGCTCCCCTGGCCAGGCGCAGAGAACGCAGGCAAGCCGGGCTACTACAGCATCAAGGCTGGCGACACACTGATCCGCATCGGCCTGGACAACGGGCAGAACTGGCGTGACATCGCACGCTGGAACGGCATCGAGAAACCAAACTTGATCGAAGTTGGGCAGGTGCTGCGCGTCGTGCCGCCAAGCACCGACGCGTCGGTCGTAGCCATAGCCAGGCCCGTCGCGCCTGCTGGCCGGGTCGAAAACAAGCCGCTGGACGCAGCCGGGCCCGGCGCTGTTGTGCCTGCTGCTGTGCCTGCTGCTGTGCCTGGTGCCACGACAGCGCCTTTGGCCGCTCCGGCTGTGCCGGCGGCGCCATCTGCAGATCCTGACGAAAACGTGAATTGGGGCTGGCCAGCCGCAGGCCCTGTGGCCAGCGGTTTTGACGAGGCGCGCAGCAAAGGCCTGGCCATCACAGGCAAGGCCGGCGACCCGGTGCTCGCCGCTGCAGATGGCCGCGTCGTGTATTCGGGTTCGGGTCTTCGCGGTTACGGCAATCTCGTCATCGTCAAGCACAACGCCACTTTTCTGACGGCCTATGCGCACAACCAGACCTTGCTGGTGAAGGAAGACCAGGCAGTGCGCCGTGGTCAGAAGATCGCAGAGATGGGTTCGAGTGACGCCGACCGTGTGCAGTTGCACTTCGAGATCCGCAGGCAGGGCAAGCCCATCGATCCGGCGCGACTGCTGCCACCGCGCTGAGTTCGCAGCGCTGATGATTTTTCAGATTCGTCGTCGCTGATGAGCAGCGGCCTGGATTGGCTGGAGGTCCGTTCGCTCGACCTGGACGGACAGGGCGTGGCGCAGCGCGATGATGGCAAAGTCGTTTTCATCGAAGGCGCTTTGCCGACCGAGCGCGTACAAGTGCAGATCTCGCGCAAGAAGAATCAGTGGGAACAGGGCCAGATGACGGCGCTGGCCCGAGAAAGCGCGCAACGCGTTCGGCCAGGCTGCCCGCACTTCGGCCTGCATGCCGGTGCCTGTGGTGGCTGCAAGATGCAGCATCTGCATCCTGCAGCTCAAGTAGCTGTCAAACAGCGCGTGCTGGAAGACAACCTCTGGCACCTGGCCAAAGTGAAGCCGGAACGCGTCCTGCGGCCGATCGAGGGGCCGGCATGGGGCTACCGCAACCGGGCGCGTCTCTCGGTGCGCTACGTCATCAAGAAAGGCGTGGTCCTGGTCGGCTTTCACGAGCGCAAATCGCGTTACGTGGCCGATATGCAAGTCTGCCCCGTACTGCCTGCCCATGTCAGCGCCATGCTGATGCCGATGCGCGAACTCATCGCTGGCATGGACGGGCGAGACAGGCTGCCGCAGATTGAACTGGCTTCTGGCGACAGCGTCACGGCCCTGGTGCTGCGTCACCTGGAGCCGCTGACGGCTGCCGACGAACAGCGGCTGCGTGACTTCGCGGCTGAGCATCAGGTGCAGTGGTGGCTGCAGCCCAAGGGCCCGGACACCGTGCACTTGCTTGATCCCTTGGCAGCCGGTTCTGAAGCTGAGTTGGCCTATGCATTGACCGAGTTCGGGCTGCACATGCCGTTCAAGCCGACAGACTTCACCCAAGTCAACCCACACATCAACCGTGTGTTGGTGGGGCAGGCGCTGCGCTTGCTAGCCCCTGCGCCTGAGCACCGGGTGATCGACTGGTTCTGCGGGCTGGGTAATTTCACGCTGCCCTTGGCCACGTTGTCACGCCAGGTGCTGGGCATCGAAGGCAGCCAGTTGCTGGTGGAGCGGGCGCGTGAGAACGCGCGACACAACGGCTTGGCCGAACGCACCCAGTTCGAGACCTGCAATCTTTTCGAGATGGACGCTGACAGTTTGCGTGCCCTGGGGCTGGCGCAGCGCTGGCTGATCGACCCGCCACGCGAGGGCGCGTTTGCGCTGGCCAAGGCCGTGGCTGATCTGCACGCGGCTGGTGATTGGCAGGGCCCCGAGCGCATCGTCTACGTCAGCTGCAATCCCGCTACGCTGGCGCGCGACGCAGGCCTGCTGGTGCATCAGGGCGGCTATCGTTGTAGCGCTGCGGGTGTGGTCAACATGTTCCCTCACACGGCGCACGTCGAAAGCATGGCGGTTTTCGAGCGCCCATGAAAAACGGGGCCCATGAGCCCCGTTTTAGGTT
This sequence comes from Burkholderiales bacterium, assembly GCA_038209585.1. Lineage (GTDB taxonomy): Bacteria > Pseudomonadota > Gammaproteobacteria > Burkholderiales > Burkholderiaceae_C > Rubrivivax. The sequence continues at coordinate 67,474 of JBBQXN010000002.1, forward strand.
TTCGATGCAGCCGGTCTTCAGTCGCGATCGCCACCGAAGATGCCCAGCAATGCCAGCAAGTTGGCAAACACGTTGTATACGCTCAGGTACACGCCCAGTGTGGCCGTGATGTAGTTCGTCTCGTGACCGTCCTGCACACGCTTCAGGTCATACAGTATGAAGGCCGAGAAGATACCAATGGCCAACACCGACAGCGTGATCATCAGAGCGCTGCTCTGGATGAAGAAGTTGGCCACCATGGCCACCAGCAGCATGATGACGCCGATGAACAGGAACTTGCCCATGTTCGACAGGTCACGCTTGATCACGCTGGACATCGTGGCCATGCCCAGGAAAATGGCGCCAGTGCCGGCGAATGCCGTCATGATCAGCGATGCACCGTTGTTCAGGCCCAGCACGCTTCCTACTAGACGCGACAACATCACGCCCATGAAGAACGTAAAAGCCAGCAACAGCGGCACGCCGGCCGCCGAGTTCTTGGCCTTCTCGATTGCGTACATGAAGCCGAATGCGCCGACCAGAAAAACGATCAGACCGATGCCTGGTGTCATGGCGCGTGCGATGCCCGTCTGCACGCCTATCCAGGCGCCCAGTACGGTAGGCACCATGGACAGCGCCAGTAGCCAGTAGGTGTTGCGCAACACGCGGTTGCGCTGCGCTGTCACGGTGCCTGCGCCGCCTTGACCAGGAAAAGTCTGTACGCCTTCGTTCATGATGACTCCTTGCAATGCTTGTGTTGCCCTTTTCTTGGGGCGAACCGCATTGTAAGTACCTGGTGTTTGCGTCAAGCTGGCTCGCACAAGGCCCTACTTTGTATCGGCTTGATGGGCTGCAAGCCGTTATCGTCCAACCGCATGAAAACCAAATCCATTCTTACCCTGACCGACTTGCGCGGCATGGCTGCAGCGGCTGAGAGCCATGCGCTCGCGCAGTCCTGGGCGGTCACCATCGCCATCGTCGATGACGGCGGCCACCTGCTGTGGTTGCAGCGGCTGGATGGCGCAGCCCCCATTTCTGCTCATATCGCCGCAGCCAAGGCGCGCACGGCGGCACTGGGTCGGCGCGAAAGCCGCGTCTATGAGGAAATGATCAATCAGGGGCGCACCTCGTTCCTCAGTGCGCCAGAACTGCAGGGCATGCTCGAGGGCGGGGTGCCCGTGATGGTGGATGGCCAGTGCGTGGGTGCGGTGGGCGTCAGCGGCGTGAAGTCCGCGGAAGACGCAGAAGTCGCCCGCGCGGCAATCGCTGCCCTGGACGCCCACCTTGGCATCGGCGTCTAGGAGCAGCTCGCTATAATCCGCGGGTTTGCCTGTTCACAAATGCGGCAGGTGCATCAACCCGGAGTCCATTGATCGATGCTGCCCCTGCTGCCAGCCCTGCCCCCTGCGCTTTTAGCTCTGGCCGACGGTAGCGTGTTCGTAGGCACCGCGCTCGGCGCTGCGGGCCGTACGGTTGGGGAGGTGGTTTTCAACACGTCGCTGACCGGGTATCAGGAGATCCTGACCGATCCCAGCTACTGCCGCCAGATCGTCACGCTGACCTACCCCCATATCGGTAGCTATGGCGTGAACGACGAAGATGCGGAATCGACGCGGGTGCATGCCGCTGGTCTCATCGTGAAGGATGTGCCGGAGCGCGCTTCGAATTTCCGCGCCACAGCCGGCCTGGCGGCCTATCTGGCGCGGGAAGGCACCGTGGCCATTGCCGGCATCGACACCCGCCGCTTGACCAGGCACCTGCGAAGCAACGGCGCGCAGAACGGCAGCATCACCAGCTTTCCGGTGGGTGTCGTGATCACGGAAGCCGACCGCAATGACGCCATTGCAGCGGCCCGTGCGGCGCCGAGCATGACGGGGCTGGACCTGGCACGCGAAGTCAGCTTGGCCGAGCGCAGCGAGTGGTTCCAGACTGAATGGCAACTGGGCAGCGGCTACGGCCGGCTGGAACGGCCCAGCCACCATGTCGTGGCCTACGACTACGGTATCAAAAGAAACATCCTGCGCATGCTGGCCAGCCGGGGCTGCCGCGTGACCGTGGTGCCCGCCACCACATCCGCTGCCGATGTGCTGGCCATGCACCCGGACGGCGTTTTCCTGAGCAACGGGCCGGGTGACCCGGAACCCTGTGACTACGCCATCGCTTCCACGCGCCACATCATCGAAGCCGGCGTTCCCACCTTCGGCATCTGCTTGGGCCATCAGATCATGGCGCTGGCCGCAGGCGCAAGAACCTACAAGATGAAGTTCGGCCACCATGGCGCCAATCACCCGGTGAAGGATCTGGACAGCGGGCGCGTCAGCATTACCAGCCAGAACCACGGTTTCGCTGTCGATGCCGACAGCCTGCCGGCGAACATGCGCGCCACGCATGTGAGCCTGTTCGACGGCAGCCTGCAGGGCCTGGCGCGTACCGACCGGCCGGCGTTCTGTTTTCAGGGTCACCCCGAGGCGAGCCCGGGGCCGCAGGACATCGGCTATCTGTTCGACCGCTTCATTGGCTTGATCAGTGACGCCAAGCAGAGCGTTCAGGGAGGGGTCAAGAATGCCTAAGCGCCAAGATCTGCACAGCGTCCTCATCATCGGTGCCGGTCCGATCATCATCGGCCAGGCCTGCGAGTTCGATTATTCCGGTGCCCAGGCCTGCAAGGCGCTGCGCGAAGAGGGCTACCGCGTCATCCTCGTCAACAGCAATCCGGCGACGATCATGACCGACCCGGACATGGCGGACGCCACCTACATCGAACCCATCACCTGGGGCGTGGTCGAACGCATCATCGCCAAGGAGCGCGCTGCCTTCCCGCAAGAGAAGATGGCCCTGCTGCCCACCATGGGCGGGCAGACGGCGCTGAACTGCGCGCTGGACCTGGCGCGCAACGGGGTTCTGGCGAAATACGACGTCGAGATGATCGGCGCCAACGAACATGCCATCGAGAAGGCCGAGGACCGGCTGAAGTTCAAGGACGCGATGACCAGCATCGGCCTGAACAGCGCCAAGAGCGGCATTGCACATTCGATGGACGAAGCGCTGGCGGTGCAACGGCGAATCGTCGGCCTCATCGGCGGCACCGGCTTCCCGATGGTCATCCGCCCCAGCTTCACGCTCGGCGGCACCGGCGGCGGCATTGCCTACAACCCCGAAGAGTTCGAAGAGATCTGCAAGCGCGGCCTGGACCTGTCGCCGACCAAGGAACTGCTGATCGAGGAAAGCCTCATCGGCTGGAAAGAATTCGAGATGGAAGTCGTGCGTGACCGCGCAGACAACTGCATCATCGTCTGCGCCATCGAGAACCTGGACCCGATGGGCATCCACACCGGCGACAGCATCACCGTGGCGCCAGCGCAAACGCTGACCGACAAGGAATACCAGTTGCTGCGCAACGCCAGCATCGCCATCCTGCGCGAAATCGGCGTGGACACGGGCGGCTCGAACGTGCAGTTCTCGATCAACCCGAAAGACGGTCGCATGGTGGTCATCGAGATGAACCCGCGCGTTTCCCGTTCATCCGCGCTGGCGTCCAAGGCGACCGGCTTCCCGATTGCCAAGGTGGCGGCCAAGCTGGCCATTGGTTACACGCTGGACGAATTGCGCAACGACATCACGGGCGGCGCCACGCCTGCCAGCTTCGAACCCAGCATCGACTACGTGGTGACGAAGATCCCGCGTTTTGCATTCGAGAAATTCCCGGCGGCCGACGCACGGCTGACCACGCAAATGAAGAGTGTCGGCGAGGTCATGGCCATTGGCCGTACCTTCCAGGAAAGCTTCCAGAAAGCGCTGCGCGGGTTGGAAACCGGCATCGACGGCTTGAACGAGCAGAGCACCGACCGCGACGAGATCCTGGACGCCATCGGCAATGCCGGGCCCGATCGCATCTTGTTCGTGGCCGACGCCTTCCGTATCGGCATGAGCCTGGACGAAGTCTTCGACGAAACCGCCATCGACCCCTGGTTCCTGGCGCAGATCGAAGCCTTGGTGCAGATCGAAGCGCAGTTGCGCGGCCGCGAACTCGCCCTGCTGACGGCGCCCGAGTTGCGTTTCGTCAAGCAAAAAGGCTTCTCCGACAAACGTCTGGCGCATCTGCTGGGCACGCACCAGCACGCCGTGCGCGAACGTCGCCATGCGCTCGCCGTGCGGCCGGTCTACAAGCGCGTGGACACTTGCGCTGCGGAGTTCGCCACGCAGACAGCCTACCTTTACGGCTGTTACGAAACCGAAGACGGCGAGTGCGAAGCCGAGCCGACCACGCGCAAGAAGATCATGGTGCTGGGCGGCGGGCCGAACCGCATCGGGCAGGGCATCGAGTTCGACTATTGCTGTGTGCATGCGGCTTTGGCCATGCGCGACGACGGCTACGAGACCATCATGGTCAACTGCAACCCGGAGACGGTCTCTACCGATTACGACACCAGCGACAGGCTGTACTTCGAGCCAGTCACTTTGGAAGACGTGCTTGAGATCGTGGCCAAGGAGCAGCCCGTCGGCGTGATCGTGCAATACGGCGGCCAGACGCCTTTAAAGCTGGCGCTGGACCTGGAACGTGCCGGCGTGCCCATCATCGGCACCAGCCCCAACAGCATCGACATCGCCGAGGACCGCGAACGCTTTCAGAAGCTGCTGCACCAGATCGGCCTGAAGCAGCCACCGAACCGCACCGCGCGCACCGAAGAACAGGCGCTGGTGCTGGCGCAGGAGATCGGCTACCCGTTGGTCGTGCGCCCCAGCTATGTGCTGGGTGGTCGTGCCATGGAAATCGTACATGGCGACAGGGATCTTGAGCGCTACATGCGCGTGGCGGTGCGCGTGAGCGAGAAGTCACCGGTGCTGCTGGACCGCTTCCTCGACGACGCCATCGAGGTCGACGTGGACTGCATCAGCGACGGCGTCGAGGTGATGATCGGCGGCATCATGGAACACGTCGAAGCTGCTGGCATCCACAGCGGCGACTCGGCGTGTTCGTTGCCGCCGTATTCATTGTCGGCTGCGCTGCAGGACGAGATGCGCCGTCAGACGGTGGCCATGGCCAGGGCGCTGGGTGTCGTGGGGCTGATGAACGTTCAATTCGCCATCCAGGGTGAAGGCGATGAGGCCGTCGTCTATGTGCTGGAAGTCAACCCGCGCGCTTCGCGCACCGTGCCGTTCGTCAGCAAGGCCACGGGCCAGCCCTTGGCCAAGATTGCAGCGCGCTGCATGGCGGGGCAGTCGCTGGCCAGCCAGAAAGATCGCCAGGGCCGGGCCCCGCGCGAAGTGGTGCCGACTTATTTCAGCATCAAGGAAGCCGTTTTCCCCTTCAACAAATTCCCGGGTGTAGACCCCATCCTGGGCCCCGAGATGCGCAGCACTGGCGAAGTGATGGGCGTCGGGCGCACATTCGGCGAAGCCATGCTCAAAAGCCAGTTGGGCGCGGGCTCGCGCCTGCCGCGAACGGGCACGGTCGTCCTGACGGTGAAAAACGGTGACAAGGACCGGGCCGTGAAGCTGGCCGGCGACTTGACCGACCTGGGCTTCACAGTGGCTGCCACCAGAGGCACAGCTGCGGCGATTGCACAAGCGGGGATTGCCGTGCGCTTGGTGAACAAGGTCAAGGACGGCCGGCCGCACATCGCCGACATGATCAAGGCGGGTGAGATTCAACTCGTCTTCACCACCGTGGACGAAACGCGTACGGCCATCGCCGATTCGCGCTACATCCGTACGGCGGCCTTGGCGCATCGCATCACCTACTACACGACGATGGCCGGCGCTGAAGCAGCCACCGAAGCGTTGAAGCATCAGAACGGCTTGGCCGTAGTGTCGGTGCAGGAACTGCATGCAGAGTTGGCTGCCGGCTGAACTGCACTAGACTCAAGTTCGTTTTTAGCCGCCGCAGGCTGTTCACGCCAGTTCACTGGTTGTGACTACCTGCGGCGCATTCACTTTAAGTTCAGCTCTAGTTCAGAGAAGCACGCCATGACCACCATTCCATTGACCCGCCGCGGGTTCGACAAGCTCAAGGAAGAGCTGCATCGCCTGAAGTCGGTCGAGCGACACGCCGTCATCCAGGCCATCAGCGAAGCGCGGGCTCAGGGTGATCTGTCGGAAAACGCCGAGTACGAAGCCGCCAAGGACAAGCAGGGCTTCATCGAAGGCCGAATCCTTGAATTGGAGGGCAAGCTCGCTGCAGCTCAAGTCATCGAGCCGGGAACACTGGACGCGGGCGGCAAGGTCGTTTTTGGCACCACCGTCGACCTAGAAGATGAGGACAGCGGCAACAAGGTGACTTATCAGATCGTTGGCGACGACGAAGCCGATCTGAAGCTGGGACTGGTGTCGATCAGCAGCCCGATTGCGCGCGCCTTGATCGGCAAGGAAGCCGGCGACGTGGCCGAGGTGCAGGCGCCCGGTGGCGTCAAGCACTGGGAAATCGTCGAGGTGCGCTACGTCTGACGGGCTGCAGGGGATGGGCCGCGGCTTTGGCGGCAGGATCAGCAGCCTGCTGGCTGCCGTCTGGCTGGGTTGGCTGTTCTGCGTCGCCGCACTGGCCACGCCGTCTGCCTTCGCCCTGCTGCCTCAGGTCGAAGCCGGGCGGATAGTGGCCCGTATGCTGGCGGTGGAAGCGTATAGCGCACTTGCATTCGGCATGGTGCTGCTGGTGCTGGAACGTCTGGCCGCGCGGCGGGCCGTTTCAGTCGCGGGTGGCTCTCAGTTCACGGTTGGCATGGTGCTGGCGCTGGGCGCACTCTTTTGCACCATTGCTGGTTATTTCGCCCTGCAGCCGATGATGGTGGCAGCCCGTGCCGGGCAGGGTGCGATGAGCTTTGGCCAGTTGCACGGCATCAGCGCCGGCTTCTATGTCGTCAAGCTGCTGCTGGTCCTGGCCTTGGCCTGGCGCGGAACGAGGGGTTCAGCGCCTGGTTCTGGACTCAGTCGGCCGCCCGCTTCTTGATGCTGGTTGGCCGCTTGCGCACCCGCTTGATCTCGCCGCCGGCGGCCACGCGCTGGTTGCCGAAGAGCTTGAGCTTCTTCACGGTCGCCCGGTGATTGCCGCTCTTCGAGAACGAAACCAGTTTGACCACGCGGGGGCCGGGCATGCGGTCGTCCCGTTCGGTCTTTTCCTTGGGCGGAATGGGGCGCCACAGCACCAGCAGCTTGCCGATGTGCTGGATGGGTGCTGCACCCAGTTGGTCGGCCAAGCGGAGGAAGAACTCTTCCCGGGTGGCGCGCTCGTCGGAAAATATGCGAACTTTGATCAGACCGTGGGCCTTCAGGGCCTGGTCGATTTCCCGCGTGACGGCGGGTGTCAGTCCGTCGTTGCCAATCATGGCGACGGGGTGGAGGTGGTGCGCGGCAGAGCGATGCTCTTTGCGCTGCGTGGGAGTGAGCTGGATGGCAGGCATGGTGTGGATTATCCGGGGTTCTCAGTGTGAAAACGGGCAGTAAGAAAGTGAACCGCGCGTGGTTGCATGACCACGTCAACGACACCTATGTGAAGCTGGCGCATAAAGAGGGCTATCGCGCCCGTGCTGCGTACAAGCTGAAGGAAATCGACGAAGCGCTGCGGCTGGTACATCCCGGGCAAGTGGTGGTGGACCTGGGCTCGGTGCCGGGCGCCTGGAGCCAGTACTTGCGCCGTCGCCTGTCGCCCAGCGGCGCCGCTGCGGGTGAACTCAACGGCAGCGTCATAGCGCTGGATCTGCTGCCCATGGAGCCCATCGAAGGCATCAGCTTCCTCCAGGGCGACTTTGGCGATGAAGACGTGCTGTTGCGCCTGCAGTCTTTGCTGGCCGGCAGGCCTGTAGACCTGGTGGTGTCTGACATGGCGCCCAACCTGTCCGGCATAGACGCCACCGATGCCGCGCGCGTGGCTTTGCTGGTGGAACTGGCGGTGGACTTCGCAGTCCAGCACCTCAAGCCCGAGGGCGCGCTGGTGTGCAAGACCTTTCACGGCGGCGGGTACGCAGAGCAGGTCAAACTGTTCAGAGACAAGTTTCGCGTCGCCAAGATCATCAAGCCGAAGGCGTCGCGCGACAAATCGGCTGAGACCTTCCTCGTCGGCATGGGCGTCAAACCCCAGGCCGGTTGAGTACAAGGACGCATTCACCCTGCTGGCGAACTGCCGGTGAAAACAGGCTCAACACCTTGACTGCACTAGAATCATCCCCAATTACCGTGGCGCTGGGCATGGCCGTGAACCCTCTTGTGCTTGCCCAAGCCGCTGAAATTTTGAAGGAGCCGCGGTGAATAACCAAATGTTTTCGAAAGTCGCAGTTTGGCTGGTGATTGCACTCGTGCTGTTCACCGTGTTCAAGCAGTTCGATCGCAGCGTTGCCCAAGGCACCCAGATCGGTTATTCCGATTTCCTGGATGAAGTGCGAGCCAAGCGCATCCGCGCCGTCACGTTGCAGGAAAGCGCTGGCGGCGGCACCGAGATCGTGGCCATTACCAACGACGACAAGCGTCTGCGCAGCACCGCCACGTTCCTGGACCGCGGTCTGGTGGGCGACCTGATCGCCAACAACATCAAATTTGACGTGAAGCCGCGCGAAGAGCCTTCGTTGCTGATGAGCATCCTCGTCAGCTGGGGCCCCATGCTGCTGCTCATTGGCGTATGGGTGTACTTCATGCGCCAGATGCAGGGCGGCGGCAAAGGTGGTGCTTTCAGCTTCGGCAAAAGCAAAGCCAAGATGTTGGATGAGGCCAACAACACCACCAGTTTTCAAGACGTCGCCGGCTGCGACGAGGCCAAGGAAGAGGTCAAGGAACTGGTAGATTTTCTCAAGGACCCGCAGAAATTCCAGAAATTGGGTGGTCGCATTCCGCGCGGCGTGTTGCTCGTAGGCCCCCCGGGCACCGGCAAGACGCTGCTCGCGAAGGCCATCGCCGGTGAAGCCAAAGTGCCCTTCTTTGCAATCAGTGGTTCTGATTTCGTTGAAATGTTCGTCGGTGTGGGCGCGGCCCGTGTGCGCGACATGTTCGAGCAGGCGAAGAAGAGCTCACCGTGCATCATTTTCATTGACGAGATCGACGCCGTCGGTCGCCACCGTGGTGCCGGCCTGGGTGGCGGCAACGACGAGCGCGAGCAGACGCTGAACCAGATGTTGGTCGAGATGGACGGATTCGAGACCAACCTGGGCGTCATTGTCATGGCCGCCACCAACCGGCCCGACATCCTGGATCCGGCCCTGCTGCGCCCTGGCCGCTTCGACCGCCAGGTCTACGTGACTTTGCCCGACGTGCGTGGCCGCGAGCAGATTCTCAACGTGCACATGCGCAAGGTGCCCGTGGGGCAGGACATCCGTGCCGACATTCTTGCGCGTGGTACCCCTGGCTTTTCTGGTGCTGACCTGGCCAACCTGGTGAACGAAGCTGCCTTGTTCGCTGCACGCCGCAATGGCCGTGTGGTCGAGATGCTGGACTTCGAAAAGGCCAAGGACAAGATCATGATGGGTCCCGAGCGCAAGAGCATGGTCATGCCCGAGGACGAGCGCCGCAATACGGCTTACCACGAGGCTGGCCATGCTCTGGTGGCGCGGCTGATGCCCAAGACCGACCCGGTACACAAGGTCACTGTCATCCCCCGTGGCCGTGCCCTGGGCGTGACGATGCAACTGCCGGAAGGCGACCGTTACAGCATGGACAAGGAGCGCATGCTCTCGACCATCAGCGTGCTCTTTGGCGGCCGGATTGCTGAAGAAGTGTTCATGAACCAGATGACCACGGGCGCCAGCAACGATTTCGAGCGTGCCACCGCAATCGCCCGCGACATGGTGATGCGCTACGGCATGACCGACGAGCTGGGCCCGATGGTGTATGCCGACAACGAAGGCGAAGTGTTCCTGGGCCGCAGCGTGACGAAAACGACCAGCATGTCGGAAGAGACGATGCGCAAGGTCGACAGCGTCATCCGCCGCATCATCGACGATCAGTACACGATTGCGCGCAAGCACATCGAGGACAACAAGGACAAGATGCACTCCATGGCGCAGGCGCTGCTGGAATGGGAAACCATCGATGCTGACCAGATTGACGACATCATGAGCGGCAAGCCTCCTCGTGCGCCCAAGGACTGGACGCCTTCATCGGCCAAGCCCCCAGGCGGCGGCGCAACGCCAACCGTTGGTACGGATGGCGCGCCTGCAGCGGCCTGAGCTTCACTGACGCCGGCCCGACGTGGGCTTGATCTGACCAAACAGCGGGGCTTCGGCCCCGCTCGCGTTTCCATGGACCACTGGCAAACCGCCCGCTATCGCATCGCCTTGCTGAGGCCCCTGGTCATGGGCATCGTGAACGCCACCCCGGATTCCTTTTCTGAGGGGGGCGAGCATGGCACTGCCCTTCAAGCCTGCGCCCATTGCGACCGCTTGCTGACTGAAGGCGCAGACATCCTGGACATCGGAGGTGAATCCACCCGCCCCGACGCTGCCCCGCCCAGCCTGGAAGAAGAACTGCAGCGTGTGCTGCCGGTGCTCCGCCATGCCGTCACGCTGGGCGTGCCGGTTTCCGTGGATTCCAGCCGGCCAGAAGTCATGCGCGCTGCGCTGGATTTGGGCGTGGACATCCTGAATGACGTACGTGCCCTGCAGCGGCCCGGCGCTGTTGCCGTGCTGGCCAGCCACCCGCAGGCGGGTGCCTGCTTGATGCACATGCGCGGCGAGCCGGCCACCATGCGGGCAGAGGCCGAAGTGGGTTACGCCGATCTGTTGACTGAAGTAGGCGAATTTCTGGCTACCCGGCTGGCCGCTTGCGCCTCTGCAGGTGTGGCGCTGGAGCGCCTGGTCGTCGACCCGGGCTACGGTTTCGCCAAGACTGCTGCCCACAACCTGGAACTGCTGGCTCAGCAATCGGCACTGCAGTTGCGCCTTGACGTACCGCTGCTGGCGGGCCTGTCTCGGAAAAACCTGCTCGGTCAGATCACGGGCCGGCCAGTGGGCCAGCGTCAGGCGGCCAGCATCGCCGCTGCGCTGGCCGCAGTCGCACGCGGCGCGTCGATCGTGCGCGTACACGATGTGGCCGCCACCGTGGACGCACTGAAGGTCTGGCAAGCGGTGTCCGCAGTGCAGATAAAGTCCTGGGCTGTCCCTCACGCGCCCAATCAGCCCCGCACGACATGAGCAGAACCTATTTCGGCACCGACGGCATTCGCGGCACGGTCGGCCAGCCACCCATCACGCCTGACTTCATGTTGCGCCTGGGCCATGCCGTCGGGCATGTGCTGCGCCGTGACGCTGCACGCGCCACCGTCCTCATCGGCAAAGACACCCGAATCTCGGGCTACATGCTCGAATCTTCGCTGGAGGCCGGTTTCGCTTCTGCAGGAGTCGATGTGCTGCTCAGCGGCCCGCTACCAACACCCGGGGTGGCGTACTTGACGCGGGCCTTGAGGCTGGACCTGGGCGTAGTCATCAGCGCTTCGCACAATGCCTATGCCGACAATGGCGTCAAGTTTTTTTCCGCGCGCGGCGAGAAATTGCCTGACAGCTGGGAAATTGCCGTGGAAGAGGCCTTGCAACTGCCCCCCAGATGGGCGGACTCATCCCAACTCGGCAAGGCGCGGCGGCTCGAAGACGCCAGTGGGCGCTACATCGAATTTTGCAAAAGTACGGTGCCGCACAGCCTGTCGCTGCGCGGCGTGAAGATCGTTGTCGACGGAGCGCATGGTGCGGCGTATCACGTCGCGCCCGACGTCTTCCACGAGCTGGGCGCCACGGTGGTCAGGATCGGCTGCTCGCCCGACGGCACCAACATCAATGACGGCTTTGGCGCCACGGCCCCTCAAGCGCTGGTGCTGGCCGTGGCCGAGCATCGCGCCGACTACGGCATTGCGCTGGACGGCGACGCCGACCGCCTGCAGATGGTCGACGCCTCAGGGCGCTTGTTCAACGGTGACGAGTTGCTCTACGTCATGGCAGCCGACCGTTTGGCTCAGCGCCAGGCTTTGCCGGGTGTCGTGGGCACACTGATGACAAACATGGCGGTCGAGCTCGCGCTCAAGCAGCTGGGTGTCTCGATGGTGCGTGCGAAGGTGGGCGACCGATATGTGCTGGAAGAACTCAGTGCACGCGGCTGGCAACTGGGCGGTGAGAGTTCTGGCCACCTGTTGGCGCTGGACCGCCACACCACAGGCGACGGCATCGTCAGCGCGCTTCAGATCCTGCAGGCTGTACGGCGCAATGGCCGCACCCTGGCGGGTTTGCTGGAAGGCGTGACTCTGTTCCCGCAGACCATGATCAATGTTCGCCTCCCTGCGGGCCAGGTTGCCTCGGCCTGGCAAAACAACGCGGCGCTGATGGCAGCCAAAGCAGAGATCGAAAAGACGCTGGGTACCACCGGGCGTGTACTTATTCGTGCCTCGGGCACCGAGCCGGTTTTGCGCGTGATGGTCGAAGCGCAAGACGGCGACCAGACGCGCGAATTCGCACAAACGCTGGCCGCAGCTGCTACAGCCTTACCTTGAAGCCGGCGGCAGCAGTACCTTGTCGATCAGGTGCACCACGCCGTTGCTCGCGGGCAGGTCGGCCTGGGTGACCAAGGCGTCGTCGATGGTGACGAAGCTGCCGGCGATGCCCACGCCCAGATCGGCGCCTTGCACAGACTTCAGTTTGCCCGTCTTGGCCTGGGCCGCCATCACCTTGCCTGCCACCACGTGGTAAGTCAGTACCGCTTTCAAGCGCTCTTTGTTAGAAGCCAGTTCTGCCATGGTCTTGGCTGGCAACGCCTTGAAGGCCTCGTCGGTGGGGGCGAAAACGGTGAACGGGCCCGCGCCATTCAACGTGTCTGTCAGGCCGGCGTCGGCAATCAACTTGGTCAAGGTGGACAGCTGCGGTGTGCGCGCTGTTGTCTGGGCAATGGTCACAGGCGCGCTGGTGGTGGCACAGCCTGACACAAAAGCCAGCGCCAACAGCGCGGGCGCCAGCAGTCGTGTGCGGCGGGGGGTGGTCATCGGGCGGATGAATGTGGGCATGGGCGAAGCTTCGGGTTGGTCGAAATAGGTTGGAAAGTGGGCAGAGCGGGCCAGAGCTTAAGAAGCTTTGGTGACTGATTCGTGACGGTTCATCGGCGATGTCACACAAATCTGCGGCAGAGCCGGGTTTGTCACGTCACTGTCATTCAGGCTGCCTACAGTGCGATCACCGAAGACCACCACAGATGAGGCCATCTACATGACCCTGCTCCGCACGACCTTGTTCCGCACAAACTTGGTCCTCACAAACCTGGTCCTCACTACAGCCAGCGCTGTTGTCCTGACCTTCGGTGCCATGGGCGCCCATGCCCAAGACGTCACCGGCGCTGGCGCATCCTTCCCCGCCCCGGTCTACGCCAAGTGGGCTGACGCCTACAACAAGGCCACCGGTGCGCGCATCAACTACCAGTCGATCGGCTCTGGCGCTGGCATCCGCCAGATTCGCGGCAAGACGGTTGATTTCGGCGCTACCGACGCGCCATTGACCGACGCCGAGCTGACCAAAGACGGTTTGATCCAGTTCCCCACCGTCATCGGCGGCGTGGTGCCTGTGGTGAACATCAAGGGCATATCGCCCGGCCAGATCAAGATGACGGGCCAAGTGTTGGGCGACATCTACCTGGGCAAGATCAAACGCTGGAATGATGCTGCGCTGGTCGCCCTGAACCCCGGCGTGCCCCTGCCAGATGCCGCCATTTCGCCGGTTCGCCGTGCTGACGGGTCAGGCACCACCTTCCTTTTCACCAACTACCTGTCCAAGGTCAACGCCGAGTGGAAGGCCAAGGTCGGTGAGGGCACTGCTGTGAACTGGCCCGTGGGCGCTGGCGGCAAGGGCAACGAGGGCGTTTCCGCCTTCACGATGCGCCTGCCCAACGCCATCGGCTATGTCGAGTACGCCTACGCCAAGCAGAACAAGATGAGCTACGTGCTCATGCAGAACAAGGACGGCCAGTTCGTCAAGCCCGACGATACCGCCTTCAAGGCAGCAGCTGCCGGTGCCCAATGGGAGAAGTCGTTCTTCCAGGTGCTGACCGAACAGCCTGGCAAGGACAGTTGGCCGATCACCGGTGCGACCTTCATCCTCATGCACAAGCAGCAGGACAAGCCCGCAGCCGCCACCAACTCGCTGAAGTTCTTCGACTGGGCATTCGTCAATGGCGACAAGATGGCCGAGGACCTGGACTACGTGCCGTTGCCGACTTCGGTGAAGAGCCTGATTCGCAAGCAGTGGGCCGACAACCTGAAAGACGCTGCCGGCAAGGTCATCGGCTTCCAGTAAACCCCAGCCACGCCGCCCCCGTGGCGGCTCGAAGGTGCGCGCTGTCGCCCAGAACAGCGCGCACTTCTCTGCACGTCTGAACCTGCCAGCGGAGGCCTCATGGCCGCTACACTCCCCGCGAGTCCCTACTCCGACAAGAAGAACATGGAGCGAGCCTCCCCGCTAGGCGATCCGCCCGGCAGAAAGCGCGTATTGCCTTGGGCCGACGCCGCATTTTCCCTGCTTGCTCACGCAGCCGCCTGGCTGACTTTGTTGCTGCTGGTGGCCATCATCCTGTCGCTGGTCATCGGCGCCTGGCCCGCCATCAAGGAATTTGGCCTGGGCTTCCTGGTCTCGACCGAATGGGACCCGGTGAAGCTGCAGTTTGGCGGCCTGGTGATGATCTATGGCACGGTGATGAGCTCGCTCATCGCGCTGATCATTGCCGTGCCTGTGAGCTTCGGCATCGCCATCTTCCTCACCGAGCTGTCGCCCGGCTGGCTGAAGCGGCCGCTGGGCGTGGCCATCGAGTTGCTGGCAGCTGTGCCTTCCATCGTTTACGGCATGTGGGGCCTGCTGGTGTTCGGCCCCATCCTGGCCACCTATGTGCAGCAGCCGCTGCAGCTGTTGTTCGACGGCGTGCCGTATCTCGAGGCGCTGGTGTCCGGCCCGCCTGTGGGCATCGGCATCCTGTCTGCCGGCATCATCCTGGCGATCATGATCATCCCGTTCATCGCCTCGGTCATGCGGGATGTGTTCGACACCACGCCGGCCTTGCTGAAGGAGTCGGCTTACGGACTGGGTTCGACCACCTGGGAGGTCGTGTCCAAGGTGGTGGTGCCGTATACCAAGACCGGCGTCGTCGGCGCCATCATGCTGGGCCTGGGCCGTGCGCTGGGCGAAACCATGGCGGTCACCTTCGTCATCGGCAACTTCAACCAGCTCGACAATCTGTCGCTGTTCCAGGCGGCCAACAGCATCACCTCGGCCCTGGCCAACGAATTTGCCGAAGCTGGCGAAGGCCTGCATCAGGCGGCGCTGATCTACCTGGGTCTGGTGCTGTTTTCCATCACCTTCGTGGTGCTGGCTTTCTCGAAGTTGTTGCTGTCGCGGCTGCGCAAGGGTGAGGGGAACCGCACATGAGCGTCTTCGGCACCATGGACGCTGCCCGTACGTCCAAGCACAACAGGCGCAAGCTGATCAACGTGGTGGCGCTGACACTGGCACTCAGTGCCATGGCGTTCGGCTTGTTCTGGCTCATCTGGATCCTCGTCGAAACCGTGCGACTGGGCATCGGCGGGCTGGCCTTGCAGGTCTTTACCGAATCGACACCGCCGCCGATGGCTGAGGTGGGCGGTCTGGCCAATGCCATCGTCGGCTCGCTCATCATGGTCTCGCTGGCCACGGCCCTGGGCACGCCGATTGGCGTAATGGCCGGCATTTACCTGGCTGAATACGGCAAGACCACCTGGCTGGGTTCGGTCACCGGCTTCATCAACGACATCCTGCTCTCGGCGCCGTCCATCGTCATCGGCCTGTTCATCTATTCGGTGGTGGTGGCCACGACCAAGACTTTCTCTGGCGCAGCGGGCGTGTTGGCGCTGGCCCTGATCGTCATTCCGGTGGTCATCCGCACCACCGAGAACATGCTCAGCCTGATACCGAATGCCTTGCGCGAAGCCGCTTATGCCCTGGGAACGCCGAAGTGGAAGGTGATCTCCGCCGTCACGCTGAAAGCCGCGCGCGCCGGCGTGGTCACCGGCGTGCTGCTGGCGCTGGCGCGCATAGCGGGTGAGACCGCACCGCTGCTGTTCACCGCGCTGTCGAACCAATTCTTCACCACCAGTCTGGCCGAGCCGATGGCCAGTCTGCCGGTGACGATCTTCAAATTCGCCATGAGCCCGTACAGCAACTGGCAGGAACTGGCCTGGGCGGGGGTGTTCCTCATCACTGTCGGTGTGCTGGCGCTGAACATCCTGGCGCGCGTGCTGTTCCGGAACAAGCAATAAAGGACCTCCATGGACACCCGTGTCAACCTGCCAGCCTCTGAGAAGATCAAGATCTCGGTGCGTGACCTGAACTTCTACTACGGCGGGTTTCAGGCGCTGAAGAACATCAACATGGACCTGCCCGAGCGCAAGGTCACGGCCTTCATCGGGCCTTCGGGATGTGGAAAGAGCACCTTGCTGCGTACTTTCAATCGCATGTTCGAGCTCTACCCCGAACAGCGCGCAGAAGGCAGCATCAGCCTGGAGGGCGAGAACATCCTCAAGAGCAAGATGGATGTGACCTTGATCCGCGCCAAGATCGGCATGGTGTTCCAGAAGCCGACGCCGTTCCCGATGTCGATCTACGACAACATCGCTTTTGGCGTGCGCCTGTTCGAGACCCTGCCGCGTGCCGAGATGGACGAGCGCGTAGAGTGGGCGTTGAAGAAATCAGCGTTGTGGGGCGAGGTCAAGGACAAGCTCAACCAGAGCGGCTCCAGCCTCTCGGGCGGCCAGCAGCAGCGGCTGTGCATTGCGCGTGGCATCGCCATCAAGCCTGAGGTGTTGCTTCTGGATGAACCCTGCTCGGCACTGGACCCGATCTCCACAGGCAAGATCGAAGAACTGAT
>JBBQXN010000003.1:0-83391 GCA_038209585.1 Burkholderiales bacterium
CTGGCAGCCATCCAAAAGCTGCGCCGCAAGTAAGTAGCCGGCGCTTTGGCGTTCGGCAATCCAGAACCCGCCAGCAGGCGGGTTTTTTCTGGGCGCTTGAAGTTGTCGCATGTGCGGCTGAACGTAACGCCAGCGGCCCTACCCATCTTTTGGATACGGGCCTTCAGTCTGATCCCGTGCATCCTCCGACGGTTCGAACCCGTTTTCCACTACACCAGTGCTGTGGGACTTCTATCGCCATGCCATGAGCCAGCTAGCCAGCCCGACCGGCTGCGCCAGCGCCTGGCTTTCGCCTTGCAGCAGATGCTGGTGGTCAGCGGCCTGGAGCCCCATAAGAAGATGCAGACCAGCGCCGCGACACCAGAAAGGCATCGCGCTGCTGGCGCACACAGGCGTTAGTCAGTTGATTGCTTAGCGATGGGCGGCGCGGTGCGCGGCGGACAGACCTATGGCCGCTTCCCGCAACTGGCGCTGGGCGGGCCCGGCGATGTGGGCGTGCAAAGCCGGGAACGGCAAGGGCGCTGGATTTTCAGCAGCTCGGTGGACCAGTACGCCGCCACGCGCTTGTCCTGGTTCGGCGCCAGCGACCCGGTGCTGGATGCCGTGCTGCCCAATCTGCGCAACTTCGGCAGCGCCAGAAACCTGGGCTTTTTTTGAGGGGAGGGCTACAACCCCGCTATAACCCACCAGCGAGCCCGGCCAGTCGGGCATGTGAAAGGGCAGCATGGGCAAGAGCAGCAAGAAAGACAAAGCCAACAAGGAAGCCAAGATCGGCAAAGCCGAATACCAGGAAAAGTTGGGCGCACTGGAGTTGGAGCTCAACGACGTGGCACGCTGGCTGCAGCACACCGGCCGCCGGTTGATGGTGGTGGTGGAAGGGCGCGACACCGCTGGCAAGGGCGGCGTCATCAGTGCCATCTCTGGCAGCCTGAACCCGCGCACCACCCGCAGTGTCGCCCTGCCCAAGCCGACGGATCGTGAGCAGACGCAGTGGTACTTCCAGCGCTACGTGCAGCACCTGCCGGCCGCAGGTGAGATGGTGCTGTTCGACCGCAGTTGGTACAACCGCGCGGGCGTCGAGCGCGTCATGGGCTACGCCACTGAAGAGCAGACCGAAGCTTTCCTGAAAGCTGCACCGATCTTCGAGCGCATGCTGGTAGACGACGGGATCCTGCTCTTCAAATATTGGCTCACGGTGGACCAGGCGCGGCAGGAAGAGCGCATCGCTGAGCGCCTGGCCGACCCGCTGAAGCGCTGGAAGCTGAGCCCGATCGACTTGCAGGCACGTGAGCGATATGCAGACTACGGCAGCGCCCGTGACCGCATGCTGCGGGCCACGCACACGGCGTTTGCCCCCTGGACGCTGGTGAACTTCAACGACCAAAAGCGCGGCCGGCTGGCGCTGATACGCCATCTTCTGGACAGCATTCCCGAGCACGCGGTGCCTGAAACCGTCATCGAAGTGCCGCCGCTGGGCCACGCGCCGCGCACGGAACAGCTGAAGGCGCCGTTCAAGGCGATCTGATCGCGCAGGTGAGCATCAAACGCTCTGTGGCATGCTGGTCGCCCGAGAAGAAACGCAAGGAGCCGGCATGAACAGCATGGACGTTGAAGTCATCCGCAGTGCCATGGACTGGATGAACCGCGGCCACCGCGTGGTGCTCGGCACAGTGGTGCGCACCTGGGGCAGCAGCCCGCGCCCGCCGGGCAGCTTGATGATCATCCGCGACGACGGGCAAGTGGCCGGTTCGCTGTCAGGCGGCTGCATCGAAGACGACCTGATCGACCGCGTCAAGCGGGGTGAGCTGGCGCCGCGCCTGCCTCAATCGGTGGTCTACGGCACGACCGCCGAAGAAGCACAGCGCTTCGGTCTGCCTTGCGGCGGTACGGTGCAGATCGTGCTGGAACCGCTCTCGGCCGGCTCGATGCTGCGCGAACTGCTGGCCGAGATCCAGCAACACCGCGTGACGCGCCGGCGGCTGGAAATGGGCACCGGGCTGGTGTCGCTGAGCGCCTCATCCGACGGTGACATGGTGCAGTTCGATGGCCAGAGTCAGGTTTTGCAGACCGTGCACGGCCCGCGCTTGCGCTTGCTCATCGTCGGTGGCGGGCAATTGAGCCGTTACCTGGCGCAGATGGCGGTGATGCTGGACTACGGCGTGACGGTGTGCGACCCGCGTGAGGAATACCACGAAGGTTGGACCGAGATCGAAAGCGTGACCCTGAGCCGCACCATGCCCGACGACCTGGTGATCGCGATGAACCTGGACGCGCACAGTGCCGTGGTCGCCGTCACGCACGACCCCAAGCTCGACGACCTGGCTCTGATGGAAGCGCTGAAGACCCCGGCCTTCTACGTCGGCGCGCTGGGTTCGCGGCGCAACAACGAAGCGCGCCGGCTGCGCTTGCATGATTTCGACGTCAGCCCGGCCGAAGCCGACGCCTTGCGCGGCCCGGTGGGCCTGAACCTGGGCGGGCGCACGCCGCCAGAGATTGCGCTGGCCATCCTGGCGGAGATGACGGCCGTGCGGCGGGGCATGCCGTTGAATGGCGCGCTGGCGGATTGGAGCGGGTCAGAGACGGCTTGCAAGGCCAGCATGCCGGCTCTGCGTTAGTTCAGCGCAAAACCGCCCGGTCCGGCAACTCGTTCGGGTTGCGCTGCCCCGGCGCCAGCGCAAAGTGCTGCATCAGCAGCGCATCCACCGCAGCCGTGGCCTGCGCCAGGCCGTCCTCGAAACGCCCGCTGCGAAAGGCTTCGCGCATGCCTGCCAGGATGCCGTCCCATTGCTCGGGCGACACATGCCGGGTCAAGCCGCGGTCGGCAACGATCTCGATGGCGCGTTCGGCCAGCAGCAGGTAGATCAGCACGCCGTTGTTGTGCTCGGTGTCCCACACGCGCAGCTTGCCGAACATGGTCACGGCGCGCTGGCGTGGCGTGGCGTCGCGCCATAAGTAGGACAGAGGCAGGCCCGCCTCCATGCACAGCCTGATCTCGCCACTGTGGCGTGTTTCGCTGGCCGCCACCTGCGCTTCCAGCCGCGCCAGCGCAGCCGCGTCCAGCGCGCGGGCGCTGTCGGCTTCGTCCAGCCAGCGGTGCTTGAGGATTCTGCTCAGCCTGCCCATCTACCAACTCCCCGACGAGCCGCCGCCGCCGAAATTGCCGCCGCCGCCGGAAGAAAAGCCGCCACCGCCACCGCCGCCACCCCAGCCGCCGCCCCGGCCAGAGCCTCCACCGCCCCAGCCGCCGCCCCAGCCACCGATGTGCGGCAGATTTCGCCCACCACCGCGGCGCCCGATGGCTGAACCCACACCCAGCAGGCCGACGACGAACAGCGCCACCATGCCAGCGCCTGCGGCCACCAGCAAGCTGGCCGTCAGCCACCAGCTCATCCCGCCTGCTGCACCTGCCGTCAATACGCTGCCGAAGCGGCGCCCGAAGAGGCCGGTGAGCACGCTGCCAATAACGGGTACGCCAATGAAGAAGAACATCAGCAACTCGTCGAGCTGCAGGCCCGACTGGGCGCCTTTTCGCGCAGCGGCGGCGGCCGGTGCAGGCAGGTTTTCGCCGCGAATGCGCGCCATCAGCGCGTCTACCCCGGCGTTCAGCCCACCGGCGTAGTCGTTGTTGCGAAAGGCTGGCGTGATGCGGCGGTCGATGATCTGTCGTGCCGCCAGGTCAGGCACCGCGCCTTCCAACGCTTTGGCTGGGGCAATGCGCAGCTTGCGCTCGTCTTTGGCCACCACCAGCAGCACGCCGTCGCCCACCTCGCGCCGGCCCAGCTTCCAGGCGTCGCCCAGGCGCTGTGTGTAGTCGGCGATGTCTTCGGGCGCGGTAGCTGGCAACATGAGCACCACGATCTGCGGGCCGGCTTCGGTCTCGAAGGCCGCCAGCTTGGCTTCCAGCGCCGTCTTCTGCGCTTCGCTGAGCGTGCCCGTCAGGTCGGTGACGCGTGCGGTCAATGGCGGGATGGCGGCCAGCCCAGCCGGCCCCGTCTGCGCCCAAACCGCCCCAGCCGCCCCAGCCAATAGCCACGCGGACAGCAGGGCAGCCAGCAGGCGAAGAATCATCAGTTCAGCGGCTTACTTCGATGCCGGCTTGTCGAAGCTGACAGCCGGCGGTGCCGAGATCGCTTCTTCGTTCTGCACCGTGAAGCTGGGCTTGACGTTGTAGCCAAAGACCATGGCCGTCAGGTTGGTGGGCACGCTGCGCACCTTGACGTTGTACTCGGCCACTGTCTGTATGTAGCGGTTGCGCGCCACGGTGATACGGTTTTCTGTGCCTTCCAGCTGCACGCGCAGGTCCTGAAAGCCCTGGTTGGCTTTCAGGTTGGGGTATTGCTCCACCGTCACCAGGAGCCGGCTCAAGGCACCCGTGAGCTCGCCTTGGGCTGCCTGGAACTTGCCGAAAGCTTCCGGATCGTTGATGAGCTCGGGCGTGGCCTGGATGCCGGTGGCTCTGGCGCGCGCCTCGATCACCTGGGTCAGGGTTTCCTGCTCGAAGTTGGCTTCTCCCTTGACGGTGCTGACGATGTTGGGGATCAGGTCGGCGCGGCGCTGGTACTGGTTCAGCACCTCGGCCCAGCTGCCTTTGACCACTTCGTCCAGCCGCTGGAAGTCGTTGTAGCCGCAGCCGCCCAGCAGCAGGCTGGCGCCCAGCAGCAGGGCCGTCAGAAATTTGCGTGGGGTGGCACCTGGCATGTTCGTTTTCCCGGGGTGTGTCTTGTTGCGCCGAACTGTACCTCCACGGTTCGTGGGGCAGCCCGGCCAAGGCCCGTTGCGTCGCGTCAATAATGCAGGGATGACTTCAGCACTGGCCAACGACACCTTCCTGCGCGCCTGCCTGCGCGAACCTACCGACTACACGCCTTTGTGGCTGATGCGCCAGGCCGGGCGCTATCTGCCTGAATACAAAGCCACGCGCCTGAAGGCTGGCAACAGCTTCATGGCGCTGGCCACCAACGTGCAGTACGCCACCGAGGTGACGCTGCAGCCGCTGGACCGATTCCCGCTGGACGCGGCCATTCTGTTTTCCGACATCCTGACCGTGCCCGATGCCATGGGCCTGGGCCTGACCTTCGGCGCTGGCGAAGGCCCCCGTTTTGCGCACCCCCTGCGCGACGAAGCTGCCGTGATGGCGCTGCAGGTGCCCGACCTGGACAAGCTGCGCTATGTGTTTGATGCCGTCACGTCCATCCGCCAGGCGCTGAACGGGCGCGTGCCGCTGATCGGTTTTTCCGGCAGCCCCTGGACTCTGGGTTGCTACATGGTCGAAGGTGCTGGCTCGGACGACTACCGCCTGGTCAAGACCATGATGTATGCGCGCCCCGACCTGATGCACCGCATTCTGGAAATCAACACGCAAGCGGTCATTGCCTATCTGAACGCCCAGATCGACGCCGGCGCACAAGCGGTGATGGTGTTCGACAGCTGGGGTGGCGTGCTGGCCGACGGCAACTTCCAGCGCTTCAGCCTGGATTACACGCGCCGCGTGGTGGCCGGCCTGAAACGCGAACGCACCGACAATGGCGTCACCTCGCGTGTGCCGGTCATCGTCTTCACCAAAGGCGGCGGTCCCTGGCTGGATCAAGTGGCCGACATCGGCGCCGACGTGGTGGGCCTGGACTGGACCGTCAATCTGGGCGCAGCGCGCCAGCTGGCCGGCGACCGTGTGGCCCTGCAGGGCAATATCGACCCCAACGTGCTCTTCGCGCCGCCTGAAGTGGTGGCCCGCGAAGCCACTGCCGTGCTGGACAGCTTCGGCCGCCCGCAGCGCGCCGACGGCCGCTGGGACGGGCATGTGTTCAATCTCGGCCATGGCATCAGCCAGTACACGCCGCCCGAGCACGTGGCGGCGCTGGTCGAAGCGGTGCACACGCACTCGCGCCGGCTGCGTGCCTAGCGCAGGCAGCCTGGTCTTCGCACACTGTCCACCGCACTCTGACAGCCCCCTAAACAGGCTAGTGAGTGAACGCTCAGGGCTTGACTTATCCCCAAAGTGCGTGCTGCGACCCGGGCGATAAAAGGATTCTGGGCTCGGCCCTCGGGAAAGCCCGACATCTGTGCTAAGTGCTTGATTTCTATGAATTGCATGGCCTGCCGCGAAAATGGGCAACGCAGAACTTGGCCCGCAGAATCAAGCACTTGGACGCGCTGGAAGCAGTTTGCCCACAAAGTTATCCACAGTTTCGGTGCACAGCTGGAAAAGTCGTTGTCAATCATGGACTTGCCGGCGTTCCTTGAGGCAGAAACTGGATTTGACGCGCAAGTGAAGCTGCCGCACCGTGCGCAGCCATGAGCGCAGCCCCCGACCGTGGCGTTTCAACTTGCATCCAGCTGCTGGTCGCCGTGGACATGCCGCGACATTCGGCGCTGGGCGGGCTGCTGGATTACACGAGTGATGTGCCCCTGCCCGCCGGCATGCTGGTGGCCGTGCCGCTGGGCAAACGTCAGGTGCCCGGCATCGTCTGGGGGGCTTCTGCGCCTGCAGACAAGGCGGGGCCGGCTCGGGACAGCCCGGCACTGCGGCCCGTCGCTGCAGCCTTGACGGCCTTGCCGCCGCTGGACGCCCCCTGGCGTGCTTTGATCGAATTCGCTGCGCATTACTACCAGCGCGGCGTGGGCGAGATGGCCTTGTCGGTGCTGCCGCCCGAATTGCGCCAGCTGGACAACACGCAGTTGCTGCGCCGCATGGCCAAGCTGCCCGCAGTGGCTGTGGCGGCGGCTGCATCGGCTGCCAGCCTGGCTGCGCCGGCCGTGGTCTTGCCGGCCATGGTCTTGCCAGACTTGAGCGAACAACAGACGCGGGCGCTGGAAGCCCTGGCTGGGCTGGTGGCTGCCGGCAGCGCTGCCGCGCCACCGCCCCCTGTGCTGCTGCACGGCGTCACGGGCAGCGGCAAGACCGAGGTGTACCTGCGTGCGGCGCAGGCTGCGCTGGCGCTGGGGCAGCAGGTGCTGGTGCTGGTGCCCGAGATCAATCTCACGCCCCAGCTCGAAGAACGCTTTGCGGCGCGCTTCCCGGGCCGGTTGCTGGTCAGCCAGCACAGCGCGCTGACCCCCGCGCAGCGCCTGCGCCACTGGCTGCTGGCCCACACCGGGCAGGCCGACCTGGTGCTGGGCACGCGGCTGGCGGTGTTCGCGTCGATGCCGCGCTTGGGCCTGGTGGTGGTCGACGAAGAACACGATCCCTCGTTCAAGCAGCAGGAAGGCGCGCGCTACTCGGCGCGCGATCTGGCGGTGTGGCGCGCGCACCGCGCCGGCGTGCCGGTGCTGCTGGGCTCGGCCACGCCGTCGCTGGAAACCTGGCAGCGCGTGCAGGAAGGCCGCTACCGCCGCCTGGCCCTGCCGGCCCGCGTAGGCGGCGGCGCCATGCCACGGGTGCGCATCTTCGACATGGGACCGCTGCCCAAGCAGGAAGGCGTGGAACGCGTGCTGGCCCCGCCGGTGCTGGCAGCGATCGAGGCGCGCATCGCCCGGGGCGAGCAGAGCCTGGTGCTGCTCAATCGCCGTGGCTTCGCGCCGGTGCTGCATTGCAGCGCCTGCGGCTGGAAGAGCGGCTGCCCGCATTGCAGCGCCTGGCGCGTCTTTCACAAGCAGGACCGCACTTTGCGCTGCCACCACTGCGGCTTGTCTGAACGCGTGCCGCGCGCCTGCCCCGACTGCGGCAACCTCGACATCGCACCCATCGGCCGCGGCACCGAGAAACTGCAGGAGCAGCTGGCCACTTTGCTGCCCGCTGCGCGCATCGGCCGCATCGACGCCGACACCACGCGTGCCGTGGGCACGCTGCAAAGCCAGCTCGCTGCCGTGCACGCCGGAGAGGTGGATGTGCTGGTGGGCACCCAGATGGTGGCCAAGGGCCACGATTTCAGGGGCATCACCCTGGTTGTGGCGGTGAACCCGGACGCGGCGTTGTTCAGCAGCGATTTCCGTGCTCCAGAACGCCTGTTCGCGCTTCTGATGCAGGCCGGCGGCCGCGCCGGGCGCGACGCCGCACAGGCCGCGGCCAGCGAAATGTGGGTGCAGACCTGGCACCCGCAGCACCCGCTGTATGCGGCCCTGCGCGCTCACGACTTCGAGGCCTTTGCCGCCAGCCAGTTGGCCGACCGTCGCGGCGCCGGTTTGCCGCCGTTCTCCAGCCTGGCCTTGCTGCGCGCAGAAGCGCGCACCGTGGAAGCCGCTGCCGGCTTTCTGGCCGAGGCGGCAGAACACGCGCAGACGTTTGCTGGTGTCACCGTCTACCCTCCCGTGCCGCCGCATGTGTCGCGCGTGGCCGATGTCGAACGGCTGCAGATGCTGCTGGAAAGCCCCGGGCGCGTGGCGCTGCAGCGCATGCTGGCGGCCTGGCTGCCCGGCCTGCATGGCTTGCGGGCGCGCCACAAGGGCGTGCTGCGCTGGGCCGTGGATGTGGATCCGCTGGTGATTTGAAAGCGCTGCCCCGGGTCAGCCCAACCGAACGCCTGTCCGCGGCTTTCTTGGCGTCTCTCTAACCGGGCAACACCCGTTGCAGCTGCAGCGCTTCTGCGACGTGCACGATGCACAGATCTGGGGCGCCGGCGAGGTCCGCAATGGTGCGCGCCACGCGCAAGCTGCGGTGCAGCCGCCGCCCTGACCAGCCGAGCGTGTCGGCTGCCTGGTGCAGGAAGCGCGCGGCGGCCGCATCCAGCCGGCAATAGGTGTCGATCTCGCTGGGTTCCAACTCGGCATTGGCCTTGCCCTGGCGCTGCTGCGCCAACTGGCGTGCGGCGGCCACGCGGCTCGCCACGACGCTGCTGGGTTCCCCCGCAGGCAGGGCCATCAACTCAGCCGGACGCGCAGCCAGCACTTCGACTTGCAGGTCGATGCGGTCCAGCAACGGCCCGGACAACTTGCCCTGATAGCGGGCCACGGCCTCGGGCGTGCACCGACATGGGCGTGCACTGGCGGCGACGCCCGAGCCCGACAGGCTGCCAGCGCCCGCGCTGCGGCTGGCGCCCAGCCAGCCGCAAGGGCAGGGGTTCATCGCCGCCACGAGCTGAAAGCGCGCCGGAAAGCTGGCCTGGTGCGCGGCGCGGCTGATGGTGACGCGGCCGGTTTCCAGTGGTTCGCGCAGGGCTTCCAGGGCGCGGCGCGGAAACTCCGGCAGCTCGTCAAGAAACAAGACGCCGGCGTGGGCCAACGAAATCTCGCCCGGCTGCGGCGGTGATCCGCCGCCTACCAGGGCCGCCGCGCTGGCCGTGTGGTGCGGCGCGCGCACAGGGCGCTGCTGGCTGCTGCAAGCGGTTTCTCCAGCACGCCGCAGCCCTTGCAACGCTGCGGCAGCCAGGGCGTCGTCCAGCGCCAATGGCGGCAGCAGACCGGCCAGCCGCTGCGCCAGCATCGACTTGCCGGTGCCCGGCGGCCCCACGAGCAACAGACTGTGGCCGCCAGCGGCAGCTATCTCCAGCGCGCGCTTGGCGCCAGCCTGGCCTTTTACATCGCGTAAGTCAGGGCCTGCTTCGGGCGTTGCAGCGGGCCAGGGTTTGGCCGGTGGCAGCGGCACAGCGGCGTCTCCCGGCAGCAAGGCTGCAGCGACTTCGGCCAGGGTGTGCGCGCCGCGCACGTCCAGTCCCGGCACTTGCGCGGCCGTGCGCGCGCTGGCGCAGGGCAGCACCAATTGTCGGGCGGCGGTTTGGCTGCCGACGTTGCCGTCACCCGCTGCTTCGGCAGAGCGCCGCAGAGCCAGTGCCAGCGCCAGCGCGCCGCGCACCGGTCGCAGTTCGCCGGCCAGCGACAGTTCACCAGCAAATTCAGCTGCAGCCAGCTTGGCCGGGTCCAGCAAGCCGCCCGCGGCCAGGATGCCCAGGGCGATCGGCAGGTCGAAGCGGCCCGACTCCTTGGGCAGGTCGGCTGGTGCCAGGCTCACGGTGACGCGCTGGTTGTGCGGGAAGGCAAAGCCGCTTTGCTGCAGCGCGGCGCGCACGCGCTCCCTCGCTTCCTTGACCTCGGTATCGGCCAGGCCGACCAGGGTGAAGCTGGGCAGGCCATTGGCCAGTTGAACCTCGACGTGAACGGCAGGCGCGTCGAAGCCCAGCAGGGCGCGGCTTGCCACGGTGGCCAGAGACATGGTGTGAATCCTCCTGCCCCGCAGTGTCCAGAGTCATGGGCTCAGCGCCATGCACCAACGCGGGCGTCCCCCAAAAGTATGCACTCCGATGGTGCGTTCGTTTCGAGCCTGCAAAGTGCTCGTTCAGCGTCTTGCCAGCACGCAGGCCCTGGCAGCAGCCGTTCCTGGCGGTCCCATGGCACAGAAGCTGCAGATAGCTGTTGCACATGCCGGCTACCCATGCCGGCAGCAAATGCGCCGGTTTGCGCGCCAAACGCAGCCAGCACCCTTTTTTGAGACCGTAGGAGAAGACCATGAAGATGGTGACCGCCATCGTCAAGCCGTTCAAGCTTGACGAAGTGCGTGAGGCCTTGAGCGGCATTGGCGTTCAAGGCATCACGGTGACGGAAGTCAAAGGCTTCGGCCGCCAGAAAGGCCATACCGAGCTGTATCGCGGTGCCGAGTACGTGGTCGATTTCCTGCCCAAGGTAAAGATCGAGGCGGCCGTGGACGACAGCATCGTCGAGCGCGTCATCGAGGCCATCGAGGGTGCGGCCCGCACCGGGAAGATCGGTGACGGCAAGGTGTTCGTCACCACGCTCGAACAAGTCGTCCGCATCCGCACGGGCGAAACCGGCAAGGACGCGCTGTAAGCGCCGCGTCCAGCACTTCCAACGAGAACATCCATGAAGAAACTGATCACATTGCTCGCCCTGGCCGCCTTGGCCGCTTCGGCCCTGGGTTTCAGCGCCGGTGCCATGGCGCAGGACACCGCAGCGTCGGCGCCGGCCATGGAAGCGGCAGCCACCGCAGTCGAGATGGGCACACCGGCCGTTGTTGTCGCCGTCGTTGACGTAGCGCCTGCGGCCGCTGAAGTCGTCCCCACCGTCAACAAGGGCGACGTGGCCTGGATGATGACCTCCACCCTGCTCGTCATCTTCATGGCCTTGCCCGGCCTGGCGCTGTTCTACGGTGGCCTGGTGCGCAGCAAGAACATGCTTTCCGTGCTGATGCAGGTGATGGTGGTGTTCTCGCTCATCTGCGTGCTCTGGGCAATTTATGGCTATTCACTGGCCTTCGGCGGCTCGGGCCTGATCGTTGCCGGCTTTGACAAGCTCTTTCTGGCAGGTGTCACGGTGGACAGTCTGGCCGACACCTTCTCGCCGAATGCCAAGCTGCCGGAATTCGTTTTCATCGCCTTCCAGGCCACGTTTGCCGGCCTGACTTGCGCGCTGATCGTGGGCTCGTTTGCCGAGCGCATCAAGTTCAGCGCCGTGCTGCTGTTCAGCGTCATCTGGTTCACCTTCAGCTACCTGCCGATTGCCCACATGGTGTGGGGCGCCGGCGGCTACCTGTTCGACAAGGGCGCGCTGGACTTCGCCGGCGGCACCGTGGTGCACATCAATGCTGGTGTGGCCGGTCTGGTGGGCGCTTATGTGCTGGGCAAGCGCATCGGCTACGGCAAGGAATCGATGACGCCGCACAGCCTGACGCTGACCATGGTGGGCGCCTGCATGCTGTGGGTGGGCTGGTTCGGCTTCAATGCCGGCTCCAACCTGGAAGCCAACAGCGGCGCGGCTCTGGCCTTCGTCAACACCTTGTTCGCCACCGCTGCTGCAGTGCTGGCCTGGTGCCTGGGTGAAGCGCTGACCAAGGGCAAGGCTTCGATGCTGGGTGCGGCTTCAGGCGCGGTTTCCGGCCTGGTGGCGATCACACCGGCCTGTGGCAGCGTGGGCGTGATGGGCGGCATCATCATCGGCGCGGCCGCCGGCTTCATCTGCCTGTGGGGAGTCACCGGACTGAAGAAGATGCTGGGTGCAGACGATTCGCTGGACGTATTCGGCGTGCACGGCCTGGGCGGCATCGTCGGCGCCCTGCTGACGGGTGTGTTTTCTGCCGCTTCGCTGGGCGGCATCAAGGGCGGTGAATATTCCATCCCTGCCCAGCTCGTCATCCAGGCTGAAGGCGTACTCATCACCATCGTCGTCTCGGGTGTAGTGGCCTTCATCGCCTACAAGATCGTCGATATGACCATCGGCTTGCGCGTGCCTGAAGAAGAAGAGCGCGAAGGTCTGGACATCAGCTCGCACGGCGAGACGGCTTACAGCAAGTAAGACGCTTGGCCTCAGACGACGGCGGCCCCAGGGCCGCCGTTTTCCGTTGAGCCGTCACTTTCAGACGCGTCTCCGTAGAATCCCTGCATGGTCCCTCATCTCATCACCGCACTGAACGGCCCGATCAACGAGCTCGAGCAACGCGTGCTGGAAAGCATGCCTGCCATCGAGCGCTGGTTCCGACTGGAATGGATGGAGCACACGCCACCCTTCTATTGTTCGGTGGACCTGCGCAACGCCGGCTTCAAGCTGGCGCCGGTGGACACCAACCTGTTCCCTGCGGGATTCCACCACCTCACGCCCGAGATGCTGCCTTTGGCGGTGCAGGCAGCGATGGCGGCGATCGAGAAGATCTGCCCCGAAGCGAAGAACCTGCTGCTGATTCCCGAGAACCGCACGCGCGACAGCTTCTATCTGATGCACCTGCAGCGCCTGGTGGATATCTTCACCCAGGCCGGCTTGAATGTGCGCCTGGGCCAGCCCGACGAAAGCGCCACCGAAGCGACCACCCTGGCCCTGCCCGATGGCGGTGAACTGGTGCTGGAGCCGCTGCTGCGCAGCAAGCGCCGGCTGGGCTTGAAAGATTTCGACCCCTGCACCATCCTGCTCAACAACGACCTGGCACAGGGCCCGCTGAAAGCCCTGCAGGGCCTGCACGAGCAATACCTGCTGCCGCCCCTGCACGCTGGCTGGACGGTGCGGCGCAAGAGCCGCCACTTCCAGAGCTACGAAGAAGTGGCGAAGAAGTTTGCCAAGCTGCTGGGCATGGACCCCTGGCTCATCAACCCCATGCACGGCCAATGCGGCCAGGTTGATCTGAAAAACCCGGCCGGGATGGAATGCGTGCACGGCCATGTCGATGCGATGCTCACCAAAGTACGCCGCAAGTACAAGGAATACGGCATCAACGAGCGGCCGTTCGTGGTCGTCAAGGCCGACGACGGCAGCGGCGGCATGGGTCTGCTGACGGTACGCGATGTCAAAGACCTGGAAGAGCAGCGCCGCCGTGCCGGCGACCGGCGCCTGGGCACCAGCCTGAGCGGCGCTTCACAGGTGCTGCCAGAAATCATCGTTCAGGAAGGCGTGCCGAGCTACGAGCGCATGAACGACGCCGTGGCCGAGCCCGTGGTGTGCATGATCGACCGCTATGTCGTCGGCGGGTACTACCGCGTGCATGCAGAACGCGGCATCGACGAGAACCTGAACGCGCCGGGCTCAGCCTACGTGCCGCTGGCCTTCGCGCCCCAGAACCAGTTGCCCAAGCGCGGTGCGAAGCCCGGGGCCAGTGCGCCGAACCGTTTCTACATGTATGGCGTCATCGGTCGCCTGGCCATGCTGGCGGCGAGCTACGAACTCGAAGCCACCGACCCCGATGCCGAGGTGTACGAATAAGAGCCACGCCCAACCGGGGCGCATTGGCCGGGCTGACGCTGGCCGCCATCGGCGTCGTCTACGGTGACATCGGCACCAGCCCGCTCTACGCGCTGAAGGAAGTCTTCGCCGAGGGGCGGGTACCGCTGAATCCGGAAAACATCCTGGGCATCCTGAGCCTGGTGTTCTGGACCCTGACGGTCATCGTCTCGCTGAAATACGTGGTGCTGATCCTGCGCGCCGACAACAACGGCGAAGGCGGGTTGATTGCCATGCTGGCCCTGGCCACGCAGGCCGTGAAAGACAAGCCGGCTTTGCGTTCGCGGCTGTTGCTGCTGGGCATCTTCGGCACCGCCATCTTCTTCGGCGACGGCGTCATCACGCCCGCCATCAGCGTGCTGTCTGCTGTGGAAGGGCTGGAAATCGCCGCGCCGGGGTTGCACCGGTGGGTGGTGCCGGTCACGCTGGTGGTGATCACGGTCCTGTTCGCCGCGCAGCGTTTCGGCACGCAGGTGGTGGGCCGGCTCTTCGGCCCGGTCACGCTGACGTGGTTCGCCGTGCTGTCGGCGCTGGGCGTGGTGCACATCGCGCAGTATCCGCAAGTGCTGGTGGCGCTGTCGCCGCTGTATGCGCTGGGCTTCATCGCCCTCCAGCCGACCATTGCCTTCATCGCCCTGGGTGCCGTGGTGCTGTGCGTTACCGGGGCCGAAGCGCTGTATGCCGACTTGGGGCATTTCGGCCGCAAGCCGATTCGCCTGGCCTGGTTCACTGTCGTCATGCCGGCCCTGGTGCTGAACTATTTCGGCCAGGGCGCCTTGCTGCTGCAACACCCGGAAAGCGTGCGCAACCCGTTTTATGAAATGGCACCGGCCTGGGCCCTGCTGCCCTTGATCGTGCTGGCCACGCTGGCTACCGTCATCGCTTCGCAGGCGCTCATCACGGCAGCGTTTTCCGTTACCAAGCAGGCCATCCAGCTGGGCTATCTGCCGCGGCTGCGCATCGTGCACACCAGCGTGCGTGAAGCGGGGCAGATCTACGTGCCGTTCGTCAACTGGACGCTGTATGCCTGCGTCGTCTTCGCCGTCGTCGTCTTCGGCAGCAGCAGTGCGCTGGCGCATGCCTACGGCATCGCCGTGACCATCGACATGACCATCACCACGGTGATGACCTTCTTCGTCATCCGCTATGCCTGGAAACTGCCGTTGGCGGTGTGCGTGGCGGCCACGGGTCTGTTCTTCATCGTCGACATCACCTTTTTCGCCGCCAACGTGGTCAAGGTGCTGGACGGTGGCTGGTTCCCGCTGGTCATCGGCGGGGCCATGTTCGGTTTGATGACCACCTGGAAGCAGGGCCGGCGTCTGCTCAGCCAGCGCCTGCGCGCCGATTCCGTTGAGCTCGAAGCCTTCCTCACGTCGCTGTTCATCAGCCCGCCGTTGCGCGTGCCGGGCACGGCCGTGTTCCTGAGCGCCGAGAAAGGGTCAACCCCATTTGCCCTGCTGCACAACCTGAAGCACAACAAGGTGCTGCATGAGCAGAACCTGTTTGTCACCGTGCAGCACCACGAGCGGCCCTGGATCGGTTTCGACAAACGCTGCGAAGTGCAGCCGCTGGGCCGCGACTGTTGGCAGGTGACTCTGCACTTCGGCTTCAAGAACGACCCCGACGTGCCCGAAGCGCTGAAGCTGCTGCGCACGCGCGGGGTGGAGCTGGAAGAGATGGAAACCAGCTACTTCCTCAGCCGCGACACCGTCATCCCCACCCTGGGCGGCGGCATGGCGCTGTGGCGCGAACGCTTGTTCGCCAGCATGCACCGCAACGCCTCCGGGGTGGCAGACTTCCTCAATCTGCCTGCCAACCGGCTGGTCGAGCTGGGCACTAAGGTGGAAATCTAAGGGTGTCGGTCCTCAGTCGCTCACCGACAACGTGTAAGTGCCGTTGACCGGGCCGATCGCCCCGCCGCCATAGTTCAGGCGCAGCAGCAGGGTCGCGGGTGTGGCGCCGCTGTTGGTCCAGCTCACGGTGGTGGGCTGCCCCACCCCCAGGGCAGACTGCAACAGGCTGGCGCCGGCTTCATTCAGCACCGCCAGCTGAATGCCGATCAGCGGGTTGGGCGTCACCGTGGCCGAGAGCGTGCGCCCGGGTGCCAGGCTCAGGCGGAAAAAGTCGACGTCGCTGCGCTGCGTGCGCACCGAGCTGTTGCTGGCGCCATTGACGACCGCCGGCAAGCTGGCCAGCAGTTGCGCTTGCGCCAGATTGTTGTTGGGCTCCATTTCCCCCACCACCAGCGGCGGCACGCCGTTGATGTTCAGAAACACGGCCGAGACCGGCCCCCAGGCGCCGCTGGCGTCGCGTGCGCGAACGTAGACCAGGTGTTTGCCCGCTGCCAGGCCCGCGGTGTTCAGGCTGCCGGTCAGGGCTTCGGTCGTGCTGTTGAAGCTGCCGTCGCTGGCCTGCATGGCCACAGGCACGGCCGCTGCATCCCAGGGCGGCGTGTCGATGGTGAATTCAGCCGCGCTGACAGCCTGTGTGGCCTCGGTGCCATTGCTGTTGTTGAAGCGCACATCGCTGGCGCTGCCGCTGATCTGCACCAGCGTGCCGGCAGTGACGCCAGTGGTGGACGCTGTGCCGGCCAAAGCAGGCGCCAGCACGTCGGGCCCGGCGGGGGTGATGTAGGGCGTTCGCACCACCTTGGCGGCGTAGATCAGTGCCGGCAGATTCTTCGGCAAGACGTTGGCCTGGTAGCTGGTGCAGCTTTCGAAGAAGGCCGTGCCCAGCTCGATCGTGAAAGCGGCCACGCCCAGTTCGCCATAGCTCGGGCCGTCGCTGGTGCCGTCTGTGGGGTACAGGCCGATGCTCTGCTGCGGCGTGTAGCCGTTGAAGAAGGCCAGGCGCCGGCCCATGGTCTGCAAGGCCGCGCCGTTGGGCGCCGGGGTGGCCGTGTCGCCCCAGGGCCACAGCACGAGCTGGCTGTAGCTGTGCACGTCCAGGTGCACGCCGCTGGTGTCTGCGGGTGCCGGATCGTTCGGGCCGGGGCCGCGGCGGTCTGGCCACAGGCTGCGGATGTAGCCTTCGATGGCCCGGGTTTCAGGCTCGGAACCGGCACTGGGGCCGCGGTAGGTCAGGCTGCACTGCGAACCGCTGCTGCCCTGGCCGCTGGTGCTGTTCCAGCCGTTGCTGAAGTTGCGGTTCAGGTCCACGCCGCGCGAATTGGAGTTCGCGCAAAAGTTGTTGTCGACGTTCTTGCGCCAGGACAAGCCGGTTTCAGCGCGCTTGCGACCGTCGGGGTTGGTGTGCAGCAGCAAGTGCACTTCATGGTGGTCCAGAATCCAGGTCGCGTCGGCGTCGGTGCCGTAGCCGTTCACCAGCCAGCGCGCAAACTGCAGCACCAAAGGTGCGGTGGTGTATTCGCGGGCATGGATGGCGCTGTTGATGAATAGCTTGGGCTTGCCTTCAGCCGGGGTGGCCACGGCGCTGTTGCTCAGCTTCAGCACCTTCAGGTCGTAGCCTGCAGCGGCGTTCTGCGTCTTCTGCCAGGACGGGCCCGCGTTCACCCAGCTGGCCAGAGCGGGCTGCGCGGCAATCAGTGCATCGCCAGCAGCGAAAGTTTCTTCAACGGTCTCATAGCAGGCATAGCCCGGAATGGCCTGCGGTTCGGGCTGGCCTGAAGCGCGGCGAGCAGCAGCGATCTGAAACTGCGTCAATGCGCTGTTGCGGCGCTCAATGAATTCGGTGGCAGGCTCGAAGCCAAAGCCGAAGCGGCGCAGCTGCTCCATCTGGCGGTTGTCCAGTTGCAGCACCAGGAAGCCGCCGGCGTAGTCTGATTCCAGCAAATTGGCATGGAAGCTGATGGCGGCCTTGCGCGCGATTTCCAGGCTGGGGAAATAGGCCTTCCAGACATTGGTGGCCTGCTTTTCCATCTCCAGTAACTCGTGCAGGCTGGTGCTGCCTGCGGGGTCCGCTTGCGCCCACACCGGGGCGGCAGCGAAGGGGCCAAGAAAAAGGCCAGCCATCAGGCTGGCCAGTACATGGCGTGGGGGGAGGGCAGGTTTGCGGCTTTTTGTTTGGCGGGCTTGCGGCTTCAAAGGGGTCTCCTCAGGGCAGACAGATGTATCTGCCCTGAGACTCTATCGCTGCTGCGGTAACTTGTCGCGTTTTGCGCGCCGCTGCTGGCGGCCTAGGCCGCCAGCAGCGGCGAGAACAGCGGGTCCTGGCGCGAGCGCGGCCGGTAGTTGCCCAGACGCTTGGCAATCTCGGCAATGTGCTCAGGCGTGGTGCCGCAGCAACCCCCGGCGATGTTGAGGAACCCGCTCTTGGCAAAGTCTTCCAGCAAGGAGCCCGTGACATGCGGTGTTTCGTCAAAGCCGGTGTCGCTCATCGGGTTGGGCAGGCCGGCGTTGGGGTAGCAGCTGATGTAAGTGTCGCTGGCCACTTTCGACAGCTCTTCGATATAGGGCCGCATCACGGCGGCGCCCAAGGCGCAATTCAGGCCCACCGCCAGCGGGCGGGCGTGGCGCACGCTGTGCCAGAAGGCGGCCACGGTCTGCCCGCTGAGGATGCGGCCCGAGGCGTCGGTGACGGTGCCTGACAAGATGACCGGCAAACGTTCGCCCGTGTCTTCCATCAATTCGTCCAGGGCAAAGATGGCGGCCTTGGCGTTGAGCGTGTCGAAGATGGTTTCCACCAGAAACAGGTCGCAGCCGCCTTCCAGCAGCCCTTCTGCCTGTTCGCGATAAGCCGCGCGCAGTTCATCGAAGCTGGTGTTGCGCGCGCCGGCGTCGTTCACATCGGGGCTGATGCTGGCCGTGCGAGGCGTGGGGCCCAGGGCACCGGCGACAAAGCGTGGCTTGTCGGGCGTGGCGTACTGGTCTGCGGCTTCGCGCGCCAGGCGCGCCGCCGCGATGTTCATCTCGCGCGCGATGTGGCCCAGACCGTAATCGTCCTGAGCGATAGAGGTGGCGCCGAACGTATTGGTCTCGATCAGGTCGGCGCCAGCAGCCAGATACTGGCGGTGGATGTCGCTGATGATGTCGGGCCGCGTCAGCACCAGCAGGTCGTTGTTGCCTTTCAGGTCTTTGCCGTGCTGGGCAAAGCGTTCGCTTCGAAAGTCGGCCTCGCGCAGTTTCCAGCGCTGGATCATCGTGCCCATGGCGCCGTCGATGATGGCAATGCGCTGGGCCAGCACGTCGGCCAGCGCGCCGCCTCGCGTGAAAGGGGATAGAGGTTTCATGCGCGCAATTCTAAAGAGCCGGGTCCGTTTCAGCGGCTTGCAGTGCCTTCAGAGCCCGCGAATGCGGTACTTGCGCCGCCGCTGGGGCGCTTCTGCCGGCGCCATGGTGGTGGCGCCGTCGCGTTGCAGCCGCTGGTTCTGGCGCTGGCGATTCTGGCGCTGGCGATAACGCTGATCGAAGGCCACGACCAAGAGTGCGACAGGGATCAAAGCGTCGCCCACCAGGGCCAGCAAAGGCGCTGGCAGCTGGTTCTCGTAGGCCGGGGGCTGGGTACTCCAGTAGGCTGGGCTTTGCTGGCGGGGTTGCTGACGGGGTTGCTGACGAGGCTACTGACGGCTGTGCTGTTGAGATGGCACAGCAGGGCTATTGATTTCGGCGTCAGGCTGGCACTGTGTGCCTTGAGCATGGCCGTGCAGTGCGCCGGACAGCCCGTGGTCAGCAGTCCAGCGGAGCTGCCGCAGTCGGATCAAACAACGAGGGGCGAAATACCGCATGGCCGGCAGTGCCATCGTCGGCCGCCCACAGCGCCAGGGCCACAGCCGACATCGGCTTGGCAAACAGATAGCCCTGCAGTTCGTCGCAGCCCATGGCCACCAGCAGGTCGCGCTGCACTTCGTCTTCCACGCCTTCTGCGACCACGCGCAGATCCAGGGAATGCGCCATCTGCAGGATCGCCTGGGCGATATGGCGGGCGTCAGCGCTGTGCTCCAGATCGGTGACGAAGGCGCGGTCGATCTTCAGCTCGGCGGCTGGCAGCTTGCGCAGGCTGGCCAGGCTGGAATGCCCGGTGCCGAAATCGTCGATCGAGACATGCAGGCCCGCCTGGCGCAGCCGCTCGAAAGCAGCGCGCGTGTGGGCGGTGTCTTCCATGGCCACCGACTCGGTGATTTCCACCGTCAGCCGCTCTGCACGTACGCCGTGGCGCTGCATGCTGGCTTCGATGATGTCCACCAGATCGTCCTGGCGCAGCTGGTGGCCTGACAGATTGACCGCCATTCGCATGCGCAAGCCTTGGCCGCGCCATTCAGCGGCCTGACGGCAGGCTTCTTCGATGACCCAGGCGCCAATGCGGCGGATCAGCCCATGGCGTTCGGCCAGGGGAATGAACATGGCCGGGCTGATCATGCCGCGCTGCGGGTGTTGCCAGCGCACCAGCGCTTCGGCGGCGGTGATCTGCAGGCTCTGGGCGTCGATCTTGGGCTGGTAGTACAGCCTGAGCTGTCCGCGCTCAACCGCGCTGCGCAGGTCTTGCAGCAGTTCTGCTTGCTCGCGCATGTCTACGGCCATGGTGGGGTCGAAGGCGGCATAGGCGGCACCGCCGCCCAGCTTGACGCTGCGCATGGCCAGCGCGGCATGCGGCACCAACCGAGGCCTCGACCCGTGATCGGGGTAGACAGCCATGCCCACCGAAGCCGAAACGCTGAGCGACAGCCCTTCGGCCACCAAAGGCTGTTGCAGCGCCGTCATCACCTTTTCAGCCAGCCGGGCTGCGGCCTCTACCCCGCCTTCCACCAGCATCAGGTACTCGTCGCCTGCCAGCCGCGCTGCCATGGGGCGGTCGGCGACACAGCGGCTCAGCCGCGCGCCCACCTGCGCCAGCACGGCGTCGCCCACGCGCATGCCATAGCCTTCATTGAGGGGGCGGAAGTTGTCCAGCGCCACCACCAACACGCCCAGCTGGGCGCCAGGTGAACCGGCGGGCGCACGGTCACAGCCCAGCACGGCTTGGTACAGCAGCGATTCGAACTCTTCCCGCGTCAGCAGCCCGGTGAGGCTGTCTCGGGTACGCAGGCTGCCGATCTGCGTGGTGGCGCTGTGCAGCTCGCGGCTGAGTTCGGCGCCTGCGCGCCGCTGGCGCATGAGCAGGAAGGCTCCGCCGGCGGCGAGCAATAGGCAGGCGGCCAGGACGGAAGTTACCGCCCACGGAGCCCAGCCAGCAGAATCGAGTACCGACAACATGGCTCCTTATCGACGCCCGGAGACCCGGGCTTGAGCCATCAACTGAAGTCAGTGCAGCACGACAGATTGTTGCGCGGACGTGGCGAAACCAGCGATGAAGTCGTCGAACTGGTCTTCGCTGGGGCCGGATTCGGCCAAGGATTTCACGCCCTCCAAAAAGCGTTCAGCCAAAGCGCCCTGAATATAGATTTCGCGGCGCGCGACCTTGTCCACGATTTCCAGGCCAGGTTCAGTCAGCGTGGGTGCGTCGAACTGGACGACGGCGAAACTTTCCGAGTTGTAGAGCAATTGCATGCGTAGCACCTCCAACCGTGTAGATCGGTACGCCAGGTCGGAAATCAAGGCTTGGCTGGCTGCAGCAGCCACAGGCTTTCCCAGGCGCTGGGTGGTGCGGCCAGGCGCAGCCGCAGCGGCAGGAAGTGCTCGGCGGGGTCCAGCCAGACGTCGATGTGCAGGTCGTAAGGGAATTGCGGCGCCCGCGACAGCGCCAGGCCCGTTGCCTGCTGGCCTTCGGCCAGCTCCACGCTTTCCAGGCCGCGCACCTCAAATACCCAGGCCGCCACCGGGCCGCGGTGCCCGGCCACTGCCAGCCGCACTTGCGCGCCCGGCTGGGCCAGCGCAGTGTCTGCGCGCAGCACGGCGGCCAGTTGCAGCAGCCAGCTCAGGCGGTCCTGCCCGGCCGCTGGCCAGGGGTGGGCGGTGCCGCCGCCGCTGCCGCGCACCCAGCCGGCCGCGGCGTCGATATTGGTCGCGCGCACGTCGCGCCCACGTCGGCGCTCCACATGGCGCTGCGGCAGCAGGCCAGCCGCAGCGACGCTGCCGGTGCTGGCGGCACCCAGGCCGTCCAGCGCATGGATACCGCCTTCAGCGGCCTGCGCGCTCGGCGTCTCGCCCATCAAAGACAGGCTGTACGCGCCACCCTGCGGCGCCCAGATGAGGCGCGCCAGGGCGCGCTCGTTGCCGCGCTGCAGCAGATACAGGCGTTCGGCGGGTGGCGGTGGGTCGGCGGCATACACCGGCCAGGCGGGTGCCGGAAGGGCCGCTGGCACTGCGGTTGTTGGCTTTACGCGCGGTGCAGCGTGAACCAGTGCGGCAGGCGCCACAGGCGCTGGCGCCGCTGGTTTGATGGCGGGTGACCTGGGCGCTGGCTGGGTCATCAAGCGCAGTTGCAGCGCAGGTGCGGCAGCCGGCAAGGCCGTCTGTACGGGTGCCCCGGGGCCTAGCCAGGGGGCCACGTGCGCGCCCAGCACGGCCGCGGCCAGCAGGCCGGCCGCAGCGCGGCGGCGTGCATGTGGTGAAAGTTGGGAGCGCAGCATCGTCATGGGCCATCACCGCGACAGCCAGCAGGGACAGGCCATCGCGGGACAATACTGCTGGTGCACCGCCTGCGGCGCATCGCTCAAGCGGTGTCCCGCCTGCGTGGGCCCCCTTTTCGATGGCTTTTGGAGATGGCCCCCCGATGAAACTCGCCACCCTGCACGATGGCTCGCGCGACGGTCAGCTGGTCGTTGTTTCTCGCGATCTCACCAGCGCGCATCTCGCCAGCCATGTTGCCGGCACCTTGCAGCAGGTGCTGGACGACTGGAATTTCCTCAGCCCGCAGCTCGAAGACGTCTACGCCATGCTCAACGGCGGCAAGGCCCGGCATGCTTTTGCCTTCGAGCAGCCCACCTGCCTGGCGCCCTTGCCACGAGCGCATCTGTGGGCCCCTGTCAGCGGTCTGGCGCGCAGTGATGCATTCCTGCGGCCGCAGGCCGAGGTGGCCCTGGACACCAGCCAGGCAGATGCGCGGCCGGGCTGGCAAGTGCAGTTGGCAGCAATCACCGGCGATGTGACGGCTGGCGCAGACGACGACACCGCGCTGG
Source organism: Burkholderiales bacterium (assembly GCA_038209585.1). Lineage (GTDB taxonomy): Bacteria > Pseudomonadota > Gammaproteobacteria > Burkholderiales > Burkholderiaceae_C > Rubrivivax. The sequence continues at coordinate 22,598 of JBBQXN010000003.1, forward strand.
ACGGCGTGCGCCTGCTGCTGCTGTCGGCCACCTGGGGCCCGCGGGGCGCCGTGCGCGCCAGCGTCTTCGGCCCGGTGGCGGCCACGCCAGACGAACTGGGTACGGCCTGGCGTGGCGGTCGCGCGCTGGAGCCGCTGGCGGTGCAGCGCGACGCCGCTGAGCTGGCTTTGGCGGTCGAGCCCGACGATGTTTCCGGGCCTGGGCTGGCCCGCCGCATTGCAGCGCTGGCGCGTATGGGTGATCAGGGGCAGGGGCAGGGGCACGCTCACGCTCACGCGCACGCCCACGCGCACGGTCTGGGCGCTGGCAGCCTGGTCGGCGGCTGGGCGCAAGACGCCGGAATGGGCTGGGCGCCCGGCAGCCACCTGGTACTGCAGTGGCACGACCCCCTGGCGCTGGGCGCCGTGCGATTGCGCGCCCCGGCATGAGCGACCCAGGGCGTGCTGCCAACGAGCTGCCGGGCTGGGTCAAGCATGGCACGGTCTGGCTGCTGCTGGGACTGGGGGTGTTCCTGGGCATCCAGGCCTGGCAGTCGCGCGCGGCTGCCACGCGTTTCAGCGTTGAAGGCAGTACGGTGGAAATCCAGCGCAGTCCAGACGGCCATTACCACTGGCGCGGCCAGCTCAATGGCCGCGATGTCGAATTCCTGGTCGACACCGGGGCCACGTCTACCGCCATTCCGCAAGGTCTGGCCGATGCACTGGGGCTGGTCACCATCGGGCAGGTGACTTCGGCCACGGCCGGTGGTGTGGTCACCGGGCGCGTGGTGGTGGGCGATCTGGTGCTGGAGGGCGGCGTGCGCGCCGAGCGCCTGCGCATCACCGCGCTGTCGGGTCTGGGCTCGCCTTTGCTGGGCATGGACGTGCTGGGCCGGCTGCGCTGGCAACAGCGCGACGGGCGCTTGCGCATCGAGCTGGGCAACACGCCGTGAGCGGGGCTGGCCGTAGGTGGAACCTGGGGCGCCGGCTGGCCTGCAGCCTGTTCGCCTGGCTGCTGGTGCAGCCGAACGCCGCATGGTCGCAAGGCAACTGCCCGCCGCTGGTGGCGGACGATGCGCAGGACAAGCCCGTGCTGGACCGTGGCGTGCTGTGGCGGCTGCAGCGCGACGGCCGCACCTCCTACCTCTACGGCACCTTGCATGTGGGCCGCCCGGCCTGGCAGAAGCCGGGTGCGCGCGTGGCGGCCGCGCTGGCGGCCAGCGACACACTGGCGCTGGAAATCGACATCGCTGATCCGCGTGTGCAGCAGCAGTTGCGTCAGGCGCAGCAGCCAGTGGCTGCGCAGGCACCCACACCGGCGCTGCACAAGCGCCTGGCGCAAGTCGCAGCGCGCAGCTGTGTGCCGCTGGACAGCCTGGCCGGCATGCCGCTGCTGATGCAGGCCGGCCTGTTGACCCTGGTGGACGCGCGCTGGCTGGGCCTGGACGCGGCCTATGGCCAGGAGCGCGCGCTGGCCGCATGGGCCAGGGCGCAGGGGCGGCGCATCGTCAGTCTGGAAACGGCGGCTGAGCAGATCGCCGCCCTGCAGCCCGACTTGGCGCAGGACACCCAGGAACAGTTCGCGCAGGCCCTGGAACACATCGAAGACGGCAGCGCCCGCCAGGTGCTGTTTCGCCTGGCCGAAGGCTGGGAGCGCGGCGACCTGGCGCTGCTGGCGGCGTACGAAAGCTGGTGCGAATGCGCCCCGACGGAAGCCGACCGGCGGTTCCTGCGCAAGCTCAACGACGATCGCAACCCGCGCCTGGCGATGCGCATCGAAGCCCAGCATGCGCGCGGCCGCCGTGTGTTTGCGGCGGTGGGGGCCTTGCACATGACGGGTCCAGCGGCACTGCCGGCGCTGCTGGCTGCGCGCGGCTTTCGCGTGCAGCGCGTGCATTTCGGTCCGGCCCGCGGACCGGTGCCCCGCAGCATCCCCAAGTAGGCAGCAGCCACCCGCCAAGCGCACAATGCTCGTGAAGTCTGGAGGAGACATGCGATGACTGGTGGTCTGGATTTTTCGGGCATGGTGCCTGGCTTCGATTTCTTGCAAAGCTTGATGAAGGGTGCCGGCAGCACGCAGCCGGTGACACCCGCATTGACCGGCTTCGGCCCATGGGTCGCGCCCACGCTGGACCCTGCCGAGCTGGAAAAGCGCATCCAGGAACTGCGAACGGTGCAGTTCTGGCTGGAACAAAACGCCAGGTTGCTCAGCGCCACCATTCAGGCCATGGAAGTGCAGCGCATGACCCTGGCCACGCTGCAGACGATGAATGTGCCGATGGCCGACCTGCACGAAGCCATGCGCATCAAGCCGGCCGCCACCGCGCAGGTGCCTGTGCATGACCGGGCCGAGCCGGCATCCGGCCCGTCCGCCGAGCCTGCGGGGCAGGCTGCGCCGCCCGCTGTAGACCCGGTCAAGTGGTGGGGCGCGCTGACACAGCAGTTCACAGAGATCGCCAACCAGGCCATCCAGGCTGGGACGGCCGCTACTGCTACTGCTACTGCTACCGCCCCGCAAGACGATTCCGTGCCGGCCACCAGCCGTGCGCGGCGCAGTTCGTCAACTGCAGCCTCAGCGCCATCCGCCCGCCCGGCGGCCAAGAAGAAGCCGGCTGCCAAGCCGCGCAGCCGCTGAACGCTTGCCGGCAACTCGTAACCCGGACCAGACGGCCGCATGAACGACTTCCTCACCGGCCACGCCACGCACCCCGACTGGCAGGGCGCGCTGGCCATCGCCGCTGCTCAGATCGACGCCGGGCGCGCGCGTCAGGAAGCCAGCGGCGCTGGCCCACTGTCGCTGGGTTTCGTCTATCTGACCGACCACTACGCGGCCCAGGCCGACGCGCTGCTGGCCGGCTTGCAGCAGCGCTGGCCTGGCGTGGCCTGGGTTGGCAGCGTGGGCCTGGGTGTGGCTGCCAGCGGCGTCGAATACTTCGACGAGCCCGGGCTGGTGTTGATGATCAGTGCCATGCCCGCTGGCCGCTTCGAGGTGTTTTCTGGCGCGCGCAAGCTGAACCGCATCGACCCCTTCACGGCCCTGGTTCACGCCGACCCGCAAACGCCCGATCTGGCTGAACTGATAGGCGAGATGAGCGACCGCACCAGCAGCGGCTACCTGTTCGGCGGCCTGTCCTCATCACGCTCTCGCCACCTGCATGTCGCCGACGGCGTTTGGCAAGGTGGGCTTTCAGGCGTGGCCTTCAGCCGTGACGTGGCCCTGGTGTCGCGCGTCACCCAAGGCAGCCAGCCCGTGGGGCCCATCCGCCGCATCACGGCCGCTGAAGGCCATGTCGTGCTGGAGCTCGACGGCAACCCGGCCTTGCCCTGCCTGCTCGCCGACCTGGGCCTGGCCAACCTGGACAACCCGCGAGAAGTGCTGCCGCGCCTGCGCAGCACCCTGGTGGGCCTGACCGACGAGCACGACACGGCGCTGGCCCTGGGCGGGCGCGAAGGTGGGCAGTTCGGCGTGGACACACGCGTGCGGCATCTCATCGGCCTGGACCCTGGCCGCCAGGCCGTGGCGGTGGCTGAGCAGTTGCGCGTGGGCATGCACCTGGCTTTCTGCATGCGCGACGTGCAGGCCGCCAGGCGAGATCTGGTGCGCGTGTGCAGCGAAATCCGCGAAGAGTTGCACCCTGACGTGGCGGCCCTGCCGCAGCCGCAGGCTGCCGACCTGCGGCCAAGCCAGGCAGGGCCCCGGCGCCCCGGCGCATCGGCGGGCAGCCCGCTGCCCGCGGCAGAACGGCGCATCCTCGGGGCCATTTACGTCAGCTGCGCCGGGCGGGGTGGGCCGCATTTCGGCGGGCCTTCGGCAGAACTGCAAATCGTTCAGCATGCGCTGGGCGATGTGCCGTTGATCGGATTCTTCGCCGGCGGCGAGATCGCCAGGCATCACCTGTATGGCTACACCGGGGTGCTCACCGCTTTCACCGGGCTGGCTTGATGTCCATACCGCCCCCCTGTTCACGGGGGGTTTGTCCGCCAGAGGCTTTTATTCGTAGTCGGCGCATGGTTAACTGGTGTGCGCGCGCCTTTCGGGGCGTTCCTGCTCACCCGTTCAAGAAGGTCATCCACAATGAAGTTCCAACCATTGATCTGCGCCGGCATTCTCGGTATGGCCGCCTTGTCTTCGGCCCAAGCTGAAACCTGGCTCTTCAGCTACACCGCCCCGGGCATCACGGCCAGTGGCTCCTTCGTCACCGCTGGCGCAGCGCTGGTGCCTGAAGACATCCTCAGCATCACCGGCTTGCGCAATGGCGTGGCCATCACGGGCCTGGTGCCGGTGGGCAGCGACCCCAACTTCAGCTATGACAACCAGTTCACCATTGGCTCGCCAAACTTCACCGACGGCGGCATGCTGTTCAGCCTGGCGGGTGGCGGCTTCAACACCAATGTCTACTTCTTCCAAGGTACCTACAGCGAAGTTTTTGTCGCCGGACTCAATGCCGTGGAGACCCCCATCAGCTGGAGCGTGACGGCTGTGCCCGAACCCGCCACCGTGCTGACCATGCTGGCCGGCCTGGGTTTGATGGGCGTTTACATGCGCAAACGCGCTGCCTGATCTGGGTGCGTTCCGTGCTGGTTCTGCGTTTCCGACGCAACAGGAAACAGGCTGCTTCGGCAGCCTTTTTTCATGGCATGCCCCGACGCCACCCTGCCCGGAGTGCAGCCGCTAAAGTCCGGAGATGAACGCGCCCGCTGTTGTTGACCTTTCGCCTCCCGAGTTCAGCGCTGCTGAACGCGGGGCCCGCCAGCAGCAGGTGGTGCAGGCGCTTTCAGCCTTGCTGCCCGCCCACGCCTTGCTGTGGCAGACAGAAGACACCGTGCCGTATGAATGCGATGGCCTGACGGCCTATCGCCAGCGGCCGCTGGTGGTGGTCCTGCCCGAGACCGAGGCGCAAGTGGCTGCCGTGCTCAAAGCCTGCCACGCCCTGCAGGTGCCCGTGGTGGCACGCGGCGCGGGAACCGGCCTGTCGGGCGGGGCCATGCCGCATGGCCTGGGCGTGACGCTGAGCCTGTCCAAGTTCAACCGCATCGTCAACATCGACCGCGCCGCCCGCACCGCCACCGTGCAGTGCGGCGTGCGCAACCTGGCCATCAGCGAAGCCACAGCGCCTTACGGTCTGTACTACGCGCCCGATCCCAGCAGCCAGATCGCCTGCACCATCGGCGGCAACGTGGCAGAAAACAGCGGCGGCGTGCATTGCCTGAAATATGGTTTGACGCTGCACAACGTGCTGCGTGTACGGGGCCTCACGGTCGAAGGCGAGCCGGTGGAATTCGGCAGCCTGGCGCTGGACGCACCGGGCCTGGACCTGCTGCCCATCGTCGTGGGCAGCGAAGGCATGCTGGCCGTCACGCTGGACGTGACGGTCAAGCTGGTGCCCAAGCCCAAGCTGGCGCGCTGCATCATGGCCAGCTTCGACGACCTGCGGCAGGCCGGCGACGCGGTGGCGCAAATCATTGCTGCAGGCATCATTCCGGCCGGCCTGGAGATGATGGACAAGCCGATGACGGCGGCCGTGGAAGACTTCGTTCACGCCGGCTATGACCTGAACGCTGCAGCCATCCTGTTGTGCGAAAGCGACGGCACGCCAGAAGAAGTGGCTGAAGAAATCGAGCGCATGCTGGACGTGCTGACAGGCTGCGGCGCCACACGCATGGAAGTCAGCAAAGACGAAGCCCAGCGCCTGCGCTTCTGGAGCGGGCGCAAGAACGCCTTCCCCGCCAGCGGCCGCATCAGCCCCGATTACATGTGCATGGACAGCACCATTCCGCGCAAGCGGCTGGCCGACATCCTGCTGGCCATTGGCGAAATGGAAATCAAGTACGGGCTGAAGTGCTGCAACGTCTTTCATGCCGGCGACGGCAACCTGCATCCGCTGATCCTGTTTGACAGCAATGACGCGGACCAGTTGCACCGCTGCGAACTGTTCGGGGCCGACATCCTGGAAACCAGTGTCGCCATGGGCGGTACCGTCACTGGCGAGCATGGCGTGGGCGTGGAAAAGCTCAGCAGCATGTGCGTGCAGTTCAGCCCCGCTGAACGAGAGCAGATGTTTGCTGTGAAGCGGGCCTTCGACAGCGACGGCCTGCTCAACCCCGGCAAGGTCATTCCCACCCTGCAGCGCTGCGCCGAATACGGGCGCATGCATGTCAAGCGGGGCTTGCTGAAGTTCGCCGAGCTGGAGCGCTTTTAATTGGCGCTTGAGATCGACCAGGTGATCGACCAGGTGATCGACCAAGTGATCGACCCCGGTCTCGCCCGGCTGGTGGACCAGGTGCAAACGGCCCAGGCACAGCGAGGGCGGCTGAACATCCTGGGCGGCAGCACCAAGGCCTTCTACGGCGGGGCGATCGACGCCAGCGCGCAGCCGCTGGACATGAGGGTGCTCTCAGGCATCAGCAGTTACGAGCCCACCGAACTGGTGATCACGGCGCTGGCCGGCACACCGCTGGCGGAACTGGAGGCCGCTCTGGCCGAATATGGCCAGTGCCTGCCTTTCGAGCCGCCGCGATTTGCTTCAAATGGCACCAGCGGCGGAACCAGCGGCGGAACAGTCGGCGGCATGGTGGCCAGCGGCCTGGCCGGTCCGGCGCGCGCGGCAGTGGGCGGGCTGCGCGACTACGTGCTGGGCGCCACCTTGCTCAACGGCCGCGGCGAGCTGCTGAACTTCGGCGGCACGGTGATCAAGAATGTCGCCGGCTACGACGTGTCGCGCATGCTCGCGGGCAGCATGGGCATGCTGGGCGCCATCTGCGAAGTGTCTTTGAAGGTACTGCCCATCGCCTCGGCCCGCTGTACGCTGCGGCTGGAAATGAGCGCGGGCCAGGCCATCGAGCGTTTGAACGAATGGGGCGGTCAGCCCCTGCCGCTGAACGCCAGCGCCTGCTGGGAGGGCATGCTGGTGATGCGCCTGTCAGGGGCTGTGGCTGCTGTGCGAGCCGCACGCGAGAAGCTGGGCGGCGAGGTCATCGACGCCCCCCTGGCCGATGCTTTCTGGCAAGGCCTGCGCGACCACAGCGACGAATTCTTCGTTGCCGCGCAGCGCGCTGTGGAAGGCGGGGCCGGGCTGTGGCGGCTGTCCGTTCCCTCGACAGTGCCGCCGCTGGCCCTGCCTGGAGAACAGCTGGTCGAGTGGGGCGGAGCGCAGCGCTGGCTGTGCACGGCCCTGCCCGCGCAGCGTGTGCGCGAGGCTGCAGTCGCTGCCGGCGGCCATGCCACGCTGTTTCGCGCGCGGGACAAGCCCGGTGATGTGTTTACCCCTTTGGCCGAGCCGTTGGCGCGCATCCACCGCGAGTTGAAGGCGGCTTTCGATCCGGACGGCTTGTTCAACCACGGCCGGCTGGTGCCGGGGCTGTGACGGCCTGCTCGTGTCTGCCGCCTATTACGCCCGCCGCGCCACGGCGTACGAGCGCATTTATGCCCGGCCCGAACGGCAGGGCGAACTGCGCGAGCTGGAAGCTGCGCTGCCGGCCGAATTCGTTGGCCGCCGTGGTCTGGAAGTGGCCTGCGGCACAGGCTGGTGGACGCCGCATGGCGCGCGTGATGCTGCGTATTGGCTCGCCACAGACGTGAACCCTGAAACCCTGACCATTGCCCGCCAGAAGCCCCTGCCTGCTTGCGTGACCGTTGCCCGGGGAGACGGCTTCGACCTGACGGCGGGCGCTTTCGACTCGGGTTTCGACGCAGCATTCACCGGCTTCTGGTGGAGCCATGTGCGCCGACTGCAGATGCCGGCCTGGTTGACGTCGCTGCATACGCTGTTGCCACCCGGCGCGAAGCTGGCGTTCATCGGCAACCTGTTCGTCGAAGGCAGCAGTACGCCCATTTCGCGTACCGATGAGGCGGGTAATACCTATCAGATGCGCAGCCTTGACGACGGCTCGCAGCACGAGGTGCTGAAGAACTTCCCCAGCGCTGACGAAGCCGTGGCGATGCTGGGCCCGCGCGCGCTGCGGCCGCGCTGGCTGGCGCTGCAGCACTTCTGGATGCTGCGTTATGAACTGGCCTGACGCGATGGCCCGCCCATGCTGGCGCTGAGGGGTCTGGCCCTGCTGCTGGCTTGCCAGTCGGCCGGCGAGCTGGCGGCGCGTGGCTGGCACCTGCCCTTGCCGGGCCCCGTGCTGGGGATGCTGCTGATGCTGGCGCTGCTGGCCTGGCCGCCAGTGCGTGACAGCGTGGCCGCGGCGGCCGATGGATTGCTGCAGCACTTGTCTTTGTTGTTCGTGCCGGTGGGCGTGGGTGTCGTCACGCATATGGCTGTGGTGGCGCAGTACGGCTTGCGCATTGGTTTGGTGCTGCTGGTGTCCACGGTGGCGGGGCTGCTGGTGACGGCGGGGGTGCTGCAGGTGTTGTTGCGACCTGGGGCCTTCGGCGAAGCCACCGAACCCACTGAACCCGCTGCACCCTCCAGAGTGGGGCCCTGAAGATGCAGAGCGTCGTTGAACTTTGGGTGTATCTTTCAGCCACGCCGCTGTTCGGGCTGACGGCCACGCTGGCGGTGTATGTCGCCGCGCAGGCCACATCTGAAGCCCTGGGCCATCCGCCGCTGGCCAACCCGGTGTTGTGGACGGTGCTGGGCCTGGCGGCTTTGTTATGGCTGACGAACACGCCCTATCCCACCTATTTTTCTGGCGCGCAGTTCATCCACTTCCTGCTGGGCCCGGCGGTCGTTGCCCTGGCCTGGCCGCTCTGGCAGCGCCGCGCTGAACTGCGCCAACGTTGGTGGGCTCTGCTGCTGGCAGCCCTGATCGGCGGCAGCGCCGCTGCCGGTACGGCCGTGGGCCTGGGCTGGGCTTTGGGCTTGCCGACGCCGGTGCTGGCTTCGCTGGCGCCCAAGTCGGTGACGGCACCGGTGGCGATGGGCATCGCCGAGCAACTGGGCGGCGTGCCGGCGCTGGCGGCGGTGTTTGCCGTGCTCACCGGCTTGATCGGCGCGGTGCTGGCCAAACCCTTGTTCGACCTGCTGCGCATTCGCGCCCCTGAGGTGCGCGGCTTTGCCATCGGCACCGCTTCGCATGGCATTGGGGCGGCGCGCGCCATGCAGGTGAATCCGGCAGCCGGCGCCTACGCCGCGCTGGCGCTGGGCATGCAGGTTCTTCTGGCGGCTGTGCTGCTGCCGGCAGCACTTTCCTTCCTGTCAGGCTGAAGGCTGCGGCCTCGTACCCCCTTCCCCTTCCCCCCCCATGCAAACTGATCTGGCTCCTGAATTCAAGGCCACGCGCGACGGCCAGACGGCCGAGGCCATTTTGCGCAAGTGCGTGCACTGCGGTTTTTGTAACGCCACCTGTCCCACCTACCAGCTGCTGGGCGACGAGCTCGACGGCCCGCGCGGGCGCATCTACCTGATGAAGCAGGTGCTGGAAGGCGCGCCGGTGACGCTGAGCACGCAACTGCACCTGGACCGCTGCCTGACCTGCCGAAACTGCGAAACCACCTGCCCCAGCGGCGTGGAATACGGCCAGCTGGTGGAGATCGGCCGCAAGATCGTCGACGCCCGCGTGGAGCGGCCTGCGAAGGAAAAGTCCCTGCGCTGGCTGCTGAAGGAAGGTCTGACCTCGCCACTCTTCGGCCCGGCCATGAAACTGGGCCAGATGGTGCGCCCCCTGTTGCCGGCCGCGCTGCAGAACAAGGTGCCAGCGCCCGGCGGCCAGCGCGCGCACCAGTGGCCCACGCGCACGCACCCGCGCAAGGTGCTGATGCTGCTGGGCTGCGTGCAGCCGGCGATGATGCCCAACGTCAACAGTGCCACCGCGCGTGTGCTGGACGCTGCTGGCATCCAGACCCTGGTGGCTGACGGCGCCGGTTGCTGCGGCGCCATCCGCACGCACTTGAGCGACGTGGAAGGCGGCCTGAAAGACGCGCGGCGCAACATCGACGCCTGGTGGCCACTGGTCGAAGGCCTCACTTCTGCCGGCCGCGTCGAAGCCATCGTCATGAACGCCAGCGGCTGCGGCCTGGCGGTGAAGGACTACGCGCATGCGCTGGCGCACGATGCTGCGTACGCCGACAAGGCCCGGCAAGTGAGTGCCCTGACACGCGACCTGAGCGAGTTGCTGCCTGACATGGTGCCGGCGCTGAAATCCAAACTGCGGAAGCCCTTGGGCGGTGCCAAGCCGAAGCTGGCTTTCCACCCGCCCTGCACGCTGCAACATGGCCAGCAACTGCGCGGCGGTGTCGAGCAGCACTTGAACGAACTGGGCTTCGACGTGAGCGTGGCGATGAACGAAAGCCATCTGTGCTGCGGCAGCGCCGGCACCTACAGCGTGCTGCAACCCAAGCTGGCCTACCAGCTGCGCGACCGCAAACTGGCCAACCTGGCGCCGCTGGAAGCGCAAACCATCGTCAGCGCCAACATCGGCTGCATCCAGCATCTGCAAAGTGGCACTGCCACGCCAGTGCGGCACTGGGTGGAAGTTCTGGACGACGCCCTGGCAACTTGAACCACTTTTCAGCGGAGACAGCAGCATGAGCCGATGGCTACGATTCAATCACGCCGGGCAGCCGGCGCTGGGCCAGCTGGATGGCGACAGCGTGCGCGTGCACAGCGGCCTGCCCTGGGCCGAACCGCAACCCACCGGTGAAGTGCTGCCGCTGGAAGGCCTGTCCTGGCTGCCACCTTGCGTGCCGGGCAAGATCATCGGTTTGTGGAACAACTTTCGCGCTGCAGCCGACAAGAATGGCTGGGCGCATCCGGCCGAGCCCTTGTATTTTCTGAAGTCGCCCGACTGCGCGGCAGCGCATGGGCAGACCATCGAAGCCGTGGCTGCCGATGTGGGCCGTGTGGCTTATGAGGGCGAACTGGCGATCGTCATCGGCCGCCGGGCGCAGAAATTGGCGGTGCACGATGCCCCGGGCTGCATTTTCGGCTATGCGATCGCCAACGACTTCACCGCCATCGAACTGCTGGGCCGCGACCCGGGTTTTGCGCAGTGGACGCGGGCCAAGAGCTTTCCCGGGTTCGGTGCATTCGGCCCCTGGATCGATACGGAGTTCGATCCTGCCGTCGCCACGCTTCGTACCGTGGTCGGTGGCCGCGAACGTCAGAACTACGTTCTGGCCGACATGTTCTTCCCGCCGGCCGAATTGGTCTGGCGCCTGTCGCAGGACATGCTGCTGATGCCCGGAGACCTGATCCTTTGCGGCACCTCGCTGGGCGTGTTGCCGATGAAACCTGGCACGGACGTCGATGTGGTCATCGACGGCTTGGGCACGCTCAGCAACCGCTACGGCGCCGGCCGCTGAAGCGCGGGCCGTCGCAGGGGCTGCGTCAGGCTTTCTTCACGTAGCCACTGCACCAGCCTGCGGCCAGTACCGCCTTGCCGGCGAAGAGCGGGCAGGGACCCTTCTCGTCGCCGGCGTAGCCGCCGAAAAGCTGGCAGTTGTTGCAGGCCTGTCCGGCGGCGTAGGTCTGGAACTTGCTGCCGTCGACCTGGTTGGCCACTTCGATGTAGCCCAGAGCCACAGCGGTCGGATCGCTCGTTTGCAACAACGGCAGTTCGGCGGTCGGAGCACCTGCGGTGGTGGGGGTGGAAGCGTCGGCGGCGGCTGGCGGTGCCATCTGCACGGGCGCGGGCGTCGGCTCGGCCATGGGCATGGGCGCCGGGGCGGGCGCTGGCACTTCCTTGGAGCAGGCAGCAAGCAAGGCCACCCCGGCGAAAGGCACCAGGGTGATGAAGCGACGTCGTGCGGTCATGGTGGAGCTCCTGTAATGATGGAATAAAGTGTGCTTCAGCCAGCAGGGCCGTGTGTAGGACGGCGCCGCAATCCCAGCACGACACCCGCCACCAACAGCATCACGCCAGACAGTGTCAGCGCATCGGGCGGGTGGCCACGCAATACGAAGGCATAGCCCAGCGCTGCCAACGTTTCGAAGACGATGAGCTGGCCCACCAGCCGCGTCGGCAGGCGTTGGCTGGCTTCGTTCCAGCACAACGTGCCCAGCCACGAGGCCAGCAGGCCGATGGTCAGCATCAGCAAGAGGTAGCGTGCGGGCGTGGGGCCCAAAAGCATGGTCTGCATGCTCTGCATCGTCGGGGCACCGGGCGTGCCAACGCCGCCCAGCGCCGACCAGGCCATGAACGCGGCATAGCCGGCATAGCCCAGCAGCGCCATCGGCAGGGTAGCGATGCCCTGTGCGGTGGCCCAGGTGCTGGGGCTGCGGCCGGGGTGGTTGCGCAGCCAGTCGGCATTGCGCAGCGGGTACCAGGTCCAGCACACCAGGGCAGCCACAGCCACCAGCGCGCCCCAGGCATAGCTGGCCATGTCGGCGTGATCTTGCGCGCGCAGCCTTTGCAGTTCCACCTGGTTGACCAGGGCGATGCCTGCCCCGATGAGCAGCAGCGAAGGCAGCAGTTGCGCCCAGGCCAGTTGCCCGTCGCGCAGCGCATTGCGCCGGTTGCTGACCAGCGCAATGACGACCGGCAGCGTGCCGATCATCATGGTGGGCAAAGGCCCGCCCGCGCGTTGAATGGCCGAGGCCAGGAAGAAGTAATACAGCAGGTTGCCCACCAGGGCCAGCTTGGCGGCTTCCAGCCAGTCGGCGCGGGTCAACTGGCTGATGCGTTGCCGGTCCAGCCAGGCCAGCGGCAAGGCGATCAGGCCAAAGGCCAGGTAGCGGCCGAATGACAGCAGCGCTGCGGGGTATTGCGGCAGCAGCAGCGGCACCACGAACACCAGGCCCCAGGTCAAACCGGCCGCCAGCGCGAAGAGGGTCCCGGAAATCATGGCGTGGCGATGAGGCATCAGCGGTCGATTCTGCGCTGCGGCAAAGCTATGCTGACCGCAAACACGCGCCGGAGACCTGACATGCCCGCTGCCGAACATCTGCTTGCCATGGACCAGGGCACCTCAAGCTGTCGCGCCATCGTCTTTCATCGCGGCGGCAGCGTGCGCGCGTCGGTGCAGCAGGAACTGCGGCAGCACTTTCCGCAGCCGGGTTGGGTAGAACACGATGCGGACGAGATCTGGGCGCTGCAGAAGTCCGTCACCCGGCAAGCGCTGCTGCAGGCCGGCCTGCAAGCCGGCGACATCGCCGCCATCGGCATCACCAACCAGCGCGAAACGACGCTGCTGTGGGACCGCCGCAGCGGTCGCCCGCTGCACCGCGCCATCGTCTGGCAAGACCGCCGCACCGAGCCGCTGTGCGCCGAGCTGCGTGCCAGTGGCATGGCCGACCTGGTGCGCCAGCGCACGGGACTGGTCATCGACCCCTATTTCAGCGGCACCAAGCTGCGCTGGCTGCTGGACCATGTGGATGGCGCGCGCGCAGCCGCTGAAGCGGGCCATCTGGCGTTTGGCACCATCGACAGCTGGCTGCTGTGGAAACTGACCGATGGCCGCGTGCATGCCACCGACATCAGCAATGCGTCGCGCACCATGCTCTTTGACATCCGCCAGCAGCGCTGGAGCACCGAGCTGCTGCAGATGCTGGATGTGCCTGCCAGCGTGCTGCCCCAAGTGCTGCCTTCCAGCCATGTCTTCGGCCACACGCAGGCTTTTGGCGGCAGCATCGCCGTGGCCGGCATCGCGGGCGACCAGCAAGCTGCGTTGTTCGGGCAGGCCTGCTTCGGGCCCGGTCTGGCAAAGAACACTTACGGCACCGGCTGCTTCATGCTGATGCACACCGGGCCGGAGTTTCGGCGTTCAAACCATGGCCTGGTGACGACAGCGGCGGCGCAAGCAGGGTGCGATGCCCAACCCGGCTATGCGCTGGAAGGCAGTGTCTTCATCGGCGGGGCCGTGGTGCAGTGGCTGCGTGACGGGCTCAAGGCCATCAACGCCAGCACCGAAGTGCAGGCCCTGGCTGAAAGCGTGCCCAGCGCCGGCGGCGTGATGTTCGTGCCGGCCTTCACGGGCCTGGGCGCGCCGTACTGGGATGCCGATGCGCGCGGCGCCATCGTCGGCTTGAGCCGGGGCAGCACCGTGGCGCATATTGCGCGTGCTGCGCTGGAAAGCATTGCGTTTCAAAGTGCTGCGCTGCTGCAGGCGATGGCGGCCGACGGCGCCCAGCCCAGCGAATTGCGCGTGGACGGCGGCGCCAGCGTCAACGATCTGCTGATGCAGTTTCAGGCCGACTTGCTCGGCATACCGGTCTTGCGCCCCGCAGTGACAGAAACCACGGCGTTGGGTGTGGCCCACCTGGCCGGGCTGGCCTGCGGCTTGTATGCGGATACCGCAGAACTGGCAGCGAATTGGCGCGCACAGCGCCAATTCGACCCGCAAATGCCGCGCAACGAGGCGGCTGAGCGCATGGCGGCATGGAACCGCGCCGTGCGCCAGGCCACGGCGTCGTGAACCGATCAGTTCTTGACCAGAAAGTCCGACAGCTGCTTGCCTGAATTCAACGCATCGCGCAGCCATTGCGGGCGCTTGCCGCGGCCGCCCCAGCCGTTACCGGCTTCGTCGCGGAATTTCATCAAGGGTGCAGACGGGAAAGCCGACTTGCCCTTGCCGCGGCGCTTCTTGGCGGCTACAGGTGCCTGGCTGTTCTTGCGTGCACCACCGCCGCCCAAGCCCAGGTCAGCGGCGGTCAGACCGTAATGTTCGATGGCTTCGCGAATGCGTTTGACCACGCCTTCCATCTCGTTCTTTCGCGCCTTTTCAGCTTCGATTTTCAGCGCTTCGATTTGCTTGACGATGTCTTCGTAACTCTTGGCCATGCGATACCTGCAACTAAATAGGGTGGCGCGAAGATAACACAGGCATTAGCGTGAAGCCGGTTCAAGCGTCGGTTCTGTAATTACCTATTTGCAGTCAAAACTGCAACGATCCGCTGACGCGTTTGTAGAACTGCGTAAAAGACGTGCAGGCACTGGCCGGCTCGGCAAACAGCCGTGGCGCAGCGATGGATTGCGTTATTGGCCAATGCGCGCCGTGGGGCTGCAAATGCAGATCGTGCAGGAAGCGTGCGCTGGGAGGAACAGAACCTTCAAACCAGAAAGAGTTCTTGCAGACGTCAGCCATGCGCGCCGCCACGAATTGCCAGCGTTTGGCACTCCAGGGCCATTGCGCGTGGAACGCGGGCACGAATGCGCCCACCAGCGTCATGCCCGACGGTGCTTCGCGCACGTCACTGATGTCGCGCAACGCCCAGGGATGCACGAGCCAGGCGTTCGTTGGCAGTGACGTGGCTGTTGCAGCCGGCAGGTTCAAACCCGGCGGCGGTTGCGTGTAAAGCGCGGGCTCTTCGACGCGGGCTGCACGCGGGTGTGGCTTGTGCACGGCACCTGCGTCACGCGCCATGCGGTCCAGCGCTTCGTAACTGTTGTCTACAACACTGCCCGCGCTGTGCCAGGCCTTGGGTGCATAACGTGCCACATTCTCGGCATTGAATAGATAAGCCTTGTGGCTCCCCGTGGCCGCCACCCATTGCCAGCTGAGATGGTTGCTGGCCAGGTCGCCGTCCAGCAAGTGCCCATACAACCAGTCTGCACCCGCGCGCCAATGCACCTTGCGAAAATGCACCACATAGCTGGCCAGCCACATGCGGGCGTGGTTGTGCAAATAGCCAGTGGCATACAGCGCGCGTACCGCTTCGTCGATGGCCGGCACGCCGGTGGCGCCTTGGCGGATATCTGCAGGCAATTCGCGTGCATAAGCTGCGTCGGGCAGCAGGCCTTCGTGCAGCGACTGAAAGATGTCGTCGCCGCGTTCCTGCCACACATGGGCGAAGAATTCACGCCAGCCCAGTTCGTAGACAAATTTGTGTTCTGCATCCAGCCGGTGTTTCTGACGCAAGCCGACCAGCACTTGCGGCAGGCTCAGGAAGCCGTGGGTGATGTAAGGCGACAGGCGCGATACCGCCCCTTCGATCTGGTTGCGCGTGCGCGCGTAATCGCCCGGGCGCACGGCAGCCAGGCGTGCCAGGGCGGCAGCCAGGGTGGGCTCGAATTCTTCGGTGGGGAACAAGTCGTTCAGCGGATCGTTCATCGGATCGTTCATCGGATCGTTCATCTTTACGGAATAGGTTCAGTGCGCAGAATCTCGGCGCGTGCGCGAATCTCGGCCAGCTCGGGGGCTGGAATGCGCGCCAGGTTCTTCACCTGCAAAGCCATCCGCGGGTTACGCGCCAGCAGCGTTTCATGGCGCGCCAGAAAGTCCCAGTAGAGGGTGGTGAAGGGGCAGGCGCGTTCGCCGGTGCGCTGGTCTGGCCGGTAGCGGCAGCCTGCGCAATGGTTGCTCATGCGGTCGATGTATTTGCCGGTGGCCGCGTAGGGCTTACTGGCCATCAGGCCGCCGTCGGCGAACTGGCTCATGCCCAGCACATTGGGCAGTTCCACCCATTCCACGGCATCGACATAGACCGCCAGGTACCAGGCATGCACCTGGCGCGGCGCCACGCCCAGCAGCAGGGTGAACAAGCCGGTGACCATCAGCCGCTGAATGTGGTGGGCATAGCCATGTTCCAGCGTTTGCGAAATGGCGTCGTTCAGGCAGCGCATGTCGGTCTGGCCTGTCCAGAACCAGGCGGGCAAATCCACATCAGCCTGCAGCGCATTCATCTCGCCGTAGGCCGGCATCTTCAGCCAGTAGATGCCGCGCACATATTCGCGCCAGCCCAGCACCTGGCGAATGAAGCCTTCTGCAGCGGCCAGCGGCACATGGCCCTGGCGGTGCGCTTGTTCAGCTGCGGTGATGACTTCTCGCGGGTGCAGCAACTTCAAATTCAGGGCAGACGAGATGTGCGCGTGGTACAGCCAGGGCTGCCCGGCCCAGATGGCGTCTTGCCATTGGCCGAACTGCGCCAGCCGCTCGGCCACGAAGCTGTGCAGCACCTCCAGTGCTTGCTCGCGCGTCACGGCCCAGCCGAAATTCGCCACGCTGCCCGGGTGGCTGGCAAAGCGCGTGTTCATCAGGTCGATGACATCTTGCGTGATCGCATCGGGCGCAAAACGCGGCGTCTCAGGCACGAAGCCCGGCCCGCCTGCGGGGAAGGCAGAGCGGTTCTCGGCGTCGTAATTCCATTGGCCGCCCAGCGGGCTGTTCTCGTCTGCTTCCAGCAGCACACCGTAGCGCCTGCGCATTTCGCGGTAGAAGAATTCCATGCGCAATTGCTTGCGGCCGCGCGCGTGTTCCTCGAATTCCGCACGGCTGCACAAGAAGTGCATGTCGGGCAGCAGGTCCAGCACGGTGCCGCTGCTTTCCACGGCCGTGCGCAAGGCAGCGTGCAGTCTGAATTCGCCGGGTTCCACCAGCCGCACGCGCTGCACCTTCTGTTCGCGCAAGGTCAGCGACAGCGCATCTGCCAGGCTGCCGTCGGGCGTGGCTTCCACCTCGTTGGTCAGCGCGCGGTAGAGCACGTTGATGCCCTCGTTGCGCAAGCTCTGCGCGTAATGCCGCATCGCAGACAAGAACAGCACCGTTCGCTGTTTGGCCGACCAGACCTGTGTGCTTTCTTCGCTGACCTCGGCCATCCACACGGCATCTTGCTGGGCGTCGAAGCCGTCGAAAACGGCGCTGTGCCGGTCCAGCTGGTCGCCCAGCACCACCAGCAGGTGGCGAATGCCGGTCTTAGGCGTTGTCGACATGAGCCACCTTCTTTTTGCGGCAAGCGTCTGAGCAATAGCGCACTTCTTCCCAATTCTTGGCCCAGGCGCGGCGCCAGCTCATGGCGCGGCCGCAGGCCACGCAGGGCTTGCTGGGCAGATGCTGCTTGTTGCCTTTGAAGCCGGTATCTGACTTCATGCGAATAGGTCTCCTTGTGCTTTGTTCTTCTCTTTCGGCTTGCGCTTGCGTTCGGCTGTGCTGGGCAGGCCGGCCTTGCGTGAACCGTGTTTTTCCTGCACGGCGTCGGCTTCACCGCGCGCCTCGGGCTGCTTGCGCAGGCCGTACATCGTGTCTTTGGCGAACTTCAAGGCAACACGTTCGTCGATGATGGGCGCAGGGTAGTCGGCTGTGCCGAATTCCGGCACCCAGCGGCGCACGAATTCCCCCTGCGGATCGTGCTCTGCCGCCTGCTTGGCGGGCGAATAGATGCGCAGCGTGTTGATGCCCGTGGTGCCGCTTTGCATCTGCATCTGGCTCCAGTGGATGCCGGGCTCGAAGTCCAGAAACTGCTGCGCCAGGAACGGGCCCGTGGCGCGCCAGTGCAGCCACAGGTGGTACGAAGCAAAGCTGACCAGCATCGCACGCATGCGGAAATTGAGCCAGCCCGTAGCGCACAAGCTGCGCATGCAGGCATCCACCATGGGGTAGCCAGTGCGGCCTTCGCACCAGGCGGCCAGCCGGGCCTGGGCGGGGTCGTCCAGCGGCTGGTCGCCGCCTGGGATGTCACCAGCGTTGTCACCGGGCCGCAGGCCGTCGTAAGCGCGGGCGAAGTTGCGGTATTCGATGGCTGGCTCGTCTTCGAGCTTCTGCATGAAGTGGCAATGCCAGCGCAGCCGGCTGGTGAAGCCGCCCAAGCCGTAGGCCAGGTCACGGTCGCCCGCCGTTCGCGCGCCAGCGATAGCGATTTCCGAAGCCTGGTGCACCTGGCGCATCGACAGCAGCCCGAAGGCGAGATGCGCGCTGAGCCTGCTGCAGCCCTGCTCAGCTGTCAGCGGGCTGGACAAGGCCCGCCGGTAGCCGCGCCCGCCGCCTTCCAGAAAGCGCCCCAGCGCCGCCTGTGCTGCGGTCTCGCCCGCAGCTGGCAAAGGGCGGGTGCGCTGCGGCACCACGCCCAGTGCAGCCGCTGTGGGCAGGTCGGCCACCCGAAGCGGCAGGCCGCGCCAACCGGCCGCCACCGGCACCTGCGGCGCGTCCATGCGCTGCTGCCAGCGCGTGGCCCAGCCACCGCGGCTGCGCAAGCGCCGCACTACCCCGGTCTGCGGCAATTCTTGCCAGGCCACGCCGGCCGCGCGGCACCAGGCAGCCACGGCAATGTCTCGGCTGTAGGTCCAGCCGGAGCCGGTTTCTTCGTGGCTGAAGAGGTGGCTGAAGTGGGTTTGCGCATGCAAATCAGCCAACACCTGCGGCAGCGAGCCCACGCGCACCAGCAAGGGCAGCCCGCGCGCTGCCAGTGCGTTGCGCAGCGGGGCCAGGCAGGCCAAAGTGAATTCCAGGTGCTGGGCGTCGAATTCAGCGCTGGCCAGCCATTCGGGTTCGATCACGAACAAGCCGGCCGCCGCGTCGCAAGCCGCAGCAGCGGCCAAGGGGGCGTGGTCGGCCAAGCGCAGGTCGCGCTTGAACCAGACGATGGCGTGGGCAGGCATGGCCTGCATTGTCCAGACCGGCCGCCGCCGGCGCCGGCCAGGGGGCATGGCTCACCAGCTCAGCGGGTTGCTGCGGTAGCAGCTGGCGAGCTCACGAAACAGTTGGGGGTGGGCTTCGGCCAGCGCCTGCGGGCGCTCGAAGAACAGTTCGCTGGTGACTGCGAAGAACTCGGCCGGGTCGGTGGCGCCGTAGGCATCGATCAAGCCGGGGTGGCCGTTTGCCAGGCGCGCTTGCAGCGCCTCGAACTCGGTTTTCATCGTCTCCGCCCAGCGCTGGCGCGCTTGCTGGCCCTGCACATACGGCGCGCCGTTGGCGCTGCCGGTTTCCTGGTCGAGCTGGTGCGCGAACTCGTGGATGACGACGTTGTGGCCGTCATCGGGCACAGCGGCGCCAGCCAGCACATCGGGCCAGGACAGGATTACCTGGCCCTGCTGCCAGCTTTCGCCAGACAGCACGCGGCGGGTGTCGTGCACCAGGCCCAGGCCGTTTGGCACCGTGCGGTCGACGATGAAGGGCTGCGGATACAGCAGCACCTGGCGCAGGTTGCGAAAACTGGCCTTGCGGCGGTTCAACAGCAGCAAGGCCGCCTGGGCGGCCACCAGCACGCGCATCTCGGTCGTCACCACCAGGCCGTTGCAGCCTATGAAGGGCACTTCGGCCAGCAGCACCTGGGCCTGCTTCTTCAGTTCCAGCTGCAGGTCGGCCGGCAGGGCGCGAAAAGCCGGCATGCGCTGGCGCAGCACTTCACGCCAGGCCAGCGGGAAGGGCTGGCGCCGCACCCCTGCGCGGCGCCATTCGGTGGCCAGCCAAGGTCCGGCCAGCCAACCGAAGACTGCCAAGGCCAATGCCGGCAGCAGCATGAAAGGGGCGAAATCGCTCACCCCAGCAGATGGGCGCAAGTGCAGGCGAATTCAAGACGCCGACCTGACAGCCTGGTTTCTGCGCTCTGACGGCCGTGAGTGCCGGGGCGCGCCGGCGTGTAGTCAGACCAGATCATCAGCTCGCTGCTGATATTGGCCACCACGGGCGTGGTCGGCGCGCTGGCAGTGCGCGTGAACCAAAGGCGCGGGAAGCGGCTGTCGTTGCCGGGCCCCGGCGCCCAG
Organism: Burkholderiales bacterium; assembly: GCA_038209585.1. Lineage (GTDB taxonomy): Bacteria > Pseudomonadota > Gammaproteobacteria > Burkholderiales > Burkholderiaceae_C > Rubrivivax. Next base: position 42,874 of record JBBQXN010000003.1, read on the forward strand.
GGCTTGGCGCCGATGGTGATGGTGATGGCGATGGCGATGGCGATGCACGGGTAGCTGTAGACCTGGTTGCCGTCGTCGGGCCAGCGCCCGGTCCAGCCGCGTTCCAGCACCGTGCTGACCAGCCGTTTTTCCGGGCGGGCTGTCGCCACCGCTGCCGGCGCAGGCAGTCGGGCTGAAAGCAGTGACAGCGAAGAAAGCGGCCGAAGCTGCCGTTGCGAAGACGCGTGCGGTCTGGCTGACCACGCGGTGCGTGGGGTTCATACAAGCTCAGGTGTTGCGCGCCGCCCATTGGCGGCGCCATTGCGGGGCAAACAGCCAAGCGATGCTCACGCCGTAGACGCCTGCGCCCACGACGGTGGCCAGGACCAGACCCAGCGTATCGCGGCGCGGCTCCAGCAGCAACAGCGCCAGCAGCATGACGCCGGTGGCCAGCGCGATCTTCAGCGTGTCTTGCCAGGGCCAGCGAAAACCCAGGTAGCGGTGCGCCAGCCAGCCGCTCAGGATCAGCGTGGCCAGCGAGCCCAGGGCTTGTCCGATGACCGCGCCGCGCAAGCCCTCCAGCATCAGCCCGGCCAGCGACAGCGCAGTGCAAAGCACGATCTCGAAAACATCCACCTTGGCCAGCATGCTGACCCGGCGTTCCAGCACCATGAGCTGGTCGGTGGTGTGCATGTGCAGGTTGCGCAGCGCGCCAGCCACCACCGACAAGGCCAGCAGTTCGCTGGTGATGGCCTGGTATTCCTGGGCCACGAACAGCTCCACCAGGGTGGGTCCAAGGATCTCCATGGCCACCGTCACCGGCAGCAGCACGCCCACCATCCATGCCGCGTTCAACACCAGGTGACCCAGGGCTTCGTCGCGGCGGTTGTCGTTGAGCAAGCGCGCGGCCAGCGGGAACGAGGCGGTCGTCACCAGCATCGCGGCCACCGCAGCAGCGCGCCGGCCCAGCGCCCAGCCCACGATCATCAAGCCCAGCGTGGCTGCACCTGAATGCCACTGCACCAGGTAGCGGATGTAGTTTTCTGCCACCCAGCCCAACGCAGACAGGCCGAGCACCGGGCCGCCGAAGGCCAGGGCTGCGCGCAGCAAGGCCGCGTCCACCTGCGGGAGGCGCCACAGGATGCCCAGGCTGGGCAGCGCCAGCAGCACACCCAACGCCTGCGCTGCGGCATAGGCGCCCAGCAGCACCACGGCAGTAGGCTGCAAATGGCTCATGGCCAGCCAGCCCAGCAACAGCCCGCCCAGCGGCCCGGCTGTCTGCAGCAGCGTGTAAGCCAAAAACGACGACTGCGCGCGGGCCCGTTCTGCGTAATGGGTGCTGACCGCCTTGGTGGCAAAGAAAGCCGCTATGGCCAGGGCGCTGCTGCCCCAGGGTTGATCGCCCGGCAGTGCCCAGGCGGTCACGCCTGCCACGAGCGCGCTCAAGGCCAGGCTGGCCAGGACGACGGCGTTCTCCATCAGCAGGAAACGCACGCGCTCTGTGGGCTTGCTGCTGTCGGGCCAATAACGCAGAACGTAAATGGCAAACCATCCCAGACAGCCCAGGTAGGCCAGCTCCTGCGTCACAGTGACCAGGGTGTAGATGCCCATTTCCTCGGGCGCCAGCCAGTGCGTCCACAGCACCATCGAGGCCAACTGCGCCAAAGGCGACAGCAGCTGCGCCGGCAAGTAACTGAGGGTGTGCCTGATCAGCATGGGTTCAGGCTGTCGAGCAGCCGCCGGTAGGCGCTGCAGGCGGCGGCGTCGGTGTACTGACTGGCGTGTTCGGCAGCACCGGGCGGCGCGCCCGGTGCATCGCAAGCGGCCTGCAGGGCGGCGGCCATGGCCACTTCATGGCCCACAGGCACCAGGGCACCCCAGCGGCCGTTTTCCAGGATCTCGCGTGGCCCCACCGGGCAGTCGGTGGCCACGACAGCGCAACCGCTGGCCAGGGCTTCGACCAGCACATTGCCAAACCCTTCGTACTGCGAAGCCAGTGCAAACACTGCAGCGCGCTGCATCCAGGCTTGCGGACTTTGCACGCGCCCCCCCAGGCAGGCCACGGCCTGCAGGCCCAGTTGTTCGATGGTTGCTTGCAGCGCGGCGCGCTCAGGGCCGTCGCCAGCCAGCAGCAGCCGCGTGTGCGGCCGCAGCGCATGCAGACGGGCAAATGCACGCAGCAAGGTCGGGATGTCTTTCTCGGCACTGAGCCGCGAGACGCTGAGCACCACGCGCAGCTTCGGGTCCATCAGCCAGGGATGGGGCGGGGTGCTCTGGGGGGCACTGGCGGGAGGCGCGGCGTCCAGCACCGGGTTGGCAATGGTGTGCAGCCGCGTATCCAGGCGTTCACTCAGCCGCATGCCCATCAGGCCTTGCAGGTCGCGCCGCACGCCGTCGGAAACGGCCACCACGGCGTCGGCGCGCGGGTAAGCCCAGCGCACCAGCGGCGGCAGGGCGCGCCAGCGCCAGCCGCTCTGGCGCTGTATCTGCAAGGACAGCGGCGCGTGCTCGCTCAGCACGCTGCGCCAGCGCTGGCCACGACCTGCCTGGCCCGCTGCCAGCGCCACGGCCGCCACGGCGGCCACGTTGGTGTGCGGAAAAGCGCTGAGCAGCCAGCCGGGCTGGCGCCCGCGCAGCCAGGCGGCCAGTGCGCGCACGCTGCCCAGCGTGCTGGCATGCCCGAGTTCGACCACGGGCATGCCTGCCGGTGGCGCCACTTCGGCGCCCTGCAGGCTGTGCACGACGAGATCGACGGCCAGCCCGCCCCGCGCCAGTCCGCTGGCCAGGCGCAGCATCGACAGCTCTCCCCCGCCCTGGCGCAGATGCGGCAGATACACGGCCAGGCGTGGCGTCGTGCGGGTGGGCAGGGCCGTCATCAGGCAAGCCAGTTCGAAGAGGGCCGGGCCAGGCGTCGCCGCAGCTTCAGCCAACCCAGCGCCGGGCTGAATACATGCCGTTTGCCGTCCACCAGGGTGCGCTTGCCCCAGGCGTTGACGGTGTGCAGGCCGTCCGGGCAAGGGCCGTGCGGATCGGGCTTCAGGTGACGCACGGTTTCTTCCTCGAATTCTGTGGGGCTGCAGCGCTTGATGCGGTGCAGCACCACGCTGGCGCCGTACCGGCCCAGGCAATTCTGAGCGGGCCGATAGAGCTCGCCGCCATGCCAAAAGAGGGCGCCCGCCATGCGCGCGCCGCCTACATCCACTTTCACGGGGTTGTTGGCGTGCGCGGTCCAGGGGCCTTCTGGCCGTTCTGCGTGAAACAGGCACAGGTTGTCGGTGGCGCCCTGGTCTACGTCGGTGCAGGCCAGCCAGTAGCGGCCTTGCCACAGGAAGAGCGCGGGGTCGGCTGCCGCCATGCCCGGCAGCAGGGTGGCCAGCGGGCGCCACTGGCCGTTTTCGTCTATCTCGTACAGCTCGCAGGCGCGCAGCGCCACGGTCTCGGCCAGGCCCAGCCAGCGGCCTTCCCGCCCTTCCAGCTGCAGGGCCAGCGGGAACGAAGCGTGGCCACCCCCGCCGAGCGGCAGCACCTGGCGGTCGCTGACGCTGCTGGCCGAGTCCACGCGCAGTTGTTCGATGCGGCCCACGCCGCTGACTTCGTCGAAGTATTCCGCCAGGATGCGGCTGTCGCTGCCGGCCACGGCGGCCGGGTCGGCCCAGTAGCCCAGTCCGCCGTAAGGCTGCAGCCAGCGCGGCGGCGGCAGCTTGGTGGTTCCTGCCAGGCTCACCAATGGCGCTTCGATGATGCCGATGCGCCATTCCTCGCGACACCAGCGCGCACGCTGGCGTGCCTTCCAGGCCTGCCAGCGGCCGCGCAAGAGCCAAGCCAGGCGCTGCAGCGCCCAGGGCCGCCGGCCGGGTTCGGCTGTGGTGCGGCTGGCGTGTGCGCGCGGGCTGGGGTAGACATGGTTGGAAGGCGCCACGCCCAACCGCTGGTCGGCCACGGCTTGTGCCAGCAGCCGCGCCACGGCCATGGGCAGGCCCAGGCGGCCGACCGCGTAGCGCGCATCGGCTTCCAGATGCAGCCGCCGCAGGCATACCCAGGTGGCCGGTTCGGACAACCGCGCAGCCGGGTGCCTGGCCCACAAGGCCAGGGCCAAGCCGCTACTGGCGGTGATGTCGTCCAGCAGGGGTAGCTCGGGGTCCAGCGCGCGGCCGTGGCGGTCGGTCAACCACCATTGCAGGGCTGGCCCTTCGCCCGCGGCCCGCTGCGCAGGCGCAGGCGAAGGCGAAGGCGCAGAGGCAGAGGCAGAGGCAGCTTTCGGCGCGGGGCCCAGGTGGACCTGTACGCAGAGAGGCTCGTCTGCACCAGCCTTGCAGGCGGTGCCTGCCATGGCCTGGCACGCGTCAGTGCAGCCTTGCAGCCAGCCCGGCGCTGCCGCATCAGCCGGCGGCACCCACAGCAGCTGCAAGGCTGCCGTGTCGCTCACAGCCATCGATACAGGCGCGCCGGCAAGTGAAAGCTGCGCTTGTTCAGGACCGCACCCAGCACACGCACGTGGACGGCTTGTAAATCTTCGAGCAGCTGCGTCACGACAGGCTTGCGCGTGCGCGCCGATTCCAGCACCACGAGCACGCCGTCGCATTGCGGGCCGATCTGCAGGCAGGCGCCGGAAACATCGGCAGACGGCAGGTCCAGCACGATGAGATCGAAGCGGCTGCGCAGAAAGTCCCAGAGCTCGCGCCGCGTCACCAGGTCCCAGGCGTAGTCGGGCTGATCTTCGTGGTCCAGACCCAGGCCCAGCGCTGCTTGGCTCAGGCCGCGCTGCTTGACCCCCAGCACGCTGTCGATGGGCTGGCCGCTGCGCAGCACGTCGCACAGGCTCTGGCTGCCATCGGTGGGCGGCAGGGTGGAAAGCAGCAGCGTGTTGCGGCCCAGCTTGCCGGCGTTGGCGCGCGCATAGCTGCGCGCCAGCGTGCTGGTGCCTTCGCCGCTGCCGCTGGCGGCAAAGCCGATGACGCGTGCGGTCAGCGGCGGCACGATGGCGTCCACGCGGGCCACGAGGTCGTCGATGGCGCGGGCGTCCAGAGGCGGGTGGCGGTCGGCTGAACGGGGGTGGGAGTGGACGGCATTCATGGCAGGTTCAAGCGCTCAGGCAAGGCAGGGAAAGTTCACAGCAGGGGCCGGTGGCGGCCGCTGGTCTGGCGCATCAGGTCGCGCAGGCTGCGCAACACGAATGCGGAATTGGTCGACAGATAGCGCCACCACAGTCGGCCCGGGTCGCTGGACAAGCGGTGCAGCCATTCCAGGCCGCGTTCGCGCATCCACGGCGGGGCCCGCTGCACGCTGCCGGCGTGGAAGTCGAAAGCCGCCCCCAGACCCAGCATCACCGCCGGGATGCGCCCGCGGTGGTAGCCCAGCCAGCGTTCCTGCTTGGGGCAACCCAGGCCGACGAAGAGCAGGCCGACACCGGCTTGCGCGATGTCCTGGCAGATGCGCTCGTCTTCCTCGGCGGTGGCGTCGCGGAAGGGCGGCGAATGGCTGTAGGCCACCTGCAGCCCGGGGAAGTCACGGCGCAGGGCGATGAGCAGGGCGTCCAGCACGTCGGGCGTGCTGCCGAACAGGCCGATCTTGATGTGGTGGTCCAGCGCTGCGCGGCAGGCGCGCCACATGGTGTCCGGGCCGTCCACGCGGTCCTGCCGGGTGTGGCCTTTCAGGCGCAGTGTCCAGGCCACGGGCGCGCCGTCGGGCACCACCATGTCGGCGCCGCGCAGCGCCAGCCGGTGGCTTTCGCTGCGCGTGGCGGTGACGGCCGAATGCACATTGCAAAAGCACACGGTGCGCGATTGCCCCAGCTGCGCCCACTGCACCAGCTGGGCCGTGACTTCAGCGCTGCTCAGCACATCGACCGATTGCCCGATGACGGTGTCGCGCGTTCTTGCCAGCACGCCGTGCCGCGCCGGTTTGCGCACGGCTTGGCGCATGGTTTGCGGGCCCGTGGCCAGGGTCAGGTAGTTGGCATAGACCGGCGCCAGCACCTGTGCGGGCTGGTAGTTCTCCACCGCTTGCAGCGCAGCTTCGCGCCACAGGGGTGCGGCCGCGAGCGCTTGTGTCAAAGCGGCTGCGAAGGCGGGCACATCGTGCTTGCCCACGACGACGCCGTTGACGCCATGGCGCACCACGCGCTTGACCTCGCCCACGTCGGTGACCACGGCCGGCGTGCCGCAGCCCAAGGCTTCAAGCAGGGCCATGGGCATGCCTTCGTAGGCAGACGACAGCGCGAACAAGTCACTGGCCTGCAGCAATCTGGCAATCGCAGACTGCGCCTGCAAGCCCAGAAAACGCACCCGCTGCTGCAGCCCCAAGGCACGGGCGCGGGCCTCCAGCTGGGGGCGCAACACGCCATTACCCACCAGCAACAGCACGGCGTCCGTGCCCGGGCCTGGTTCGCCCGCAGGGCTCTTGGCGCTGACTGCACGGGCAAAGGCTTCGAGCAACAGGCCAGGGTTTTTCTGGGTGTCCAGCCTGCCTACAAAGCTGACCCAGCGGGCCTGCAGCGGCAGCTGGTATTCAACGGCCAGGCTTTCGCGCAGCGCTTGCCGGCGCTGGTGTGAAACCGGGTGGAAGACATCGGCGTCTACCCAGGTGGGCACGAAGCGCAGCTTGCCGTGCAGCGACGGGTAGCGCTCCTTCAGCGTGACCACGCCGCTGTCGCGCACGCACCAGGCGCTGGACAACTGCTGCACGGCCTGCGCTTCCAGGCGCTCGTAGGCAGCCGGCAGCCGGCGCCACAGGTTGTCAGAAGCCGCGCTGGCGATGGTCTTGGGGTCTTGGTGCCAATAGGCATTCTTGGGTCGGGGGTCGCCCAGGTAGAGCAAGCTGGGCTCGGGGCGGTGGAAGTCGAAGACATCAAAATCGCTGACCAGCCGCGCGCGGTGCTTCCAGGCCCCGGCCGTGAAGCGCAGTGACAAAGGCAGCCGGCCCCGCGTGCCAGCGTCTGCCACGGAGACCACGGGGAAGAAGGCGTAGGGCCGCTTACCGGCATGGCAAGGCGTCCAGCGGCCCAGCGGGCGGGCGCGCAGGTCGGTGCTCATGCCCACCAGGCTGAATTCAAGCTCCGGCGGCGCCCATTTGACGAGCCCGCGTATGAAGGTGTCGATGCCGCCCGGCACCACGCCTGCCGGGTCGGCAGGGTAGAAAATGCGTACTTTGGAAGTTCTCATGAACTGTTCCTGGCCATGCGCCATGCCTGCTGGGCGTGCGGGTTCGATGGCCGCATGGCGGGCTGCCTCAAGGCTGCGGCGCATTGCACGACGACCGCCAGCACCGTCAGCGTGGAGGTCTTGGAAGCCAAGGTGTTGGCGCCGCTGGCAACGAGGAAAAACATGACGATGGCCAGCTTGACTGGCGTACGCGCCCCCCGCCAGAGGTGCATCACCAGGCAGGCCAGGCCGACGAGGAAGAGCGAGAAGCCCACCACGCCCAGCAGGACCAGCAGATTCACCCAGAAGTTCTCGATGGCCTCGTAGCGCAGGTCGATGCCGACGCGACCGGCGATGCCTTCGATGCGCTCCACCGAGATGCCGAACCACAGGTCGGTGCCGCGCACGTGGTCCAGCACGTCGAAGGCCAGCAGCCGAACGTCGGCACTGTTGTCCCACTTCAGGTTCTTGAAGATGCGTTCACCCAGGTTGGTCGTCGCCACCACGCCGGCCAGCGCCGCGAAGATGGCGGCCAGACCGACCAGGCCGCCGGTGATCTGCCTGTAGTTGTATTGCCCGCGCAGCAGGTGCAGCGCCAGCGGCAGGCAGGCCAGCAGGGCATACAGCATCACGGCGGCCAGGTTGGTGCGGCTGCCGAAGCTGAGCAGGCCCAAGGTGAGCAAGGCCAGCGCGGCGCCTCGCGCGCGCCAGGACCAGGGCATGACCACCACCACGGGCATCAGGCTGAGGGTGACGAGCGAATTCGCCAGCGGGTGGCCCATGAAGGCCGAGGCGCGAAAGAAGCGTTCTTCGACGATGCCGTCGCGGCCGGCGAACAACGGCACCAACCGCATGTGCGTGGCGGCCTCGATCACGGCCACGGCCGCGTTGGCCAACAGCAGCAGCATCAGAAGTTGCAGCAGTTGCCGCTGCCGGCCGCGGTGGTGCATGACGACGGTGAGCGCGGCGATGCCCGGGGTCCACAGCGTGTCGACGAAGAAGGCCTGGCCGGCCGTGCCGTGGCGAAGCACGGCCCACACCAGAACGCCCACCATGCACAGCAGGTAAGCACTGAGCAGGCGGTGCTTGACCATCAGTTGCCAGGCGCTGCGCAATGGATGGCCATGGCTGGCCAGGCCGGCGAACAAGGCCAGCAGCAGCAAATAGGTGCCGGGGTGGATCTTGGTGGGCAAAGGCGCGCCGCCGGGCAGGTCGTACGAGAAACCCATGTTGTGCAGCGCGGGGGCGGACAGCATCATGCGCAACACCATGCCGCCCACCAGCAACCACCACGACAGGCGGCGCAGGCCGTTGTCAGCGGCGGGGTCGGGCGCCAGCCGGCCGGGGATGTAGACAGACGCGCTCATCGCGGCGTCTTGCCTGCATTGATCGCTTGCAAGCCCAAGGCGGCATAGGCGGGTGCGTCCAGGCTGCGCCGGCCGGCATGGCCGGGTTGTGCCGATTGCGCGGTGATGCCGAAGATGTCGGTGTAGTCCCAAAGCGTCCAGCCGATGCCCTGGCTTTCCAGTGCCAGGCGCATGTCGCGCACCCAGCGGTAGCGCGAGGCTTCATCCACATGGGCGCGGATGCAGCCGAATTCGTTGCACAGCACGCGCACACCGTGTTGGCGCGCCCAGGCGCCTGCTGCAGCCATGTCGGCGCGCAGACGTTCAGCGCCCCAGCCGGCTTGCAGGTGATCAGTCATTTCCTGGGCTGCACGCGGGTGTGGCTTGCGCAGCGGCAGCGCGCTGTCGTGCGCTGCATCGGGCGGGTAGCGCAGGCCCTGGCGCAGGCCGGCCGTGGTGTAGCGCTCGTCTTGCCACACGGCGCCCTGGTGCGTGAACAGGAACGGCTCGTAGTGGTGGAAGACATAGGCCACCGCCTTGTCAGCCACCAGCGACAGGCCGGGCAGTGCTTGCAGGCTGGCACCGCGCGCACCCGACAGCAGCACCAGGTGGTCGGGGGCCTGCGCGCGCACCGCGGCGAGCAATCGGCGCTGCAGGCCCGGCCAGCGCAAACGCTTCAAGCCGTAATACTGAGGTTCGTTGAACAGCTCCAGAGCCACGCGCTGCTGCGGTTGTTGGGCCAGCGCCCGCGCCAATGTCTGCCACAGGCGCAGCAGTTCTGCTTCGGTGACCGGCTGGTCTTCGATGAGTTGCTTGTCCTGGGGCTCCAGGTGCAAATCCACCACCACCTCGAGCCCGGCGGCCACGCCCATGTCCACTGCCGCCAGCAATTCGGCCATGAAAGAAAGCGTGCCGCCGCGCTGCGGGTGCCAGCCGCCCACCACCGGGTCCACAGGGATGCGCACATGGTCCAGGCCCAGGGCCTTCAGCTGGCGCATTTCTGCCGCTGTCAGGCCCTGGCCGCGTTCGTACTCGAACCAGTGCGACAGGTTCAGGCCGCGTGCCAGCCGTGGCAGGCCGGGTGTAGTCGCTGTGGACGGGGCCGGCGCTGCCTGCACTGGCGCAGTGGCCAGGCAGACCGCAGCCGCGGCGCCCAGCAAGCGGCGCCTGTCGCTGCCGGTGGCTGCGCTCATCTTGTCGCCGCTGGTATGGCACCCAGCAGCGGCAGGCCCAGTTCGCGTTGCACGTCGGCCGGCGTGAGGAAGGTATCGCGCCACAGCGCGCTCAGGAAAGCCGTGAACAAGGCCGCGCCAATGCTCAGGATGACGCCCAGCACCAGCGTCAGACCACGCTTGGACTGTGCCTGCGTAGGCACCGAAGGCCGCTGCACCACGCTGACATTGCTTTTGCGCTGGCTGTCCAGATCCGTCAGCACGCGCTCGTCGCGCAGGCGCTTGGCAGCCGCGTCGTACTGCACCTCGGCCAGCCGGCGTTCTCGCTCCAGCGTGCGCAGTTCGCTTTCGCTTTGCGACAGCAGAACCAGGCGCTTGTCGGTAGCTGCGCGCTGTGCGGCCAACGCGGCCAGCCCAGATTGCGACTGGCTCAGGTCGGCTGAACTTTTCACCAAGTCGGACTCGGCGCCATCGCGCACCGGGCTTCTGCCCGTGCGCACGGCTTGCGGCGGCTGGGCTTCGAGCATGCTCAAGTGTTCGTTCACGCGCGAGATGTCGGCGTGCGCGTCTTGCACCTGTGCTTCGCTGTCAAAGAATTTAGTGCTGGCCTCTCGTTCTTTCAGCTTCAGTTCCAGCAGCAGCTTGCGCGCCGATTCAGCCGCTTCACCGCGCGAGGTCTCGCTGCTAAGTTTGACTTCAGCAGGGATCTGGCCCAGTTGCGAAGCCAGCGCGGCCTTGCGCCCATCGGCTTGCGCCAGGGCCAGGTGGATGTCGCTCTGGCGCCGTTCGATTTCGCTGCGCTGGCTCAGCAGCAGGCTCTGCTCTTCGGCGAAAGAGCGGATGCCACGTTCCTGCTTGAACCCGGCCAGGCGCGCTTCGGCGGTGTTGAGCTGGATGCGGCGTGCGCCCAGCTCGGCTTCGGCTTGCCCGTTGCTGGTGCTGGAAAAGACCTGCGTGCGCTTGGCCAGATAGCTTTCGATGATCTGGTCCAGCACCGCGGCCGAGGTGGCAGCATCTTCGTGGCTGAAGCTCACCTGCAGCAGGTTGGAGCCCTTCAGCAGGTCGGCGTCGATGGCGCGTTCCAGTGCCATCACCGCCTGCGACTGCTCCAGCGGCGTGGCCGTGCGGTTGGTGGTGATGCCGGGGTAGATGTTGGCCACCCCCATCTTGGTCACCACGCTTTGCATCACGTCCAGGCTGGTGAGAATCTTGGCCTCGGCTACCAGCGTTTGTTCACGGTCGTACGGCAGCGGTTGGGCCGTGCTCGGGTCGCCGGTCTCCGGTGTGTACAGGTATTCACGGCCCAGCCGCAGCAGCAGCGACGCATCGGCGGTGTACTTCTTGGGCATGGCTGCCACCACGATCAAGGTCAGCAGCAAGCCCGCCAGCAAAGCCACGCCGATGCGCTTGCGGTCGTGAAAAGCAATCGTCAGCAGGTCGCGCAGCGTGGTGCGGCCTGGGATGGCGGTGACGCCCATGCGCTCGAAGCGGCCGCTGTCGATCTGGGTTTCCTGCCAGGCGTCGCCCATGCCCTGGCGTGTGCCTTGGCGCCTCATTGCAGGGTTCCGTTCTTGTTGATGGTGTAGCTGAAGCCCAGGCTGATGGGCAGGATGCGGCGCACCCATTGGTCGACCCACAGACCCATGTTGGCGATACCGCTGCGCGGCACGAGTACCACGTCATACGGTGCCAGCACGATGTCTTGTGCGCCGTCCCGGCCTTCCATCACAGCGGCGAGGTCCAGTCGCAGCACCACCCGTTGGCCGCCTGCGCCCTGGCGCAGCACGGTGACGGCTGCGGCTTGCGCTGTGTCTTTCAGCCCTTCTGCAGCCATCACGGCCTGCAATGCAGTCAAGGGGCCGGCCAGGTTCTGCACGCCGGGGCGCGCCACTTCACCGCCAACGAAGATGCGCTGCGATGGCACGCTGCCCTGCACGTTGATGGTCACATCGGGTCGGCGCACGCGCTGGGCCAGGGCGGCCTGCACCTGGCTGCTCAGTTCGGCCAGGGTCGCGCCTGCGACCTTGAATTCACCCAGCAGTGGCAGAGAAACCGCGCCGTCGCCTCGCACCACGGCCGTGGTGTTGAGCTCGGGCGTGTACAGGAAACGGAAGTTCAACTCGTCGCCTGCGCCCACGCGATACGCCAGCGATGCGCCTGGCGGTTCCTGAGCTTTCGCGCTGCCCAGGCACAGCAGCCCGGCCAGCAGGGCCGTGCAAAGCAGACACAGCAAATGCCGTGCGCTGGAGCGGGGCGGGTGGTGCGGCGTAGCGGGAAACATGGTCTGAGCGGCAGGGGCTGTGTGGCGAAAAACGGGAGGCGGGCGGACAGCAAAAGGGAGCAACACCGTGTTGCTTTCAGCCGCAGCAAAGGAGCCCGCCCGCAAGGGCTTGCCACTGAGATTTAGAAGCTGTTTCCAAATGACAAAACCTGAATCGAAACTGACGTTTTGCAACGCACCCTTACAGGCCGCCACAGGACCAGTAAATAGTATTCGCTGGCCCTTTCCAGCAGGGCTGCAAACGACCCCCGAAGCGCGGGAGCGCAAGCATCGCTTGGCCTGCAAAGCTCGAAAATTCCCGCAGCGCTGGAAGCGACGCGCTCGGTCACTGACAGCGCATGAACAAGTTCCTTCAAACGTCCGCTGTACAGGCTCACCCTCGCAAATCGGGGGGCGTGCATGCCGGGGGCGATGACCACAATCAGCACCATGCTGAAGCTTCCTGCTCGCCCCCGCCCGACACTTGGCAACTCGGGCGCGCATGTGCCTGTACCTATATCTGTATCTGCAGCGCAGCCGCCAGCACGCAGCGTTCTCCTGTCGTGGCCAGACGAAGCCCGCCGCTTCTGGGGCGATCGCCCCCTGCGGCTGCAGCATCAGTTGCACCAGCATCCTGCATTGCAGCTGGACGCCTTGGGCGCGCTCATCGACCGTTACCCGCGCAGCGATTACGCCTTGGTGCATACCAGCCGCCAAGGTGACGGCAGCCTGCGCTGGCGCGAAGGCCATCTGGGCCAGACGCCAGGCCGTGAGGCGATCGACGCCATCGCCGGCGGCAGCCTGTGGCTCAATCTGCGGCAGGCCCATCTGCACGGTCCTGCCTACGCGCAATTGCTGGCGCAGGCTTATCGCGAGATTGCCAGCCAGGTGCCGGGCTTTCAAGCCGGAGCATTGAAGATGGGCATCCTCGTGTCTTCACCCGGAGCGTGCGTGCATTACCACTGCGATCTGCCAGGCCAGCTGCTGTGGCAGATCCACGGCCGCAAGCGCGTGTGGATCTACCCTGCCGCGGTCCCTTTTTTGCAACCACATTGGTTGGAGGACATCGCTTACACGGGTTTTGAGTTCAGCCTGGTTTATGAAGCCGACTTCGACCGCATGGCCATGGTCTTCGACCTGGAGCCCGGGCAGATGCTGAGCTGGCCGTTGAACGCGCCGCACCGCGTGGAAAACGCAGACTGTCTGAACGTGTCGGTCACCTCCGAGCACTGGACCCCGGCCAACCGCCGTGCGCAAAAGGTGCATCTGGCCAACGCGGTGCTGAGGCATCGCCTGGGCCTGCAGCCCAAGAGCCGTGCGCTCAGTGGTCCGGGCTACTGGGGCAAGGTGGCCTTGCAGGCGGCTTGGCGGCGCAGCCCTTGGTCAATGGCCACGCGAAAAGCGCTGCGGCCAATTGAATTCAGGCTGGAGCCGGGTGCGCCTGCTGGGCTGATGGACGAGGTGGCTGCAGCGGCATGAGCGCAGCGCGACGGCCCTCGGCAAGCGCGCTGCCATGTCGTTGACGGCGGCGGGGCATGTGGTGCGCGCGCCGGTCGAACCGGTGTGTGCTGGCTTGAACGCTGTGTCGGCCTACCGCGCTGCAGTGCTGGGCTCGCTGGACGAGTTCTTGCAGCATGCCGAGCCTTTTCAAGGGCCCGGCTGCCTGCCGTTTCACGGCCCAGGCTGGCTGCGCGCCTGGTACGAGACATTGGGCAGCAGCGAGGGTCGCCGGCCGCTGTGGCTGCTGCTGCAACGCTGCAGCGCCGGGCAATGGGTGGACGCCATGCTGCTGCCGCTGGTGCAGCAGCGGCGAAAGGGCCTGCGCGAAGTGGCTTTCGCCGACGCGGGTGTGGTGGACTACGTGGCCCCCCTGGTGGCTGCCGACTGGCATGGCGGGGCCGAGCCGCAGGACGCAGCCAAAGCTTTGTGGCGCGCGATGGCCCGGGCTTTGCGGGGCTTCGATGTGTGGCGCGTGCAGAAAATGCTGCCTGCAGGCTTGCCTGAAGCCGGGGCCGTGACCAACCCGCTGCAACTGGTTTGGCGCACGCACGAGAGCGACATGTTCGGCAATCAGTTTGTCGTGCCGGGGCCCTGGGAAGAGTGGCGCCACAGCCTGGACAAACGCGTGCGCAAGGAGATCGAGCGCTGCTGGCGCGTATTCGAGCGCAGCCCGGTGGCGCGGCTGGAGCGCGTGCGCGACCCGGTGCAGGCGCAAGCCTTGTTCGACACTCTGGAACAGCAGCAGTCTGAACGCCTGGGTGCGCTGCCCCACTACCGCCTGAACCGTGCGCCTTACCGTGCCTTCTACCGCCGCTTGCTGGCCGCCGGCCTGACCGATGGCAGCGTGGTGCTGACGGCGCTGCGCGATGGCGATACGGTGGTCTCTGCGCTTTTCGGCGTGGCCAACGGGCAGCGCTACATCGCGCTGCGCCAGAGCATTGGAGGGCCGGCCTGGAAAGCCTTGTCGCCTGGGCGGTTGCTGGATGAAGGCACGGCGCGGCAGATGCACGCCGCAGGTCTGAACACTTTCGACTTCGGCGTCGGCGACTATTTCCACAAGACCACGCTGGGCATGCAGCCGATCGCGTTGCGCGATGCGTGCGTGGCGCTTTCCTGGCGCGGTGTGCCAGCACGCGGTGCTTGGTATCTGCGGCGCTGGGCCAAGCGCCGCGTGAAGCCGTGGCGCAGCTTCAGCGAGATGGTGAAGGAGGCCGTGAGGTGAACAGCCTTGATGCCGGGCAGGGCGGTCATTGGACGCCCTTCGGTGCCGAAGACTGGTCCACCGCCCGACGTTTGTTGCTGGCCAGCCAGCGACCCACCGCGCGGGGTCTGCAACGGCATGTCAACGGCAGCAGTTGGGCCATCCTGCCGCCGTCTCGTGGGCGGGCCTTGTGCCGGTACCGCTGAAGTTCAAGGGGGTAGCTGCATGCCCTCTTCGGCAATGACACGGTCCAGCGCTTGTTCGAACATGGCACGTGCCGCGCCTGCCAGCCCGCCCAGGTGGCGGTGCATGGCGGCGTCAGCCGGGTTGCGGATGCCGCATTCGCCGCTGTACTGCTCGAAGTGCGACAGCTGCATCACGATCTCGGCCAGGTGTCTGGGGCATTCGCACAAAACGGCGGTGGGTTGCTCTGCCAGATGGGCCAACTGCGTGTCGTTGTAGCGGCGCGCAGTGGGCGCGCGCGGCCCGCCGCTGGGTACGGGGGAATTGGCCGCCTGCGCCAGCATGCGCACCAGTTCGCGGCCGGTGCAGGGCTCGCGCCGCACCATCGCGCCGGCGGCCCGCAGCGACTCGGCCACCGCCTCGGAGCCGAAGGCATAAAGCACCAGCAGATTGCCAGCGCCCTGGTGCTGCGACAGGCTCAGCGCACGTTCGGCCAGCGCCGGGTGCAGCGACGGCAAATGCACCAGCAGCAGTTCAGGTGCATCGGTGGATGCCGTGGCGTCGGCCTCGGCGGCTGCCAGGTCTTCATAAACGCGGCGTGGCTGGGCGCCCACGGCCTGCAGTTTTTGCGCCGCTCCGCGACCCACCACCACCAAGTGCAGCCCGGGCACGCTGGTTGCTGCTGCGCTGCGTGCGGGTGCGGTAGCGGCCAGACCTTCCAGTTCGCTCAGCGCCAGCGCAGCAATGGTGCCGATGGCATGGCCGCGGTCGCTGAGCTGCTTCAGCAAAGCCAGCCGTTGTACATCGAGCGTTGAGTAGAGGCGTTGACCGGTCAGGGTCTTGGGCGCGGCCACCACGCCGTAGCGGCGCTCCCAAACGCGAAGCGTTGTCACCGGCAAGCCCGCCAGACGGGCTGCCGTGCCGCTGCGCAGACGGGCATTGGCGGGCAAACGACTCGCATCGAGGGTCGCAATTTCGTCGTCAAGCACATCAGTTGTCATGTTTTTGCCTTGGGTTGGTGGTAAAAAAAGCGGTGTTGAGTTGGAAAATCTGTGTCTGACGACTACTTGTAGCGCAAATATACGATAGTTGGGTTGAACTTTCAGGACAAAGCCACCACAGACACGACTGGGGCGTCACAATTCAACCACTCCGTTCTCAAATGCCCCCGAGAACGTCCACAGGAAGAAAGGTCAGACGATGTCAAGCACTCATTTCTCTCCCTCGCGCGTGGCGGTCATCGGCGCCGGCATAGCCGGTGCGTCTTGCGCAGCCAGCCTGCGACAGGCTGGTTTGGCAGTGACGCTCTTTGACAAGGCGCGCGGTGTCGGTGGCCGTATGGCCGCGCGCCGCGCCGAATGGCAAGGCGCTGACGGCAGTGCGCATGAAACCGAGTTCGACCACGGCGCCCAGCACATTCAGACGCGCCACCCGCGCTTTGCGGCCGCACTCCGCCGCGCTGCTGCAGCGGGCGTGGTGCACGCCTGGCGTCCAAAAGTGCATGCCGCATGGCCAGCCACGACGCAACGCGAAAGCTGGGTGCCCGAGGGCCGGATGTCGGCATTGGTGCGTCATGTCATCGCTGACGCGCCAGTGCACCTGAACTTCCAGGTGCAGCGCCTGCAGCGCGGCCCGGGGGGCTGGCAAGTCGTGGCGGTGGACGGCACCAGCGTGGGGCCCTTCGACCAGGTCATGCTGGCCATGCCGCCAGCGCAGGCAGCCGTGTTGCTCGCCGGGCACCACGATGAGTGGGCCGACACGCTGGCAGCAGTGCGCATGCAGCCCTGCTGGACGCTGATGGCGGTGACGCAGGATGTGGACTGGCCTTGGGACGCTTGCGAACCAGAACCCAGCCGCAACAGCCCGCTGGCTTGGGTGGCACGCAATGACCGCAAGCCGGGTCGTCAAGGGGTGCTGGGCCAGGCCAGCTGGGTCGCGCATGCCAGTGCTGAATGGACACAAGTCCATCTTGAAGCCACCCCGGCAGCCGTGCAGGCGGCCATGAGTCAGGCTCTGGCGACCCTGCTGCCTACAGCATCCGGCAGTGACAAGCTGCAGTGGCACCACCGTGCGGTGCATCGCTGGCGCTATGCCGCGTCAGCGGTCAGCCTGGGCGTTGAATGCTGGTGGGACGCGCGGCGCGGCTTGGGCGTTTGCGGCGACTTCATGGGCAGCCAGGCCACGTGGCAGGGCGGTGTTGAAGCCGCCTGGCGTTCGGGTGACGAACTGGCCGACACCTTGCTGGCAGCGCTGGATGAAGACATGACGCTGGTTGAAGAAGCAGCGGCTGAGGCGCCAGCCCATCACGACGAGCGGGATCTGGCGCACGCGTCCTGAGTGCTCTGCGTCGTCGTGCGGTCTGCGGCGCCCAGCCGCAGACCTAGCGCTTCAGTGATTCCAGACGCATGGCCAGCCGCTGGCGCATTTCAGACAAGCGGCGACGGTTGCTGCGCGCGGTCTCGTCGTCTGCTGCACCTTCCAGCGACAACCGCAAGGCCTCGATCTCACGCATCAGGCTGACCTCGGGCGGCGCAAAGCCGCTGTCCTTCAGCATCTTGAAAGCCATGCGCCATTCGGCAGGCGTCTGCTCGTAGCCATCGGCCAGGTCCAGCGGCTTGCCGTAGCGCTTGGCTGTTTGCAACTCGCCGCTGGCCTGCGACTGTGTCAACGCACGGCCGATGTCGTCTTCCAGCAGCCGCAAGCGGTTTTCACGCTGTTGTTCAGTCGCCATGTTCCACCCCCAAAGTCGGTTTCAGGCCCGGGCGGATTCGTGCTCGCCCAGTGCCTGAGCCCAATGGCGGGTGAGCGGTGTCACAGGTTTGGCCATCAGGCGTTCATTCAGCAGCGCACGGCCCAGGCTGGTGCGGCGGCTCTGCGCGGCTGCGGCCAGCAATGTCTGGTCGATCAGATCACGTTGTGCGTGACTGCCGCCCAGGCGCTGGGCTTGGGAGCGCACAGGCAGCAGCAGTTCGCAAGCGGTCTCGGCTTCACCACGGGCCAGCGCCAGTACGCCACGCATCAGCGGCAGGCCGACGTCGCGCGCCGTGGCATGGTTGCTGCGCCTTGCATCGGCCGGCGCCATGGCACGTGCAGCGCAGCGGGCCAGCCAACGTTCGGCCTGAGGAACTTGCCCGGCGCCCAGCAAGGCCAGCACCACATGCAGGTCGTTGAAGGCGTAGTCGCCGGCCAGCGACTCGTCGGGCTGCCAGCGCGCCACCAGACCAGCGCATTGGCCAGATACATCCTCACCCAGCAGATGCAGCCGCCACAGCAGCGAAGCCGCGTCCAGCCGCTGCAACGTGACCTGCAGCGCGTCGCCGCTGAGATGGTGGTCGATGAGTCGCAGCACGCCGGCCACGTCGAGCGATTCCAGCCTGAACAACCCCTTGTGCCACCACAAGTGGCAGGAAAAGCCATTGCCTTCGGCCCAGTGCGGTTTGTGCCGGCGCAGCCATGCCGAGCCTTCTTCGAAGCGGCCCTGCATTTCCATCACATGGGCCACCGCATGCACTGCCCAAGGCACGCGCGGGTTGCTGGCCAGCGCGCGGCGGCCTGCTTCCTCAGCCTGCGGATACAGGTTGCTCTCTTCCAGGCCGAAGGCGTAGAGCGCCAGCACGTGGGCATGCAGCGGGTCGTCTTCGTCCCATTCGGGCAGCGCGCGTGCCGGGCGTTGGCGCAAGGCGTGGGCGTCACCGCGATAAAGATCCCAGAGCTGTCCCCATTGCAGGGCCAGGGCGTCGCGCGGGTGTTCGATCAGCACCTCGTCCCAGATGCGGCACGCCGTCTGCCAGCGGCCGTCGAGCAGGCACTGCACGGCTTCCAGGTGAGACAGTTCGCGTGGGGTGGCGCTGTCAGCCACGACGCGGGCCAGTGCCAGTTCTGAAGCGGCTTCGCCGCGCAGCGAAGCCTCGGTCAGACTCAGCAGGAAGCCGGCTTTCATGACGTGCAGCAGAGCCCAGCCTGGGTCGTGCTGCAGTGCGCTGTCCAGGTCGGCCAGGGGCGTGTCGTAGAACGACATCAAACGCCACAGCGCCTGCTCGGCGGCAGCCTCGGCCGCCGGGCTGCTGCTGCTGCAAGGGTTGCCGCGCAGGTCAGGGTGGATCATGGCGTGAATGTACCGCCGTGCTGCAGCGGTTTGCCGCCTTCGCGCCTGCTGGACTGATCAGCAGGCGCCGAACTGGTGGCGCCGAGTTGGTGCCGCTCCACTCATGGCGCCCAACTCATTGAGCCCAACTGACCGCGCCCACGTCGTTGGCAAAGATGGGCGAGCTGTTCCACAAACCGCGCAGACCTTTGCGATACACCGCCACCTGCGAAGGGTTCCAGATGAAGACGTTGACGGCGTCTTCAGCCAGTTGCCGCTGCACGTCTTGCCAAAGGCGCTGGCGCTGGGCGGGGTCGGTGGCAGCAGCCAGGGTGGCCACCAGGCTGCGGAACCTGGCGCTGTCGTAGCCGAAGTAGTAGGCGGAATCGGTGTAGGCGCGCACGTAGTCCAGCGGTTCCACATGCAGGATCACGGTGAGGTCGAAGTTGCCCTTGAACGCGCCCCCCAGCCAGGCCGCCCATTCAACGTTTTCGATCTTCGCGTTGACGCCCACGCGCGCCAGTTGCGCCGCAATGATCTCGCCGCCAGTGCGTGCGTATTGCGGCGGAGGCAGCGTCAGCGTCAGATTCAAGGGCGTGGTCACACCGGCTTCCTTGAGCAAGGCGCGCGCACGCGCCGGGTCGTAGGGCGTGGTCTGGCTCAGGTCCAGATAACCCGCATCGGTCGGTGCGAAATGGCTGCCGATGGGTCGCGCCAAACCTTCCAGTGCGCCGTCGATGAAGGCTTGGCGGTCGATGGCATGGGCCAGGGCGCGGCGCACGCGCACGTCGTTCAAAGGCGGCTTGCGGTTGTTGACGGCCAGGATGCCTTTGCCGGCAGTGAAACCTTCTTCGACGACGAAGCGCTTGTTGCTGCGAAACTGGCGCAGGGCCTGCGCGGCGCCGAAGCGGGGCATGGCGTCCACGTCGCCGGCGAGCAAGGCCGCCACCTGCGCGGCGGGCTCGTTGATGAAACGGAAGGTGACGCGGCGCAGCGCGATCTTGGCTGCTTCGCGGTACGTGTCGGACTTCAGCAGCGTCACCGCGCTGCCTTTGTTCCAGTTGCCCAGCTTGAACGGGCCCGTGCCCACCGGCTGCGTGGCCGCTTTGTCTGCGCTGTTCGGGTGCAGGATGACGGCGGTGTTTTCGCCCAGGCGGAAAGGCAGCAGCGTATCGGCCACCTTCAGCACCAGGGTGAGGGTGTGGGCGCCTTCCACCTGCACCGCGCTGATGTTGTCGAACACCGCCTTCTTGGCCTTGTTCGCGCTGTCGGCAGCGCGGGCGCGATCGAAGCTGAACTTCACCGTGTTGGCGTCGAAGAGGCTGCCGTCGCTGAACTTCACGCCCTGACGCAGACTGAAGGTGTAGCGCTTGCCATCTTCGCTGACGGTCCAGGCAGTGGCCAGCAGCGGCTGCACGCTGCCGTCCATGGCGATCTTGGTCAGGCCTTCGAAGATGTTGTAGTGAACGATCTCACCGATGGCGGCTGAAGAAGCGGTGGTGGGGTCCAGGCCGGGCGGTTCCAGCACCATGGCCAGCACGAGCGTGTCTTTGCTTTTCTGCGCCCAGGCGGGGCCTGTGCCGCTGAGCGCGGCAGCCAAGGGCAGGCCCGCCAGCAGGCCATTGACGCGGCGCCGGTCCAGGCTCATGGCAGCTGCCTTACATATGAGAAAGTCATGCGCCGAATTGTCGCCGCGCCCCCGCCACCGCGCCCAGCAGGGCCTGCGTGACCGGGTGCTGCGGCGCTGTGAACAGCACATCAGGCGTGCCGCGTTCGACCACGCGCCCGGCATGCAGCACCAGCACCTCGTCGCACAGGTGGTCCACGACCGTCAGGTCGTGGCTGATGAACAGGTAGGCCAGACCGAAAGCCGACTGCAGATCGGCCAGCAGATTCAGCACCTGCGCCTGCACCGAGACATCCAGCGCGCTGACCGGCTCGTCGGCGACGATGAGTTTGGGCCGCGTGATCAGCGCGCGCGCAATGGCGATGCGCTGGCGCTGGCCGCCGCTGAATTCATGCGGGTACTTGTCCAGGTCGCCGTCGCGCAGGCCCACGGCGTCCAGCGCTTGGGCGGCCAGGCGGCGGCGCTGCCGGGCATCGGGCACCTGGGCGCTTCCGCGCGTCAGCGTCAGCGGCTCGGCCACCGTTTGCAGCACGCTGCGCCTGGGGTCCAGCGATCCGAACGGATCCTGGAACACCATTTGGAAGTCGGCCCGTGCGGTCTGCAGCTCGGCC
Source organism: Burkholderiales bacterium (assembly GCA_038209585.1). Taxonomy (GTDB): domain Bacteria; phylum Pseudomonadota; class Gammaproteobacteria; order Burkholderiales; family Burkholderiaceae_C; genus Rubrivivax. The sequence continues at coordinate 63,976 of JBBQXN010000003.1, forward strand.
GCAGGCAGCGCGTGCAAGTCGCGGCCTTCAAACAGCACCTGGCCTGCGCTGGGGGTTTCCAGCGCCATCACCAGGCGCGCCAGGCTGCTCTTGCCCGATCCTGATTCCCCCACCAGGCCCAGGCTCTGGCCGGCGGTCAGGCTGAAGCTCACGTCCTGCAGCGCCAGTACGCTGGGCGCTGCACGCAACAAATGCTGCCGCGGCAAGCGGTAGCGCTGCGACAAACCGCGCACTTCCAGCAAAGGGGCGCTCACAGTTCAATGCGCAAGCAGCGCGCGCTGTGGCCAGGCGCCACGGTCACAGCCGGCGGCAGTGCCACGCGGCATTCGTTGACGACCCGCTCGCAGCGGTCGGCAAACGGACAGCCTGCGGGCAACTCGGCCAGCGCCGGTACGCGCCCTGGGATGGTGGCCAGTCGCCCGCGCTGGCCCAGGCGTGGGCGGGCTGCCACCAGGCCACGCGTGTACGGGTGCGCCTGGCGGGTGAAGACGCCCGCTGTGGGCCCGCTTTCCACTACGGTACCGCCATACATCACCATCACGCGTTCCACCCGGTCGGCCATCAAGCCCAAGTCGTGGCTGACGAGCAAAAGCGCCATGCCGCTTTCGCTGCACAGCTGGCCGATGAGGTCGAGCACGTCGCGCTGCGTGGTGGTATCCAGCGCCGTGGTCGGCTCGTCGGCGATCAGCAGCTCGGGCCCGCAGGCCAGGGCGATGGCCATCACCACACGTTGCCGCTGCCCGCCCGACAACTGGTGCGGGTAGGCAGCCAGGCGTTGCGCGGCTTGCGGCATCTGCACGCGTTCCAGCAAGCGCTGCGCTTCGGCCTGCGCCGCTGCTGCAGACAGGCCGCGGTGCAGACGCAAGGGCTCGGCAATCTGCCGGCCGATCGAGTGCAGCGGGTTCAGCGCCGTCATCGGTTCCTGAAACACCATGCCCATGCGCTGGCCGCGCACGGTGCACATGGCTGCGTCGTCCAGGGTGCTGAGTTCCTGGCCGTTCAGCCGGATGGAGCCCTGCATTTGCGCACCAGGCGGCAGCAAGCCCATCAAGGCCAGCGCGGTGAGCGACTTGCCGCTGCCGGATTCACCGATCAGCCCCAGCGTTTGCCCGCGCTGCAGCGTGAAGGCAACTTCGCGCAGCGCGTCCACGGGTCCGCCGGCGGTGTTCAGGCGCACGCGCAGGTCGGTGACTTGCAGCAGTGGCTGGGCGGTTTCTGGGTGCACGCGCGGGACGATAGCGCAGGGTCGGTGCGTGTCTCCTGGAAGCGCTGTGGGTTGCTGTGGGCAGCTGTTTGCTTTCAGCGCTGGCGTGCCAGCCGCGGATCCCACAAATCCCGCAGCCCGTCACCCACTAGGTTCAGCCCCAGCACGCTGAGCATGATGGCTGCACCCGGCCACACAGCCAGCATCGGTGCCTGGAACATCTGCGCTTGCGCGTCGTTGAGCATCCGCCCCCAGCTGGGCTGCGGTGCCTGCGTGCCCAGACCCAGGTAAGAGAGCGCAGCCTCGGCCAGGATGGCCGTGGCAAAGCTGATGCTGGCCTGCACGACGAGCGGGCTGGCAATGTTGGGCAGCACGTGATCGCGGGTGATGGCGAAATTGCCTTTGCCGGCGGCCCGTGCGGCGGTGACGAAGTCGCGCGCCCATACCGCACCGGCCGAGGTGCGCGCAATGCGTGCGAACACAGGGATGTTGAACAGCCCAATCGCCACGATGCTCATCAGCAGCCCGGGCCCATAAATGGCCGTGAGCATGATGGCCGTGAGCAGCGCCGGGAAGGCAAAGCCGAAGTCGCAGCCGCGCATGATGATCTCGTCCAGCACCCCGCGCCCGCGCGCGCCGGACACCGCTGCCCAGCAGCCCAGCGCCACGCCAGCCAGCATGCCGATGCCCACGGCCACCAGGCCGACGACGATGCTGCTCTGCGCTCCCACCAGCAACTGGCTGGCCAGGTCGCGGCCCAGGCTGTCGGTGCCCAGCCAGTGCGCCGCACTGGGCGGTGCCAGTTTGTTGGGGATGTCGATGTCGCCCGGCGGGTAGGGCTGCCACACCAGCGACAGCAAGGCGGCCAGCACCAACAGCGCCGTGAGTACGCCGCCGACAACGAAGCTGGCGTGGCGACTTGCGCGTTGTAAGAAGCTCATGCCGGCTCGCTCATCGCAGCCGCACCCGTGGGTCCACCCAGGCTACAGCGACATCGACAGCGAAATTCACCACCACCACCACGGCGGCCAGCAGCATCACCACGTCGCGAACCACCACCAAGTCGCGGTTGCTGATGGCCTGGAACACCAGGCGGCCGATGCCGGGCAACACAAAGACGTTCTCGATGACGATGGTGCCGGTGACGAGGTTGGCGAACTGCAGGCCGGCCACCGTCAGCACCGGGATCATGGCGTTGCGCAGCACATGACGCAGCAGCGTCTGTCGGCGCGTCAGGCCCTTGGCGCGGGCGGTGCGCACGAAGTCCTCACCCAGCACGTCGAGCACGGCTGAACGCGTCACGCGCGCCAGGATGGCGGCCTGCACCGCGGCCAGCGCCACCGCGGGCAGCACCAGCGCTTGCAGACCGGGCCAGAAACCACCGCCGTCGTCTTCATGCCAGCCCGGAAAACCGCCCGCGCTGAACCACTGCAGGTGCACAGAAAACAGCAGGATGAGCAGGATGGCGAACCAGAAATTCGGGATGGCGATGCCGAGCTGGCTCAGGCTCATCACGCCCAGGTCGGCGGCGCGGCGGTGGTTGGCCGCAGCGTACAAACCCAGGCTGAGTGCGGCCACTGCGGTCAGCGCCATCGCCAGAAGGGCCAGCGGCAGGCTGACAGTCAGGCGCTCGGCCAGCAGTTCGGCGGTCGGGGTGTCGTAGCTCAGGCTGCGCGCGGTTTCGCCGCGCAACAGGCCGCCGGTCCAGTCCAGGTAGCGCTGCAGCGGCGGGCGGTCCAGCCCCAGCCGCGCTTCCAGTGCAGCCAGGCTGGCAGGCGTGGCGCTGTCGCCCAGGATGATCTGCGCGGCGTTGCCGGGCAGCAGTTCGAGCACGGCAAACACCAGCACCGACGCCGCAATCAGGGTCAGAGCCAGCGTGGCCAGGCGCTTCAGCAGGAACAGCAACATCGGCGCGAATGATGCCCCAGGCGGGCACCGTCACTGGACAAAGCAAGCGGGCACAAAAAAGGCGCCGAATCCGCAGATGCCGGCGCCCTTGTGATGGCCAGACCCGGCGGGTCCGGCCATCAGGCCATCAGGCCGAGATGTCGATCAGAACGAGTGGCGAACGCCCAGCTCGTAGCCGGTCGAATCGTTGCCAGTCGACAGCGGGTTGTTGCCGGCCACGCGGAACGCCGTGTTGGTGTTCGAGATGTTGGCAAACGTGCCGTAGATGGCTGTGCGCTTGGACAGGTTGTAAGCACCGCCGATGGCGAACTTCTTGCCTTCCTGGTTGCTGACGCTGCCACCCCGACCTTCCATCATTTCGTAGCTGGCACGCAGGTCGAAGGCACCGATAGGCACGAGTACGCCGACCAGGTAGTCGTGCTGCGACGGGCCACCAACATTCAGGCGCGAGTACTTGCTGAACAGCTTGAAGCTCTTCATGTCGTAGCTCAGGCCGAAGTCATACAGCTCTGCGTCGCGCGCTGCGCTGACTTCAGTCTTGCCGTATGCGCCGCCCGCAACCAAGCCACCCAGGCGGTAGTTGACGCGAATACCTGTGTACTTGGCGCCAGCGGTGCCTTCACCGGCAGCGACCATGGCATGGGCTGTCAGGCCACCCAGGTTAGGCATGAAGTAACCGATGCTGTTGTTCACGCGCGTGAACGTGGTGTAAGCCTGGCCAGCAGCGGCCGAGCTGGCCATGATGCCGGAGGCGCCCATGCCGGTATTCGAGAACGGGTCGAAGTCGTCGTACATGGTGCCGTTGGGCGTCTTGTCACGGCCCAGACGCAGTTCGCCAAAGCCGCCCATCAGGCTGACGGTGGCACGGCGCTGGAAGTTGAAGCCGCTGGCATTGCCGTCGTCCAGATTCAATGCACCTTCCAGATGGAAGCCGGCCTTCAGGCCGCCGCCCAGATCTTCGACACCACGGAAACCCAGACGGCTGCTTTGCAGGCCGCTGGTGGCGAGTTGGTACTGCGTGTCGTTGTTCTTGACCGAGCGGGCGGCCACGTCGACGACGCCGAAGATGGTGACGGAAGACTGCGCGAATGCAGGTGCGGAAGCTGCGGCTGCAGCCAGGGCCAAAGCGGCCAGAGAGATCTTTTGCATGTCTGTGTCCTATATGTTTGTCGCCAGATGATCCGGGAGAACCCTGAGGACATTAGGTGACGGGGATGACAATAGTATGACAAGACCCCGGGGAACCGTGGTTGCGTTGCCACAGTTTTCCGTGTTATAGAAAATGCTCAGGACAACTTGTAGGTCTGCAAATGGATGCTGGTTTCCGTGCCTGCGATGCCCTTGATCAAGCGCACTCGCTCCAGCACTTCGGCCAGTTCGCTCAGGTGCCCGGCGCGCAATTCGGCCAGCAAGTCCCAGCGTCCGTTGGTGTCGTGCAGCGAGGCCACACCCGGCTCACCCAGCAAGATGCCAATCACGGCGCGCGTCTGGTTGCCTTCCACGGCAATGTTCATCCAGGCCGTGATCTGGTCGGGTTCGGTGTCTGGGCGCAGGCGCACGGTGTAGCCGACGATGACGCCCTGGTCTTCCAGCCGTGTGATGCGGTTGCTGACCGTGCCGCGAGACACGCCCAGCGTGTGCGCCAGCGTGGCCACGCTGGCGCGGGCGTTGTTGCGCAGCAATGCCAGCAATTGTTGGTCCAGTGTGTCCATTGGCGATTCTGTCATTTTGGCAGCCAGGGCTGACTTATCGCCAGAAGTCTGTCGATTCCGCAGCACTTCTGCCGCTTCTCATTGTTTGCACGCGCCGTGAGAATGTCTTCAGCCCGAAGGAGATCCCCATGACCACCCTGCTCAGTACCCAAGACATCGCCCGCATCGTGGCCGCCCACGGCTTGCCCGAGGTGTTGCGCCGACTGGAAGCAGCCATCACGGCGGGCTTTCGGCGCTGGAACGATTTCGATCTGACAGCGCGCGTGGCCAGCCACTCATTGGACGGTGTGATCGAGTTGATGCCGATTGCCGATGCCACGCACTACGCCTTCAAGTACGTCAACGGCCACCCCAAGAACACCCGCGCCGGCCTGCCCACGGTGATGGCCTTCGGCGTGCTGGCCGATGTGGCCACCGGCACGCCCGAATGGTTAAGTGAGTTGACCCTGACCACCGCCATGCGAACTGCTGCCACCTCGGTGATGGCGGCTCGCGCGCTGGCCCGGCCTGGCGCGCTCACCATGGCCTTGATCGGCAATGGCGCGCAAAGTGAATTCCAGGCGCTGGCCTTTCACCACCTGCTGGGCATCAAGCGCATCCAGGTGTTCGACACCGATGCAGCCGCCACCAGCAAGCTGCTGCAGCACCTGCGCCATGTGCCCGGGCTCACAGTGACGGCGCATGGCGGCACGGCAGATGCCGTGCGGGGCGCAGACATCGTCACCACGGTGACGGCCGACAAATGCAATGCCACCATCCTCACGCCCGAGATGATCGAGCCCGGCATGCACCTGAATGCGGTGGGCGGCGATTGCCCGGGCAAGACTGAATTGCATCCAGGCGTGCTGGCTGCGGCGGCGGGTCAGGTGTTTGTTGAATACGAAGCCCAAAGCCGCATCGAAGGCGAACTGCAGCAGATGCCGGCAGATTTCGCTGTCACCGAGTTGTGGCAGGTGCTGACAGGCGGGGTGCCGGGCCGGCGAGACGCGGCGGCGGTGACGGTGTTCGACTCCGTCGGTTTTGCGCTGGAAGACTACGCCGCGTTGCGCGTGATGCGCGATCTGGCGTTGGGCCTGGGCTTGGGGACACCCATGGACTTGATCCCAAGCCTGGACGACCCGAAGGATCTTTACGCTCAGCTCAGGCAACCCGTCGCCACGCGGTTGGTCGCTTGAGCAAGCGCTAACTTACTCGTTTGCTCTCGTACTGCCTTAATCGCTTACTACCTTACTCGCTCATCTGCTCATGCCGGTCTGCGGCAGCGAACAGGTCGGCGGCGAAGCGCGGGTCATATTGCATCACGCTCATGGCGTAACGGCGCACGCTGGACGCGTCGCCGATGCGGAATTGCGCGGCACGGCGGTCAGCGCGTTCGCGCATCATGCGGGACAGGGTCTGAAACGAACTGCTCAAGGTCTGGAAGACCCAAGCGCCCCACACGGCACCTCGGGGCGAGGTCACGGTTCGCGGCGATTGGACGGTCATGCTGGTCATCTGGTACTCCAAGGAGAAGACTGGCGTTTTGCCAATCCCGAATACTAGGGTTTATACCCATAAGACTCAAGTGAATAGTGGGCACTTAGGGCATTAGCAGCGTTCATGTCAGAGTCGGCGCATGAACACGCCCGCACCGCACCTGCCCAGCTTTCGTTCCCTGGACCTGAACCTGCTGCGTGTTTTTGACGCGGTCATGGCGGAAGGCAGCCTCACGCAGGCAGCCCAGGTGCTTTCCATGACGCAGCCCGCCGTCAGTCATGCCGTGCGGCGCCTCCGGCAGGCGCTGGGTGACGAGCTGTTCGTGCGCACGGCCCATGGCGTGCGGCCCAGCGCCCGGGCCCAGCGCATTTGGCCGCCCGTGCGGGCTGCGCTGGCGGGCTTGAGTCAGGCCCTGGTTCAGGGGCCGACGGGCCGTTACCAGCCGCAGATCGACGCCGTGCAGTGGCGGTTGGCGATGGCTGATGCCACAGCCGCGCTGCTGGCGCCGCCGCTGGTGGCTGCCATCGAGGCAGCACAGGCGCTTGTCAACCTGCGCATGCTGCCGCTGACCACACGCGACCCCCGGGCGATGCTGGACAGCGGTGACACCGACCTGGCGCTGGGCTTCTTCCCAGAAGCCATGGCCGGCATGGCCGCTGACGGAGCCGACAGCCTTCTGCGCCACCAGCGCCTGCACAGTACGCGCTATGTCGGGGTGATGCGGCGCGGCCACCCGCTGGCTGGCCAGCCGCTGACGCTGGATGCGTATTGCGCTGCGCATCACCTGCTGGTCAGCTTTTCAGGGCGACCTTATGGCTTTGTCGACCAGGCGCTGGCTGGATTGGCGCGCCAGCGGCGGGTCATGCTGACGGTGAATCAGTTCTTCACCGCCGGCCGTGTGGTGGCGCGCAGCGATCTGCTCACCGTGCTGCCCGAGGGCTTTGTGCAGGCCACGGGCTGCGAAGAAGAACTGCTGACCTGCGATCTGCCCTTCAGCATGGGGCCGGTGCACGTGGAAATGCTCTGGCATGTGCGCCATGAAACCGATCCAGCGCACTGCTGGCTGCGCGAGCGCGTGCTGCAGGCGGTGTCGCAAGCCACGTCCAGCCACGACTTCCGATGTGCGACTGCGCCTACAAAGCAGCAGGGCGCTGTCTGATTAGCCATCGGCTGCGGGCAGCCTACTGTGAGGCTATTGAACCAGCGTCCTCCGAAGCTGGTTTGTTTCGACAACGCTGAGAGGAATGGAAATGAACTGGGACCGCATCGAAGGCAACTGGAAGCAGCTCAAAGGCAAAGTACAAGGCCAATGGGGCAAGCTGACTGACGACGATTTCGACGTTGTCGAGGGCCGCCGCGAACAACTGGCCGGCAAGATACAACAACGTTATGGCGTGGCCAAGGACGAAGCCGAAAAGCAGGTGGCAGCTTGGGAGCGCACCGCAGGCGACGACTGGTTCAGCCGCTGATCACTTTCAGCCCACCATCTTCTAACTAGATAAGCACGAGGAATCCACCATGAATTCGAACACGACCCTGGCCGAAAAAGCCCAAGCCCGGCTGCGCAGCGGCATTGCACTGGCTGAAGAAGCTGGCGAAGAAACCATGGACCGAGCCAGTGCTGCCCTGCACGCTGGCGAGCGCAAGGCCAGCGCGACGCTGGGCAGCATTGCGGCCAGCGTTGAAGAGTTGCGCCGCAGCCTGCCGTCGGCCATGCATCGCGCTGCTGACGAGGTGCGCGGCGCAGGCCGCGTGACGGCAGGTTATGTCCGCGATGAGCCGCTCAAGTCGGCGCTGATCGCTGTCGCTGCTGGTGCGCTGGTGATCGGGATCCTGACCATGTTCAACCGCCGCCGGTACTGAGACCGAAAATGTCGGCCGGCATCGCCGCTGGTGGCTGTCAAGCCACCACGGCCGCCAGCACAGTCGCCAGCGCGGCGGCTGTGCGTTCCACGTTACCGGTGTTCAACCCGGCCACGCACATGCGGCCAGAGCGCACCAGGTAAACGCCGAATTCGTCGCGCAGCCGGTCCACCTGCTGCGGCGACAAGCCGGTGTAGCTGAACATGCCGCGCTGGCTGAGAAAGTAGCCAAAGTCCCGTGCGGGTTTTTGTGCATCTTCTCGACCGGCCTTCTGATCGCTCAGCGCGCTGTGCAGGCTCTGGCGCATGTCATTGATCCGATCGCGCATGGCGGCCACCTCGGCTTCCCATTGCGAGCGCAACCGGCTGTCGGTCAACACCCGGCTGACAATGCCTGCAGCATGCAGCCCGGGGCTCGAATAATTGCGTCTGACCGTAGCTTTCAGCTGACCCAGCACGCGCTCGGCTTCTGCTGCGCTGCCACACACCACGCTCAAGGCGCCGGCACGTTCGCCATACACGCTCATGCTCTTGGAAAACGAGTTGGCAACGATGAAGGGCATGCCGGTGTCGGCCAGCGCCCGCACCACGAAAGCATCGGCATCGATGCCGTCGCCATAGCCCTGGTATGCCAGGTCCAGGTAAGGCAGCAATTCGCGTTCGCGCAGCACAGGAATGAGCTGTTGCCATTGGGCTGCCGTCAGGTCTACCCCCGTCGGGTTGTGGCAGCAGGCGTGCAGCAGCACGATGCTGCGCGGCGGCAAGGCGTGCAGCGTGCCCAGCATCTCGGCAAAGCGCAGCCCGCCGCTGGCCGCATCGAAGTACGGGTAGGTGTGAACGGGTATGCCGGCGCCTTCGAACATGGCGCGGTGGTTGTCCCAGGTGGGGTCGCTCACCCACACGGCGCTTTCAGGTAACCAGCGATGAAGAAAGTCGGCGCCCACGCGCAGGCCGCCACTGCTGCCCACGGTTTGCAGCGTGGCCACGCGGCCGCTGGACAACGCTTCGTGGTCGGGGCCGAACAGCAGCGCCTGTACCGCCTGGCGCATGGCCGCCGAGCCTTCTATCGGCAGATACGACTTGGTACCGTTCTCAGCCAGCATCTGCGCTTCGGCTTGCCGCACGCTTTCCAGCACCGGAATGCGGCCAGCGTCGTCGAAATAGATGCCGATCGAGAGATTTACCTTGTCCTTGCGCGGGTCCTTCTGGAAGGCCTCATTCAGGCTCAGGATGGGGTCACCGGCGTAGACGTCTAGGTGCTGGAACATGGCGCTCTCGAGGATTCAGGTGGTCGGTCAATCAAACAGCCGGCGTCAGGCAGCCAGTGCTGATTCGATGTCCCCGCGCAGCGACTTCGGTGCGTCAGTGGGCGCATAGCGCTTCAGCACCTTGCCGTCGCGCCCCACGAGAAACTTGGTGAAGTTCCACTTCACGCCTTCGCTTCCCAGCAGGCCGGGGGCTTGGGCTTTCAGAAACTGCCACAGCGGATGCGCTTCGCTGCCATTGACCTTGACTTTGGACATCATGGCGAAGCTGACGCCGTAATTCTTCTGGCAGAAATTGGCGATCTCATCGTTGCTGCCGGGGTCCTGGCCGCCGAACTCGTTGCTGGGGAAACCCAGCACCACCAGCCCCTGGCCCGCGTATTCCGTGTTCAGGGCCTCCAGGCCGGCAAACTGCGGCGTGAAACCGCAAGCACTGGCGGTGTTGACGATGAGCAGCACTTTGCCGCGCTGGTCAGCCAGGCTGGCGGGCTGGCCGTCAATGAGACTGGCTTCGAAGTCGTAGACGCTGGCCATGGTGAACACCATCCGTTATGCAGAGGTCCAGATCGTAGCGCTGTCCCCACGGCGCTGGTGCCTGCACTTTCGCCTGCACAAGTCAATGGCCGCGCGCCGACATCAGCGTGGCGGTGATGATGAGCGCAGCCCCCAACCCGAGCGGCCAGCTGAAGCTGGCCGCGCCCAGCGCGATGGCCGATGCAGAAGCAAACAACACTTCGCTGACCATGACGACAGCCGTCACATTGGCCGGCAGCCTGGCCGCGCCGTACTGCAACGACAGGTTGCCCGCCAGGAACCACAAACCCATGCCCAGCGCGCCCAGCACCCAGGCCGTGGCCACTGGCGGCGGCAGCGGCACGCTGGCCTGCAGCGACAGTGCCAAGCCGCCTGCCACCACCACGCCGCCCAGAAACATCGCCAAGGCACGCGCTTCCACCGGGCGATGCGCTTCACGTTTGAGCATCACGTTGTTCAGCGCGAAGGTGAAGCCGCCCAGCACGGCCAGCCATTCCGCCAGCGTGGCCGGCAGTGGCCAGCCTGGTCCTGGCCCGGCCGCCGGGGCGTGGCGGGCGCTGTCGCCCGCCATCAGCACCACGGCCGCGCCAGCCAGCGCCAAGGCGATGCGCAACAAGGCGCCAGCGCGTATGACCTCTCCCAGCAGCAAGCGCGCCAGCAGCACCGTCCATATCGGCATCAGATAAAAAAGCAGCACCACCCGCACCACGTCGCCCAGGGTCACGGCCCAGTTGAAAGCTGCATTGGTGGTGCCTGAGGCCAGCACCAACAGCCACAGGGTGGGCGTTTGCAGGAGTTGCCGCCATGCGCGTGGTCGCCACGCGGTGATGACCAGCAAGGCCAGGCTGTAGATCATGACCGTGGCCCACAGCGGATGCAGGCCCTGGCCTTGCAGCTGCCTGAAGGGCCACCAGCTCACGCCCCAGGTGAAGGCGTTGAAGGTGATCGCCAGTACGGCCAGGCGCGCGCCTGAAGGGAGCTTCATGCGCTGAAGCTCAATGTCCGTCGGTGCGCGCGATGACCAGCAGCCGTTCGACCTCGGCGCCGTGCGCCACCAGATTGCGCTGGTGCCAGCGGCGTATGGCTTCCATGGTGGCGGCCACCAGCAGCCCGAAGATGGTGATGGTGATGAAAGCCGACAAACCGAACCTGGTCATCCCGGCGTAAAAAGCCCCCAACGCCAGGATGCAGGCCTGTTCGTTGAAGTTCTGTACGGCAATCGAGCGGCCCGCACCCATCAGATTGTGTCCGCGGTGCTGCAGCAGGGCGTTCATCGGCACGATGAGAAATCCGCACAGCGCGCCCAGCAGCACCAGAAAGGGCGCAGCCACCCAGACATCGCGGATGACGTTCAGGCCGATCATCAGGAACCCCACCGCGATGGCCAGCGGCAGCACGTTCACCGCCTTGTCCAGCCGCGTGATGGAAGCCGCCGTGACAGCGCCTGCGATGGAACCGATCACCACCACGCCGGCCAGATTCGATGCTTGCGCCGTGCCGTAGCCCAGGGCGGCCGCAGCCCAGGCGAAGACGATCAAGCGCAGATTGCCGAAAACGCCCCAGAGCAAGGTGGTGGTGGCCAGCGAAATCTGCCCCAGCTTGTCGGCCCACAGGCGCTTGTTGCACTGGGAGAACTCGCGCACCATCCAGGCAGGCCCGTGTTGAATAGGCTGCAGCGGCGCGGTGGTGCGCGGGATGTACAGGTTGAACACCGATGCCACGATGTAGAACAGGGCGATGGCGGCAATCGCAGCTTCGGGTGCGGTGTTGATGCCGGTATGGATCAGGGGAAAATCCAGCCTCAGCAGCCACGCAGAAACGTTGGAGCCGATGAGTTGCCCGCCCAGCAGGATGCCCAGAACGATGGAAGCCACCGTCAGGCCTTCGATCCACCCGTTGCCCTTGACCAGCAACGAGGCCGGCAGCAATTCGGTGAGGATGCCGTACTTGGCCGGTGAGTAAGCCGCCGCGCCCAGGCCCACCACGGCATAGGCCAGCAGCGGGTGACTGCCAAACAGCATCAGCATGCAGCCCACGATCTTGATGCTGTTGGCGATGAACATCACCCGGCCCTTGGGCAGGGCGTCTGCAAAGGCCCCCACGAACGGCGCCAGCACGACATAGAAGAAGGCGAACATCGGCGCCAGTGCCGGGATCTGCCAGGCCGGGGACTGGCTGGAGCGCAATAGTTCGACCGCGGCGACCAAAAGCGCGTTGTCAGCCAACGAGCTGAAAAACTGCGCCGACATGATGGTTGAAAAACCTTTTTTCATCTCGGCGCGCTCATGGACCTGCCGCACCTGTACGGCCTGGTGGCTGCACGGCTGGCTGTCGAATCTGTCTCCTGCTTGGGGCCGGCGGGTTATAGCACGCAGGTTTCTTTGTGATCGCCACAAAAGCCGCCCCTGGCAAAATGCAGCGCATGCCCCGCCCCATCCAAGCCCTCGTGCATGTCGCTGCGCTGGCACACAACCTGGCGCTGGCCCGCACTGCGGCGCCCGACGCGCGGGTGTGGGCCGTTGTCAAGGCCAACGCTTACGGCCATGGCATCGAACATGCGTTCGCCGGCTTGCGCAGTGCCGACGGCTTCGCGCTGCTGGACCTGGAAGAAGCACGCCGCCTGCGCGGGCTGGATTGGCGTGGGCCGGTGCTGTTGCTGGAAGGCGCTTTCGAGCCGCGCGACCTGGAGCTGTGCTCACGCCTGGGCCTGTGGCATGTGGTGCACTGCAGCGAACAGATCGACTGGCTGGCCGCGCACAAGACACAAGCGCCGCACCGCGTGTTTCTGAAGATGAACAGCGGCATGAACCGGCTGGGTTTCACGCCAGCGGCTTTTCGCAGCGCCTGGGCGCGCCTGAACGCCCTGCCGCAGGTGGAAGAAGTGACGCTGATGACGCACTTTTCAGACGCCGATGCCGAACGCGGCATCGATCACCAGATGCAGGCTTTCGAGGCCGCCACCCGCGACCTGCCGGGTGAGCGCAGCCTGAGCAACAGTGCAGCAACCCTGCGCCACGGCTTGAAGAGCGATTGGGTGCGCGCCGGCATCATGAGCTACGGCAGCGCACCCGACTTCCCCGCCCACGACATCCACCACTGGGGCTTGCGGCCAGCGATGACGCTGCGCTCACAAATCATCGCCACGCAGCAATTGCAGCCTGGCGACACCGTGGGCTATGGCAGCCGCTATGTGGCTGAACACGCGCAGCGTATCGGCATCGTGGCCTGTGGCTATGCAGATGGTTACCCGCGCCACTGCGGCAGCGGCACGCCTGTACTGGTGGACGGGCAGCGCACGGGCACGGTCGGCCGCGTGTCGATGGACATGCTGGCGGTGGACCTGCAGGCCTTGCCGCAGGCGGGCATCGGCAGCGAAGTCACGCTCTGGGGCCAGGCCAGCGCGGGCGCCGTGCTGGCCATCGACGAAGTGGCGCATGCCGCCGGCACCATTGGCTACGAGCTGATGTGTGCTGTGGCGCCGCGTGTTCCGATGTTCGTGCCCATGACTGCGGCGTGAGAGCGCAGCGCATCTGCGTCGACCCGGCCGAAGTCGAGTTCACGGCGGTACGCTCGCAAGGCGCTGGCGGGCAGAACGTCAACAAGGTGTCCAGCGCGGCGCATCTGCGCTTTGACATCGGCAAATCGAGCCTGCCTGAAGACGCCAAGCTGCGCTTGTGCGCCTGGCCCGACCAGCGCATCAGCAGCGAGGGCGTGGTCGTCATCAAGGCGCAGACGCACCGCAGCCTGCCGCGCAACCAGGGCGATGCGCTGCTCCGCTTGCAGGCCTTGCTCGACTTGGTGCTGGCGCCGGAAGTACCGCGCGTGGCGACACGGCCCACGCGCGCATCCAAACGGCGGCGCCTGGAAGGCAAGGCCAGGCGCGGCGATGTCAAGGCCGGGCGCCAGCGCGTCGTCGACTGAAGCCGCAGCCTGCGCTGCGATGGTGTCGTTTCACGACGCGGCTGGCCGCTGCGTCTCGCGCTGGCTGCGCTGTCGGCCACGGCTTTGAACAATGGCTTCATCAACACCCGATGGAGCCCGAAATGATCACCACCGTACGTATCCAAGCTCAAGCTCAAGCTCGAGCTCAAGCCGCCATTCTGGCGGCCCTGATCCTGGCTTCCAGCGTGGCGCGTGCCGCCGAAGGCTGCGCCAGGGTCGAGGTGCAGAACGTTCGCCCGCAACAGGGTTTCTTGATGCTCGCTGCCTTCGCAGACGAAGCCGGCTTCGGCAACCGGCCAGTCACATCGCTGCGCTTGGCCTCAGGCGATGCCACCATGCGCTTCGAGCTGTGCGGGCTGAGCGGCACGCAAACCGCCTTGACCCTGTATCAAGATCTCGACGGCGACGGCCGGATGGGCCGCAACCTGCTGGGCATGCCCACCGAGCCCTGGGGCGCCAGCGGCGATCCCGGCACGATGGGGCCGAGCTGGGCGACGACGCACAGGGCGCTGGACGGCCAGGTGCTGGTGGTGAGGATGTCGCAATGAGCTGCCGCTGCCGCTGCCACCGCCGACAACTGCTGCAGGCGCTGGCCGCCACCTGCCTGGGCCCGGCCGTCGCCACGGGTGTACGCGCACGGCCGGCGCAAGCCGCAGCCGCCCAGGCCCGGATTGCCGCCGACCCGCTGCTCACACCGTTACGGGGCGTCAGCGACGTCAGTGGCGACCGCTTCACTGCGGAGCTCGTCACGCGAGGCCGCTGGCCCGAAGACCTGCGCGGCCGCTTTTACCGCAACGGCCCGGCGCTGTTCGAGCGCAACGGCCAGCGCTACCACCACTGGTTCGACGGCGACGGCATGGTGCAGCAGTTCACCCTGGCTGGCAGCCGCATCAGCCACCGCGGGCGACTGGTGCAGACCGCCAAGTTGAAAGCGGAGCGCCAGGCCGGCCGCTTCCTGTTCGACGCCTTCGGCACGACCATCGAAGGCGGCCCGCCGATCACTGGCGCAGACAGCGTGAACACCGCCAACACCAACGCGCTGGAACATGCCGGGCGCGTGCTGGCGATGTGGGAAGGTGGCTCGGCCTACGGGTTGGACCCCACCGATCTGTCTACGCAAGGGCCTGTCAGCTGGCGCAAAGATCTGGTCGGACTGCCGTTCACTGCGCATCCCAAGGTCAGTGCAGCGGGCGATTTGTGGAATGTCGGCACCCAGGGCCCGCACCTGGTGGCCTGGCACATCGGCGCTGACGGCCAGCTGCGCAGCTTTCAGCATGGGCCATCACCTTTTCCCGGCGGGATGGTGCACGACATGGCGGTGACTGAGCGCTGGCTGGTCGTGCCCCTGCCCCCCGTGAAGCTGGACTTCACCCGCCCTGCGGAAGAGGAAGGGGGGCCCAAGCGCTTTGCTTTGGCGCCCGGCGAGCCGCTGCGCATCCTGGTCATGGACAAGGCCGACATCAGCAAACGGCGCGTTTTCGAGCTGCCGCCGCAGATGGTCTTCCATGTGGGCAATGCCCACGAAGAAGCTGACGGCACGGTGGTGTTGAGCTATGTCGCCACGCCTGATGCAGCCTTTCTGGACCGAGGTGCCGTGGCGTTGATGGCCGGGCAGCCGCTGCCCGCAGGCGCATCGACGCTGCAGGTGGTGCGCCTGGACATGGCCAGCGGGCGCGTGCGCAGCGAAACACTGGCGGGCACAGTGGAGTTTCCGCGCCTCGACCCGCGGCGGATCGGTCTGGGTCGCAAAGAGGCAGCGCAATGGTTGTTGTGCGCTGCCAGCCCCCGCCGGAACGGACAAGCGGCAGTCGGACTGTTCAGCGGCTTGCAACTGAGCCACTTGCGCAGTGGCCGCAGCCAGCACTTTGACTATGGCAAGGACGTTGTGGCAGAAGAGCACATCTTCGTCCCCAAGCCCGGCCGCAGCGGCGAGCTGGACGCCTGGGTGCTGGGCACGACCTTCGATTCAGCCCGGCAAGCCACCGTTCTCAACCTGCTGGACGCTGCTGATCTGGCCGCCGGGCCCGTGGCGCAGGCGCTGCTGCCGTATGTCTTGCCACTGGGCTTTCACGGCAATTTCAGCGTGGCTTGAGCCACGGTTGGAGCCCGGGAGCGTGGCCGGCCACAATCCGCCGCATGGCCACCAAAACTAGCTTTGTCTGCCGCGATTGCGGCGGCCAATCGACCAAATGGCTGGGCAAGTGCCCGGCCTGCGGCGCCTGGAACACGCTGGAAGAAACCGTGGCAGAAACGGCTGGCGGCAAGCAAGGCAGCCGCTTCCAGGCACTGGCCGGCAGCGCTGCGGCGCGGCAGGTGGTCACCACGCTCAGCGAAATCGACGCCACCGAGGTCGAGCGCACGCCCACCGGCCAGGATGAACTGGACCGGGCGCTGGGCGGCGGCATCGTCGCCGGTGGCGTGGTGCTGATCGGCGGCGACCCCGGCATCGGCAAGAGCACCTTGTTGTTGCAGGCGCTGGACTCGATGTCGGGCCGCATGAAGGTGCTGTATGTCACCGGCGAGGAAAGCGGCGCCCAGGTGGCCCTGCGCGCGCGCCGCCTGGGCCTGCCGGGCACGCGGGTACGCGTGCTGGCCGAGATTCAGCTCGAACGCATCGCTGCGGCGCTGGAGGCCGAGCAGCCGGCGTTCTGTGTCATCGATTCGATCCAGACGGTGTACTCAGACCAGCTCAGCTCGGCCCCGGGCTCCGTGGCTCAGGTGCGCGAATGCGCGGCGCAGCTCACGCGGCTGGCCAAGACCACGGGTTGCGCCATGGTGCTGGTGGGCCATGTGACCAAGGAAGGCACGCTGGCCGGGCCGCGCGTGCTGGAACACATCGTCGACACCGTGCTCTATTTCGAGGGCGACACGCACAGCAGCTTTCGCCTGGTGCGCGCCATCAAGAACCGCTTCGGCGCCATCGGCGAAATCGGCGTTTTCGCCATGACCGAGCGCGGCCTGAAGGGCGTGAGCAACCCGAGCGCCATCTTTCTTTCAACCCACGGCGAACCGGTGCCCGGCAGTTGCGTGATGGTGACGCTGGAAGGCACGCGCCCGCTGCTGGTGGAACTGCAGGCGCTGGTGGACAGCGGCGGCGCCAGCCCACGCCGGCTGAGCGTAGGCCTGGACCGCGACCGCCTGGCCATGCTGCTGGCCGTGCTGCACCGCCATGCCGGCGTGGCCTGCATGGACCAGGACGTGTTCGTCAATGCCGTGGGCGGCGTTCGCATCGCTGAACCTGCGGCCGACCTGGCTGTGCTGCTGGCCATTCAAAGCAGCCTGCGCGGCAAAGCCCTGCCGCGCGGCTTCTTCGCTTTTGGTGAGGTGGGGTTGGCGGGTGAGGTGCGGCCGGCGCCGCGCGGTCAGGAACGCTTGAAAGAAGCGGCCAAGCTGGGCTTCAGCGTGGCCCTGGTGCCGCGAGCGAATATGCCCAAGAAACCGATCGAAGGCCTGGCGGTGCATGCGGTCGGCCGCATCGAAGAAGCGATCGACGTGGTGCGCGGCTTGTAGAGTGCCGTTATCGGCCCCAACTACACCGGCAGGAGGACATCTTTCATGTTCAAAAGACTGGCCATTTTGTGGACCGTGCTGCGCGGTGACGCGCTGGCACTCTGGCGCGCCCTGCGCCACCCGCTGGCCCCCGGCTGGCTGAAGTGGGCCGCGGGCGGTGTGGTGCTGTATCTGGTGTCGCCGGTGGACCTGATTCCGGACTTCATCCCGTTTCTGGGCGTGATCGACGACATCGTGCTGGTTCCGCTGGCCATCCGCGCGATCCTGAACCGGCTGCCGGCGGCGCTGCGCGCTGAAATCGGGGCGCGGCCCTAGCCGAATGCTCGCAGGCAGCTCCGTCAAGCTGCTTTGCGCGCGCCTCTTTCCAGCAGCCACTGCTGCATGCCGTAGCGCAGCCGCCGCGCTTCATTGCGCAAACGCCAGCCGAAGGCCGGCAAGCGTTTCGTCCAGTGGAATTTGCGGCGCACCCCTGGCGGGGCGACGATCGTGCTGGCGATCTCTTCGTCGTGCCGGCACGGCGTGGGCGTCACGAGCCGCACCTTCAGGCCGAAACGCCAGCCCTGGTCGAAAACGTGGTCATAAGGCAATTGCATCGGCAGCAGGCCGCCCGGGCGCCTCAGGTATGCCTGCGCAGCCCGCCGGTTGATGAGGTAGGCGCTGCTGCCCGTGCAGCGGCTGAACATCACCGCCAGGGCGTGCCCCGGGGCGACAGTGGCCACTTCAACAGGCGTGCCCGAATGCACCGCTGAGAGCTTGACCATGTCCCAGCGCTCAGGCTGCAGCATCAAGCCCTGCAGCACCGCAGGCAGGCCGTTTTCCAGCAGTACGTCGTCTTCCAGCACCAGGGCAAATGGCGCATTCCCTTGCAGGAAGGCGGTCATCACCGCCACATGCGACAGGTAACATCCCAGCTCTCCCAACACGGGCGTCATGCCGTGGCGAAGCCGGTACGTGGCTTCGTCCAACTGGTCGCGCTGCGCAGGCCGTAACGCGCGCGCGTCCACCGCCGGCAAGCGTTTGAAAGGCAGGTCCAACGCATCCAGTTGCGCGCTGATGCGAGCCAGCCTTTCAGGCGCCCGGTCCAGATTGATCACCCATGTCGACAAAGCTTGCATCCACCGGATTGTCATTGAGCGCCGTGCTGGGCTGGGGCCTGGCTCTGGCCACCCTGGTCGTGGGCTGGCTGGCTTACGGCCTGCCAGGGGTGGTGCTGGCCATCACGGTCGTTGCCTTCTGGCTCATTCTGCAGTTCAGCCGTGCCTTGCGTGCCCTGCGCATGGCCAGCGGGCGGCCGGTGGGGCAGGTAGACAACGCGGTGATGCTGCATGCCAAGCTGCGCAACGGCTTGCGCATGGTGGAAGTGCTCAGGCTCACGCGCAGCCTGGGTACGCCGCTGCACACAGGCGTGCAGGTGACAGATGAAAGCTTTGGCTGGCAAGACACCGGCGGCGACCGTGTCGAGGTTGACCTGCACCAGGGCCGGGTGAAGGCGTGGCGGTTGCTGCGGCACGGCGCCTAAAATCAGCGCTACTTAAAAGCAGGAGCATTCCCATGTCGATGTCCGACCGCGACGGCAAGATCTGGATGGACGGCCAACTGGTCGAATGGCGCGACGCGAAGATCCATGTGCTCACACACACGCTGCATTACGGTTGCGGCGCCTTCGAAGGCGTGCGCGCTTACGACACACCGCGCGGCGCGGCGATCTTTCGCCTGCAGGACCACACCGAGCGCTTGTTCAACAGCGCCAAGATCCTTCGCATGAAGATTCCCTTC
Source organism: Burkholderiales bacterium (assembly GCA_038209585.1). Lineage (GTDB taxonomy): Bacteria > Pseudomonadota > Gammaproteobacteria > Burkholderiales > Burkholderiaceae_C > Rubrivivax. Next base: position 83,165 of record JBBQXN010000003.1, read on the forward strand.
ACCCCGGCTGAAGTGGCCGAGGCGCAGCGCACGGTGGTGCGCGAGAACAACTTGAAAAGTGGCTACCTGCGCCCGCTGATCTGGATCGGCGACAAGAAGCTGGGCATCAGCCCCAAGGGCAACGACGTGCACATCATGGTCGCTGCCTGGCCCTGGGGCGCCTACCTGGGCGAAGAAGGCTTGCGGCGCGGCATCCGCGTGAAGACCAGCAGCTACACCCGCCACCA
>JBBQXN010000004.1:0-81845 GCA_038209585.1 Burkholderiales bacterium
GTTGATTCCCTAGGGCTTTCTGGACTTCCTGAAACCTCTTGGGATTCCCTGAAACGGCATCTTGGTGGCCTGGGGCGGAATCGAACCACCGACACGCGGATTTTCAATCCGCTGCTCTACCAACTGAGCTACCAGGCCAAACCAGCCGCGCAGTATAGCCGGCTCGCCGCCTGTCTTCTTCAGCCTGCGCCGCGCTTGTTGCGCGACAAATCCACGCCCAGTTGCTTGAGCTTGCGGTACAGATGCGTTCGCTCCAGGCCCGTGCGCTCGGCTACGCGGGTCATGCTGCCGCCTTCTTTGGCCAGGTGAAACTCGAAGTAGCTTTTCTCGAAGGCGTCGCGCGCTTCGCGCAAAGGGCGGTCCAGCTCGAAGCTCTGGTTGGCCTGTGGGCCGATGGGCATGGGCGCCAGCGCCGGTGCAGACAGGGGAGAGTGCGCTTGCATCGCTGGCTCCAGCCCGCCCAGGTGCTCGCCCGCCCGCTCGGGCGGGGCGTAACCGCCCGCCCGAGCGGGCGGGCGTACCAGCGCCTGTTCCACCGCGCGCAGCAGCTTTTGCAGCGTGATCGGCTTTTCGAGAAAGGCGCTGGCGCCGAACTTGGTCGCTTCCACGGCCGTGTCGATGGTGCCGTGCCCGCTCATCATGATCACTGGCATGCTCAGTTGCCCGCCGGCGGACCATTCCTTGAGCAGCGTCACGCCGTCCACGTCGGGCATCCAGATGTCGAGCAGCACCAGATCGGGCTGCAGGCTTTCGCGCAACTGCCGCGCCTTGGCAGCGTTCTCCGCCACCTCGACATGATGGCCCTCATCCATGAGGATTTCCGACAGCAAGGCGCGGATGCCCAGCTCGTCATCAACTACCAGAATCGTTGCCATGGGCCCTTGCGATTCATCCTTGTAATGGTTTTGTTGTCGCGTTCTCAGGGGCCGACTAGGGCCGCGGGAGCGTTCAACACGCTCGCGATGTTCGAAAATGATAGCGAAACCCGCGCGCCCATCACCGGGCCCTCGGCCAAGTCGCCCGGATGGCGGTTTGAAACGCGCAGCCGCGCACCGTGTTCATCTGCGATTTTCTTCACCACCGCCAGCCCCAGGCCCGTGCCTTTGGACTTGGTGGTGACATAGGGCTCGAAGGCGCGTTTGAGCACCGCTTCATTGAAACCAGGGCCGTTGTCCAGCAGGCTCAGGCGCACGGCCAGCACTTCGCCGTGTTCGCCTCTGGCAGCACTGGTGTGCAGTTCCACACGGGCACCCGCGCGGTCGGCCACAGCGTCCAGCGCGTTCTGCACCAGGTTATGTATGACCTGGCGCAGTTGCGTGGCGTCACCCATCACTTGCGGCAAGTCGGCCGCCAGCATCGGCACCAGCAGTTGCTGGTCCAGCGCCTGGCCATACAAGCCCAGCACTTCGTGCGCCAGGGCGTTCAGGTCCAGCGGCTTCAGTTGCGCTGCCGGCAGGCGGGCGTAATCGCGGAATTCGTTGACCAGGCGCTGCATGGCCTGCACCTGGTTGACGATGGTGTCCACCGACCGCAGCAGCAAGGCCTGGTCGGCGCCTTCCAGCTTGGGCTGCAGCTTCATTTGCAGGCGTTCTGCCGACAGCTGAATGGGTGTCAGCGGGTTCTTGATTTCGTGCGCCAGGCGCCGCGCTACTTCTGACCAGGCGGCGCTGCGCTGCGCCGAGACGACTTCGGTGATGTCGTCAAACACCATCAGGCTGGCGCCGCCCGGCAAGGTGGCGCCGCGCACCAGCAGGGTCAGCGTAGACCCGTTGGCGCGCGGCAGCTCAAAAGATTCTTGCCACTGGTCGCGCTCGCCTGCCTCGGGGCTGGTGGCCAGCAGCTCGAAGCGCTGGGCCACGGCCTGCGACAACACGGCCAGTTCGGGCAGCTCTGCCAGGCGCCGGCCCTGCCAGGCCGACAGGGGTAGTTGCAGGATTCGCGTGGCACCAGGGTTGACGGTGTCGATGCGGCCTTCGCGGTCGAAGACGATGACGCCGGCCGTCAGCGTGTCCAGGATGGTCTGCAAGCGCGTTCGTGCGGCCTCCAGTTGCCCCACACCGCGCTGCACTTCGGTGCGCGCATCGGCCACCTGGGCCGTCATGTTGGCAAAGCTGCGCGTCAGGCCGCCCAATTCGTCGCCGCTTTGGAACACGGGCTTGGCCGTCAGGTCGCCCGCGGCCACCTGGCGCACGCCGTCGGCCAGCAGCAGCAGGGGCTTGGCCAGCTGGTTGCCCAGCACGATGGCCAGCAGCACAGCGGCAAACACCGCCAGGATCAAAGCCAGTGTCAGCGTGCCGATGTACATGCGGCGCAGGCTGTCGCGGGCCAGCGCCCGCTGCTGGTACTCGCTGTAGGCCATCTGCACGGCCAGGGCGTTGGCGGCCAGGGTGCGCGGAATCGGCTGCACGACAAAGAGGTAGCGCTCCTGCGTGGCGTCCAGCAGGATGGCCGGGTTGGGCACACTGGCCAGCACGCGCACGCTGGCGCCCGTGCCGCCCGGGGCCAGGGCGTCTTCGTCGACGCCTTCCAGCTGGCTGGCCAGCCCGTTCTGCCGCGCCTGGCGCAGCAACAGGTTGCCGGGCCGCTGCGGTGTGCTGGCGCGCATGCCGTCCAGCGCCATCTGCTGCGTTTGACCCTGCGGTCCCAGCATGCTGACTTCCAGCGCGCCGAACTGCCCGCGCAGCCTTTCCAGGGCCAGCGGCAGGCTGGCCGCGCTGCCCGAACTGCCTGAACTGCTTGCACCACCGGCAGTGCCTGAACTGCCAGCCAGCTGCACGCTCAGCATCTGCGCCGCTTCCTGGGTCTTGCGCGCGGTGTCGGTGCGCAGCGTTTCCAGCGTTTCCTTGCCCAGGTTCAGGCCCGAATCCAGCGCGCCGGCCACGCGCACGTCGAACCAGGCTTCGATGCTGCGCGAAGCAAACTGGTAGCTGACGGTGTAGATCACCAGGCCCGGCAACACGCCCACCAGGGCAAAGATGCCGGCCAGCTTGATGAGCAGCCGGCTGCCGAACTTGCCGCGCCGCGCACGCACCACCAGCCGCAATGCAGCCGTCAGGATGACCAGCGCCAGCAAGCCGGCCACGGCCACGTTGACCCAGAACAGCCAGACGAAATGCCGCTCGTAGAAGCCGCCGCCCTGGCTGCTGAGCGAAAGCACGAAGGCCAGCACCAGACCCGCCCCGATGGCCGCCAGGGTGGAGATGGTCCAGGCCCAGCGGGCTGAAGCCGTCATGGCGCTGCTGCCCTATTCGACGCGCACACGGCGCTCCACGCCCACGGCCCATTCACCGCCGCTGCCCAGGCCGAACTGCATGGGCCCAGGCAGCTGCGAGGTGTCCAGCCTGAAGCTGAAGTCGACGTAATAGCGGCTGTCGGGGTCCAGCTGCGCCAGCTCGGCCAGCCGCCAGCCTGCGCTGCGCGACAGCACCGACAGCGCTTCTTCCAGCGTGGCATGGGTCTGGTTGATGCCGGCCAGGCCCACGCGCCAGTTGCCGGTGAGTGGCTGATAGGCCAGCCGCCACTGGCGCGTGACGCGCGCCACGCGCTCGTCACGCCAGTACCAGCGGTTGCGCTTCAGGTCGGCCTGGGCAATGAAATAGATCGGCACCCCGTGCTGCAGCGCGTCTTCCACCGTGCGCGGCAGGGTCAGCCGGGTGGCGAATTCCAGGCTCAGCACGCCCTCGCTGCGCGTGGTGCTCAGTGAACTGAGTTCGACGCCCTGGGCATGCGCTGGCTGCCACCCACCCAGCCACGCCCAGACCAACAGGAGCCCCAGGCCCTGCAGGATGCGTCGGCAGACCAGCGGCGGGTGCATGGGTTGTAGCAGCGGGTGTCGTCAGGTCTTGAGCAAGAGCGCCAGGTAGAAGCCGTCGGGCGCCGGGGCCGCAGCGCTGGGGCCGGCGGTGCCCTGCACTGCATTGTCGGCCAGGGGCAGCAGATGACCGGGCGATGCGGGATCGACGCGGGCGGCATCGGGCGGTAAACGTTGCAAAAATGCATCGATCTGGTCCTGTCCTTCGGCTTTGAACAGCGAACAGGTGGCGTAGACCAATCGCCCGCCGGGTGCCAGCAACGGCCACAGCGCGTCCAGCAACGCGGCCTGCACTTTGGCCAGGGCGGCGATGTCGTCGGGGCGGCGCAGCCAGCGGATGTCGGGGTGGCGGCGCACGATGCCTGATGCGGTGCAGGGCGCGTCCAGCAGGATGGCGTCGAACGGCCGGCCGTCCCACCATGCGCGCGGCTGGCGCGCGTCGGCGGCCAGCAGTTCGATGCGGCTCTGTCCACCTGCGGCGGGTAGCCCCAGGCGAAGCAAGGTTTCGTGCACGCGCTGCAGGCGCAGGGCGTCGCTGTCCAAAGCCAGCAGGTCCAGATCGGCCAGTTCCAGCAACTGCCCTGTCTTGCCGCCCGGTGCGGCGCAGGCGTCGAGCACGCGGGCGCCAGCAGGCAAGCCGGCGCCCGAACTTGCGGACAACAGCAGCAGGGCGGCGCGCTGTGCGCTGGCGTCCTGCACCGAGACTTCGCCGTCGGCAAACCCCGGCAGTTGCTGCACCGCGCACGGCTGCAGCAGGTTCAGCGCATGGGCCAGGCTGGCATCAGGCAAGGAACGAGCGGGGTGGCCCGCTGTCGCCAGCTTGTGTGCATAAGCTGCACCCGTGCCGCGCCGCGCGTTCACGCGCAAGGTCATCGGCGGGCGCTCGTTGGCGCTGTGCAGCAAGCGCTGCCACACCTGAGGCCAGTCGCGCTTTACCCGCTCGACCCACCAGGCAGGGTGGTTGTAGGCGCCCAGGGGGGTGCGCGCGGCGGCGGCCACCAGCGCGTCGCGTTCTCGCAGAAAGCGCCGCAGCACGGCGTTGACGAAACCCGCAGCCGGCGCGGCGCGGTGGCGCACGGCCGTCACGGCCTGATCGACGAGCGTGTGTTCCGCGTAGGGCGCCGCCTCGCCGGGCCACAGCAGGGCCAGGGCCAGCAACAGCAGCGCGTCCACGGGCGGTGCCGGTTGTTTGGGCGCCAGCAGGCTGCGCACTTCGGTGGCGCTGCCCAGCCAGCGCAGGCCATGAAAGCTGAGCGCCTGCACGCCGGGGCGCTGGGCGGGTGGCACGCGGGCCAGGGCATCGTTCAGCGACGCGCCACCGCGCACGGCCTGTACCGCCACGGCCGCCTGGTCCAGCAGTTGCCACAGCGGCGCGCTCAAGGGCGGCCCGCCGTTTTGGCCGGCCTGGGCCATCGTGACCGGCTGCAGCGCGGGCAATGCGGGCAATGCCGGCAATGTCGAAAGAGGGGGAACCGAGGGGCGGGTCATGCGGGCAGTCTATGGCCTGGGCTGGCCTGGCCTGGCCTCAGTTGCCCGGGCTCGGCAACACCACGCCAGCACAGGGCCACGGCAGCACAGGGCGACTTGGGGGCACAATCCAAAGTCCCTGTCACGGACGGTGAGCATGTCGCGAACGAGTCTGCATTCCGCGCCCAAGATTTTCCGCAGTGAAGAAGAATTGGCTGCCATGTCGGCATCAGAGCGCATCCGCTGGCGCCTGGTGCAGGCCGACCGCCGCTACCACGCCAACGACAACATCGCCGCCTACCTGCGCGAAGGCGAGCTGGAAGAGCTGAAAACCGAAGTGGCGGCCAAGCTGCAAGCCGTGCTGCTGGCGCTGGTCATCGACACCGACAACGACCACAACACCCGCGAGACGGCCAAGCGCGTGGCCAAGATGTACCTGGAAGAGGTGTTCCGCGGCCGCTATGTGCCGATGCCGGCGGTCACCGAGTTCCCCAATGCAGAGCGCCTGAACGAGCTGATGATCGTCGGCCCCATCACCGTGCGCAGCGCCTGCAGCCACCACATGTGCCCGATCTTTGGCCGCGTGTGGATCGGTATCCTGCCCAACGAGCACAGCAACCTGATCGGCTTGTCGAAATACGCCCGCATCGCCGACTGGATCATGAGCCGGCCGCAGATTCAGGAAGAAGCGGTGACGATGCTGGCCAACGAACTGCAAGAGCGTGTGCGCCCCGATGGCCTGGGCATCGTCATGGAAGCCGACCATTTCTGCATGCACTGGCGCGGCGTGAAGGACACCGACTCGGCGATGGTCAACAGCGTGATGCGCGGCGCGTTCCTGAAAGACGCCAACCTGCGGCGAGAGTTTTTGTCGCTGCTGCCCCGTCGCAGGAACTGAACACAGGCTCAACTGGGGAAAAACATGCTTGTACGACTGATGTATGCCAGCCGCGCCGTGGCGTCGGTGGACCAGGACGAACTCGTCGCCATCCTGCGCAAGAGCAAGGCCAACAACCCTTCACTGGGCGTTACGGGCGTGCTGTGCTTCAGCGAAGGCATCTTTCTGCAGGCCCTGGAAGGTGGGCGCAGCGCCGTGAACAAGCTCTACAACCGCATCGCCACCGACTCGCGGCATGCGCAGGTGGAGCTGTTGAGTTATGCAGAAATCGGCGAGCGTCGCTTCGCGGGCTGGAGCATGGGGCAGGTCAACATCACGCGGCTGAACCCTGCGCTGCTGCTGAAATATTCGGAGCGCCCGACTCTGGACCCCTATGCCGTCTCAGGCGAGGTGTCGATGTCCTTGTTCGAAGAGCTCATGGCCACGGCCAGCGTGGTGGGCCAGCCCTGAATTGGCCGCCGCGTCTTCAGCGAACGGCAGCCGGCACCAGCCGGTCGTTGGCGGGCAGGTCGGCGTCGCGGTCGAGTTCGATGGCGACTTGCGTACAAACCGCGCGGCACAGCGTGGCGACACGCTCGCTTTGCAGCCGGTAGTAGATCTGCGTGCCTTCGCGGCGCTTGGACAACACGCCCGTGCGGTACAGCGTGGACAGGTGCTGCGACATGTTGGGCTGCGTGGTGTCGATCTCGGCCAGCAGTTGCGAAACGTTCTTTTCGCCCAGGCAGACTGCGCTGATGATCTTCAGCCGAATGGGCGTGGACAGCAGCGCAAACAGCTCAGCAGCAGACTCGAAAACCTGATCTTGCTCGGTCATCGCAGCCATCGATGGAATCCCTCGAAAATTGATAGTTCAGTCTATCAGCACGGGCCGATGTTGAAGCTGCGCGTCACTTGAAACGGTAGTGGTCGCGGTTGAGCACCGCTGCCACCGCATTCACTTCTTCGGGAAACATGCCCAGGTTCAGCTCGGTATTGCATTGCTCGACCATGCCGCGCAGATAACCCGGCGTGCTGATACGGCCCTTGGGGCGAAAGATGGCGGACCCGTCACCGCCCACCTGGCGCACGTGGCAGGCGGTGCAGGCTTTTTCTTCAATGAGCTGGCTGCCCAGTGCCAGGTCGGCGCCTTTGAATATCGCTGCTGCTGTAGCTGTAGCCGTAGCTGTCTGTCCAAAGCTGGCAGGGCTCGCGATTGCGACGACTATTGCGGTGGCCACAGCAGCCAATGCGCGGACGTTGGAGAAACGACTTGGGTGCATGCAAAGCTCCTTCGACCACAGAGTCCAACCGAATCAGGCAGGGCTGGCAAGCCGCAGCAGGCCCATCACGTCTTCCTCGAACATTTCACCCGGCAATGCCAGGCCCACGCGGCCGCTGCGGCTGATGCCCACCGTCGTGGGAATGGTGCGGCGCAAAGCCAGGCGCAGGCGCATGGAGTCGCTGTCCAGCAACGTCACCGGGAAGGTGTAGCCATGCTGCGCCATGTAACGGCGCACCCGCTCGGGGTCGGTGTCGCTGGACAAAGTCATCACACGCAGGGGCTTGGCCGCAGCAGCGCGATGCAATTTCTCCACGTGCGCGTTATGGCGCAAGCAGAAAGGGCAGTACGTCGCCCAAAAAACCAGCACCGCCGCGGTGTCGTGCCAGCGAGCTGCGGGCAGCTCGGAGCCGTCAAGCAAGCGAATGTCGGGCCAGACGAACGGGTCTTCTACCGGGCCGACACGTTGCGCGGACACGCCGGTAGACCACAGCGCGCCTACACCCCAACCTACACCCCAACCCACGCCCCAACCTGCGCCTGCTCCCAGCATCTGGCGGCGCTGCATCACTTGCCGCCTTGCTGCTCCAGCAGCAGGTAGGTGTTGTACGCGTTCATGCGGTTGGCGGCACGAAACAAAGGCAGATGTTCGAAGCGCGACCAGTCGGTCGCGGCATAGGCCTCTTCGAAAGGTTGCAGCTCTTGCGCCGCGCGGGCCATGCTCTGGCGCAGATAGACGAGGTAGTCGCGCGTGAACTGCAGGTCTTGTACCGGCTCGCGCGACAAAGCGCCATGGCCGGGCACCAACACCTTGGGCGCCGACACCAGCAGTTCGCCCAGCGCGTCAATCCAGCGGCTGCTGTCGGCCTGGCCCACAAATGGCACGCGACCGCGAAACACCAGGTCACCGGCAAACAGCACGCCGCGCGCCTGTGCCATCACCACCAGGTCTTCGGACGTGTGCGCAGGCCCGACATGGCGGATGAGGAAGCGCTCGCCGCCCAATTCCAGCGTCAGGTCTTCTTTCAACCACCGGTCGGCAGGCACGAGCCGCGTTTTCTCGTCGATCCAGGGGGAAAGGTTCTCGCGGCTGGCCGCCAGGCGCAGGCGGGCCGTGTCCGATGCCAGATATTCGCGGCCGTCCTCTTGCGCGATGATGGTCGCGCCTGCTTCCTTGAACACTTGCAGGCCGTAAATGTGGTCGGCGTGATAGTGCGTCACGACCACAAAGCGCACCGGCAAAGGCGTGATGCGCCGGATCTCATTCAACAGTTCTTGTGCCAGTGCCGGCGAGCCCAAGGCATCGACGACCAGAACCCCGTCGCGCGTGACGACGAACCCGGCATTGCTGATGAAGTTGCGGTTGGCTGACGAGCCCAGTGCTGCTTCGCCCTGCACGAACCAGACGCCATCGGCCACCGGTTGGGCGCGCAGGGGCCCTGCTGCTGCCGCGCTGGCCAGCAAAAGCCACAAAGTCCAACTGGCCACAAAGCGCGCAAGAACGGGATTCATGCCACTCCGGGAAGATGCTGAAGGCACATGCAGCCATAGTAGCCAGAATTTGTTGTCAGTTCTTGCCATCCGCCTCACCGACATTCAGCTGGAGAAAACCTGATGCCGCATCACACATTGTTCATCCGCAGCGCTCTGAAATCTGCAGCCTTGTCTGCCGTCTTGCTGATGGCGGGGGCTGCACAAGCCCAGACGGCTGCAGGGGCTGACGCCCAACTGGCGCGCAACCTGGCCGCCACCTGCGCCACCTGCCACGGCGCGAACGGCCATGCGCTGGGCGACATGAAGCCCATCGCCGGGATGCCCGCTGAAAAGCTGCTGGCCATGCTGGACGACTACAGGAATGGCAACCTGCCCGCAACGATCATGCATCAGATATCCAAGGGCTACACCCCGGATCAGCTGAAGCTGATCGCCGGCTATTTCGCTGCTCAGCAGCCCAGCAAGAAGTGAAGGCGCACGACATGGCAAAGCTTCAGCACCTCTCTCGCCGCCGCCTGCTGGGTGCGGGCGCGGCTCTTGGTGGCCTGGCACTCGCCGGCTGCGCCAGCACCGGCACCAACAGCGGCCCGTCCATCGGCCGTGTGGTGGTGGTGGGCGGCGGCTTTGGCGGCGCCACGGCAGCGCGCTACTTGCGCATGTGGGGTGGCAATGTCGATGTGACTCTGGTGGAGCGCAACCCGTCTTTCGTCAGCTGCCCGATGTCCAACCTGGTGGTGGGCGGCTACAAGCAGATGGCGGAGATCACGCGCGGCTATGAAGGCCTCAAGGCCATGGGCGTGAAGTTCGTCCAGGGCGATGTCGTCGCTGTGGATGTGGCGGGCAAGAAGATTCGCCTGGCCAGCGGTACGGAGCTGGCCTACGACCGCTTGATCCTGTCACCCGGCATCGACTTCATGACCGATCAGGTGGGTGGCCTGCAAGCGGCCATCGACAGCGGCCGCGTGGTCCACAGCTGGAAGGCGGGGCCGCAAACCGTGGCTCTGCGCCAGCAGCTGGAAAGCATGCGCGATGGCGGCGTGTACGCCATTTCCATTCCCAAGGTGCCTTACCGCTGCCCGCCCGGCCCGTACGAGCGCGCCTGCATGGTGGCCAGCTACTTCAAGACCGCCAAGCCACGGTCCAAGGTGCTGGTGTTCGATGCCAACCCGGAAATCCAGTCGAAGAAGGCGCTGTTCGAGCGCGCCTTCAAACAGCACTACGAAGGCATCATCGAATACAAGGCGAACTCCGAAGTCAAGGAAGTCTCGGGCATGACGGCCAAGTTCGAGTTCGAAGACGTCAAGGCCGATGTGCTGAACATCATCCCGGCGCAGCGCGGTGGCGACATCGCCCGCACCGCCGGCCTGCTGAACATGAACAACCGCTGGGTGGGTGTGAATTGGCTGACGATGGAAAGTACGGCCGCGCCTGGCGTGCATGTGCTGGGTGATGCCACCTTCTCGGCTCCGGCCATGCCCAAGTCGGGCCACATGGCCAACCAGCAAGCCAAGGTGGCAGCGGCGGCCATCATCAGCCAGCTGCAAGGCCAAGCGGTGAACGCCACACCGGTGGTGATGAACACCTGCTACAGCTTCGTCACCGCCAAAGACGTGGTCCACGTCGCCTCGGTGCACCAGTACGACGACAAGGACAAGACCTTCAAGACGGTGCCTGGCTCTGGCGGGGTTTCAGCTGCGGCCAACCAGATCGAGGGCCGCTATGCGCTGAGCTGGGCCGACAACATTTGGGCCGACATGCTGGCCTGATCACGCAGAACTGAAAGCCCGATGCTGCAGTGGCCCACCCCGGCGGCTTACTTCAGCCCACTGAGGTAAGTCGCTACAGCTTTTGCTTCCAGTTCAGTCAGCTTGCTGGCAATGCCGTACATCACGGCGTTGTCGTTCGTGCGCTCGCGTTTGCTGAACTGCTTGAGCTGGTTCAGCGTGTATTGCGCATGCTGCCCCGCCAGCCGCGGCAGGGTTTCTGTGCCATGGGCGTCCGCGCCATGGCAGCTGGCACAGGCGGCCACACCGGCTTCGGGGTTGCCGAACTTGTAGGCCTGCAGCCCGACTGCGGCCAGCTCTGGGTCGCCCACCTCATGGCCCTGCGTGTTGCGGCTGGCAAAGAATGTACCCAGCGCCTTGAAGTCGGCTTCCACCAGGTCTCGCACCATCGGCTGCATGGTGCTGCTCTTGCGTCTGCCTGACTTGTAGTCCTTCAGTTGCCGAAAGACATAGTCCGCGTTCTGCCCGGCCAGGCGCGGAAAAGCCGGGCTGGAACTCTCGCCTTCTGCGCCATGGCAGATGAAGCATTGAGCCTGCACGATGGCTTCGCCTCGTGCCAGCTCGGCTTCGGTTGCATTGGTGGTGACATTGGCAGCCGCGTGAAAGCTGGCGCAAACCAGCCAAGCGGAGACTGCCGCATTGAAGACACGGGGCATGGCGGTGCGGCTGGGGTCGGGTTCTAGATCTTGAAGTCCTGCTTGGGCTGTGGCGGTGCGAATCGCTGGGTCAGCGCAGCCGCGCTGTCATGGGTCAGCTCTTTGTCCATTTCTTGCGTCACGGTGGCGGCCACTTGCTGCGACAGCGCCTTGCGCAGCAGCCCCAGAAAACGCGGTGCGGCGGCTATCTTCAGCGCCTGAAAGCGCCGTTGCTGCAGGCGTTCAGTCAGCCTTGCTGCCACATCGCGGGCAAATTGCTCGGCTTCCTTGTGGCTTTCGTTCTGTCCGGCCGACACCGTGGCGTTGCCTTGCGCGGTGTGCGGCTGGCCGCCACCCAGACGCGAAGCCGGCTGGCCACCAGCGCGCCGGCCAGTCGCGTCGTCGCGCAACTCGCCATTCGATGCGTGTGCATTGGGGTCGGTCATCTCCTCTATCGGTACCAGATCGCCGCCTTCAGCCGGCTGCTCCAGAAAACGCGCGATGGCCTCGTCGGCCACCAGAACCCAGGTTGTCTGATCCATCTTTGCCATTTCGTTGCTCCTTCGGAAGTTGCGATAGCCGCCAGCGTAGCGCTATTGGCCTGCCCGTAGCGCCAAGGCCCTGACGCGCACGTCGACAATGGTCATCGTGGGGCACTCATTCGCGCGGCGCCGAAGGGTCCAGCAATTCACGTGCCCCCGGTAGGCGCTGCTCGGCGTCGATCTGATTTTGCAGATCGCGCACAGCGCGCGTATCGACTTCGGGCGCTGCGCTCGCCGAGGTCGCTGATGTTGGTAAAGGTTCAGCAGGCGGGGAAGCTGCAACCCCGGCCCCCAGCCCCACCCCATTTCGCCGGTTGATCTGCACACGGTAGATAGGCTCGGGCATGTCCATCCCCTGCCTTTCCAGGGCCAGCTTGACCTGTCGGATGGCTTCGCTTTTGACGAGCAGGAATTCGTTCGTGCGCTGGTCCACCCAGCCCTGGAAGCGCACCTGCACATTGGAGTCACCGAGTGCGGCGATGTAGGCGCGCGGCGGCGGCTGCTTCATCACGCCGCCCAGCCGTTCCAGTTGGGCCACGCCCAGGCGCTGGGCCAGCACCAGGTCTTCGTTGACGCCCACACCGATGTCGAACTCGAAGCGGCGGCTGGGGTTGCGCGTGTAGTTCAGCGTCACGCTGCGGAACACCAGGGCGTTGGGCAAGCGCAGGTGGTTGCCGTCCAGCGTCATCAGGATGGTGGCGCGCGAGGTCATGGAAATCACCAAGCCTTCATTGCCGGCGATGACGACATGGTCGCGCGGCGCAAAGGGCTGGCGCAGGCTCATCAAGATGCCGGCCAGGTAGTTTTCCAGCGTGTCCTTGAAGGCGAAGCCCAGGGCCACGCCGAAAAGCCCTGCCGTCCCCAGCACCGCCCCCACCAGCGCCGTGGCATCCAGAATCTGCAAGGCCACCAGCACCCCAGCGCCACTGATCAGCCACCGCACTGTCGTGCGTGCCAGTTCGCGCAGGAAGGGGTTGCGGCTGCCCACGCGTTCCAGCACGGTGCGCCGTGACACCCAGTTGCCGAGCATCCAGCCCAGCGCGATCACCAGCAGCGCCAGCAGCAGCAGCGGCAGCATGGACAGCAAGCTGAAGGCCTCGTCGGTCAGGCGCTGCAGCACGCTGTCGAAGTCCAGGGTGATTCTTGGGTCGGTCACGGCGAACGCCTGGCGGCGTCAGTGGCAGGTTCGAGCGCCCAGTTTAGAGGCCGCGCAAAGCATCAGGCTGCGTCGGCGCCTGGCAGCGAAACCTGTCCAGGCATGGCCTGGTCCAGGTTGCCTGCGGCCGGGCGCTGCCTGAGCAGCCGGTCGGCGATGGCAGCCCCCGCCCACGGCACAACCGCCGGCCAGCATGCCGCCGGCGAGCAGGCGTCCGTCTTCTCCAAGTCGGTCGACCATGGCTGTCAACCTGTGCTGCCTGCCGCGCCATGTTTGCCGCAAAGGTGACCGCGGCCACAGCCAGTGTCGAGGCATCGGGCGCGTTCAGCCTTGATCAGTATCAGCCAGACGCCCAGCCTGGCCCTGCCCGATCAGGGCTTGATGTAGGCCGCGCCGGCCTTTTGCAGCTTGGCCAGGCGCACCACGCCGGAAGGCGTGAATTCGGCTTCCTGGATGAACTGTTCACGCTTCAGGTTGCGGTTCTTCAGCGTGATCTCGCAGATCTCGAACTTCACGCCGCGGTTGACCAGGGCGGCCACCGGGCCGGCATACAAGCTGCCATTGCGGTCTTTGGCGCCTTCCATGAGGAAATCGATGCCCTGGGCGTGCGTGACCACGGTGATCTTGGCCTGCGGGTCCGTGTCCATGTGGTTGCGGATGTTGCGCAGGCCCTTGAGCGCCTGCGCCTCGGCATCGTCGATGTGATAGACGACGCTGTTCGGGTCGGCGGGTTGGGCTTGGGCTTGGGCTTGGGCTTGTGCTTGGGCTGCCGTCAGGACCAGGCCCGGCAGCGCGAACATCGCCAATGCGGCCAACAGCAAACGAATGGTTTTCATGGTGTCGTGTCTCCGTTGAAAGCTCAAGTCTTCGCGATACCCGGGTTGCCTGCCACCCCCAGGAGCCGCGGCGTGTTGATGGTGCGCGGCTTGACGCGCCCGCCCTGGCTCTTCAGCCAGGTTTCCACCACATCCCACACCGGCTTCACGCCCGGCGCCGTGCGCGCTTCTTCGGCCACAGGCGCCCAGCCTGCCACCTTGTAGGTCTTGCCGGCCTCGATCGGCTTGCCCTTCAGTGTCATGGCCTGGATGCGGCTGCCCATGTCTGCTGTCGGGTTCATGGTGTACTGCAAGCCGCCCACGCGCACCATGTCGCCGCCCTGCTGGTAGTAGGGGTCGGGGTTGAACAGGTTGTCGGCCACGTCTTCCAGCACGGTCTTGATGGTCTGCCCGCTCATCTCGGTGATCGTGGCGTAGGAATAGGTGGTGGCCACCTGGTCCATCAACAGTTCGCGCGTGATGGTGTCGCCGGGCAACAGGCTGGTGCCCCAGCGGAAACCGGGTGAGAAAGCGATTTCGGCACCCTGAACGTCCATCAGCGCGTCGCAGATCAGTTGGTCCCAGCTGCCGTTGAAATTGCCACGCCGGTACAGCAGCCCGTCGGTGATGGCCAGCTTCTCTGCCAGCTTGGCTTCGTACGGCGCGCGCACCTTGGTGATCAGCGCCTGCATGGCCGGGTCGGGCTGCAACTGGTTGGCGAACACGGGCAGCAGCCGGTATCTGTAATCAGCCAGCTTGCCGTTCTTCACGTCGAAGTCCATCACGCCCAGAAACTTGCCGTTGCTGCCAGCATTGGTGACCAGCGTTTTGCCGCCGGCGTTTTCCACGGGCACGGCCACCGGAACGCCGTCGTGCGTGTGGCCGCCGAAGATGGCGTCGATGCCGCGCACGCGACTGGCCATCTTCAGGTCCACGTCCATGCCGTTGTGCGACAGCACCACGACGAGCTGTGCGCCCTTGGCACGCACTTCGTTCACCATCTTCTGCATGTTCTCGTCCTGGATGCCGAAGCTCCAGTCGGCGACCATGTAGCGCGGGTTGGCAATGGGCGTGTAGGGGAAGGCCTGGCCGATGATGGCCACGCTGATGCCGTTCACCTGCCGCAGCGTGTAGGGCGCGAACACCGGGTCGCCGAAGTCGTTGGTCTTGACGTTCTGGGCCACGAAGTCGATCTGGCTCAGCCCGGTCTTGAATTCCTTGTCGACGATTTCCTTCACGCGCTCCATGCCCAGCGTGAATTCCCAGTGGCCCGTCATCACGTCCACGCCCAGCGCCTTGCAGGCATCCACCATGTCCTGGCCATCGGTCCACAGCGCCGTGGCGCTGCCTTGCCAGGTGTCGCCACCGTCCAGCAGCAGCGCACCTGGGCTGCGTGCCTTCATCATCTTCACCAGAGAGGCCAGGTGCGCGAATCCGCCCACATGGCCGTAGCGGCGCGCTGCGCGCTCGAAGTCTAGGTAGGTGTAGGCATGAGACAGCGCGGTGCCCGGGCGCACGCCAGCCAGCTTCAGCAGGTGCTCGCCCACCAAATGCGGCACGCGGCCTTTCATGTCGCCCACGCCCAGGTTGACGCTGGGCTCGCGGAAGTAGACGGGTTTGAGCTGCGCGTGGCAGTCGGTCATGTGCAGCAGACTGACATTGCCGAATGGCGCGATGTCGTAAAGCCCGGCTTGCGCCGTGGCCGCATCGGCCTCGGCGTAGTGAAGCAGGGGCAGCCCGGCTGCAGAAGCTGCGCCCAGCACCTGCAGAAAATCGCGTTTCGATACATTCATGGTTCTGCAATCAGTGATCTTTGGCCCATCAAAAAAGGGCCACCGAAGCGCCCTTTTGTGTGCCTTACCGGTTGACCGGAGATTTCGGGTCGAGCAACAGGGCCATGATGTCGCGGATCTGCTGTTCGTTCAGCAGGGCCGAATGCCCGAAGCGCGGCATGTTGGAGCAGGCGTTGTAAGCCTGCGTGTTCCACAGCTTGCCCCAGGTGTACTGAACGATGGGT
Source organism: Burkholderiales bacterium (assembly GCA_038209585.1). Lineage (GTDB taxonomy): Bacteria > Pseudomonadota > Gammaproteobacteria > Burkholderiales > Burkholderiaceae_C > Rubrivivax. The sequence continues at coordinate 15,878 of JBBQXN010000004.1, forward strand.
GCTGCGGTGGCGGCGGTCACGTCACTGATTCCGCGCAGCTTGCCGTAGTTCCACAGGCTGGGGCCGATGGTGCCGTAGCTGATTTCGGCCTTGTCGATCTGGTGGCAGTTGTAGCAGTTGCCGCCGTTGTCCTGCGGTGCTGTCGTCTTGTCCGTCCAGGTCATGCCGCGGCCGCTCTGGGCCAGCTTCTCGCCGGCTTTCCAGTCGCCGATGTACTGTCCGCCCGTGGGCCACTTGATGCTGGCCAACGCTTGCGCCTGCACGCGCTGGGCCACGGCTTCGGTGGGTTCCTTTTCGCTGGAACAGGCCGACTGCCCCAGGTCTTGCTCGATGCGGTCGACCTTGGCGATGCCCTGGTCGCGGAACGAGGCTTTCATCATGGCGCTGAACTGCGCGTCCAGGTCGGCCGGGCTGGGCTTGTTGGCGCAGGCGGTGAGCAGGCCCACGGCAGCCGCGGCCACCAGCAGAGTCTTCGTGCGATTGATCTTCATGAAGTGGGTTGTCCTCTTGTTCTGTCGCGCAGCGTCAGCGCTTGATGGCCGGAACGATGGATATCGCACCCTTGGCATTCACGCCCATGTAGCTGCCCAGCGAAACGGTCACGTCAGACGCGAAGCCCGGGTACGGGAAGCGCTGCTGGCGATAGCAGTCGTTCAGCCGCAACTGCATCGACCACATCTGCCCGTTGCTGACGCGGTAGGCTGGCCAGGCCGCGAAGCCCACGCCGTCGCCCGGGTTCTTCGTCAGGTTGGGCAGGTCTTGCAGCCGGATGCGGATGTTCTCTGCCGAATGGCAACTGGCGCAGCTGAAGTCGTGCGTGCCGCCGCGGAAGAAGAAGGCGCGCTTGCCCAATTCATAGAACCTGCGCTCTTCGGCATGACCTTGCGGCAGGTTGAAAGCCATGCCTTTGGACAGAGAAGCGATCCAGGTGGCCATGGCCGTGATGTTGGCCATCTCGCCGCGACCGAAAGGCGTCTTGGCGATCTCGGCCGTGTCGAAGCCCTGCAGCGTGCCCATGCAGCTGAGCAGGCGCGATTCCAGGTCTTGCACGCGCTGCGTGTCGGGGAAGTAGCGCGGCATCTCGACGAACACACCCTTGACCACGCCCGGGCCCTTGCCCAGATCGCAGCGCTCCAGCGTGGCACTCTTGGGCCCGCGCTTTTGCTTCCACAGGTCTTCGCCCTTGGCCTCGAAGAGCTCGGCCGGGTTGCCGTCTTCGAGCATCTTGCGGTATTCGGCAATGCCCTCGGCGGCCGTCTTGTCCTGCGCGAACAGCGGGCCCGCGGCGCCTGCAGCCAACAACGCCACCCAGCTTGCAACGATGATCTTCTTCATGTCTCCTCCTGTGGCCACGATCAGGAAACAGTGGCTTCGTCGGTACGGCTTTCGCCCTTGTTGTCTTTCCAGGTGATGCCGATCTTGTCGCCGGGTTTGCCGCCCTTGACGATGAACTGCATGTACGGGTTCTTGGCCACGGCCGGGCCCCATTGCGCGGCCAGCACGGGCTTGCCGTTGTGCGTGGCCGTGACGTCCTGGATGAACCAGGCGGGAATGGCCTTGCCGGAAGCGTCTTTGCGCAAGCCGGTTTCCATCTCGTGGCTCATCAACACGCGCACGGTGATCTTGTTGTCTGCAGATTGGGCGCGAATGCGCATCGGATCAGGCATGTCAATCTCCTTCAAAGTTGAAATTCAGCCGCCACAACCGCCAAGGGTGACTTTCACTTCCTTGACAGCAAAGAGCACCTTGCCGTCGGCCATCATCGCCACGGCGTAGACGTTGGACGACTGGCCCATCTTCACGCGGGTGGAGAAGTTGGCCTCTACAGCGTCGTTGACGTCGAAGATGGCCGTCAGCATGGCCGGGTTCTTTTCCACCAGCAGCATCAGCCGCTTGACGCCGGGCAGGCTGGTGGACGCGCCCACGGGCACGACAGCGCCGTTCTCGGCAATGTCCGGTGCCGTCAGGGTGACATCCTTGCTCTCGACGGGCGTGCTGCCGCCGAGTGATTTCATCAGGTCGGCCATGGTCTTGGCCTCGAAGGCGGCCGTTTGATAGGCCGCCTGTGCCGCTGCGGGCAGCAGCCCTGCGCCGGCCAACAGGGCCGCCAGCTTGGCGGAATGGGTCAGGGCTTGACGACGGGTCAGCATGTCATTTCTCCTAGCGTCTTGGTTTCGAACATCGTAATAAACGGAGGGTACCTAGCGTAGCGGAACATCCCTGAGGGCGTGTCGCTGCCTGCAACTCACTTCTTGGCCCCGTTGGCCAGCCACTGCGCCAGGGTCTTGGCGTCTTCTTCAGACAGGCTTTGCGCGGGCATCGGGATCGAACCCCAGACCCCCTGGCCGCCAGACTTGATCCGGCCGGCCAGGTAGGTCTGCGCATCGGCCTGCCCCGCGTATTTTTTCGCCACTTCGGCAAATCCGGGGCCGACGATCTTTCTCTCCATGCCGTGGCATGCCGTGCAGTTGAGCTTGGTGGCCAGGGCGGAAGCCGAGGGCATGACGGACCCTGTCGCGGGTGCGGCAGTGGGTACGGGTGCGGGTGCGGGTGCAGCAGCTTCAGCCGTGACGGCACCATGCTGCGCACCCACCAGACGGTTCTGGTCGGCCAGGTTGCCATGCTGATTGCGTGCAAAGTCGGGCAGGAACGAGGCCAGCTTGGGCTCGGGTGCGCAGTCGCGCATGCAGGCCACCGCCTTCACATCGGGCTGGCCGCCATTGCCCAAGGCCTGGCCTGGCCACAAGCCATGGTCGCTGCTCATGCCGTTGCGGTTGGGCAGCAGGGCCTGCACCTGCGCGATGTTCTTGTCCGACATCACAAAGCTGTCGGGCAGCACGTCGCCCAGGTGCAGCAGGTAGGCCGTGACGGCATAGACCTCGTCGTCTGAAAGCGACTTCGGCATGTTCCACGGCATGGCACGGCGGATGTAGTCCCACAGCGTGGAAATGGTGGCCACTTTCATCAGCGTGGTGCGTCCGGGAAACCCGCTGTCGTTCAGGCGCGCCACGCGGCCGGTTTGGATGTCCTGCTGGGTGGTGCCGCCCACCAGGGGCGAAAAGATCTCGTTGCTTTCGCCGAAGATGCCGTGGCAGGAAGCGCATTTCGCCTCCCACACCACCATGCCTTGGGCGACCGAGCCACTGCCGGGCGGCAGGCCTTTGAAGTCGGGGCGCACGTCGATGTCCCAGGCCTTCACTTCGCTGGGGGTGGCGGCGCGGCCGATGTGGGTGAACATGCCTGAATAGACAGGCTTGGCAGGGTCTGCAGCCCACGCGCCAGTAGCCAACGTGAGTTGCAAGCCCTGCAGCAAGCCCAGCAACAAGCCAGCGATCAACACCTTACGAGAGCTGAACATTCTTCACCTCGCCGCTCTCCTGCACCAGCCAGGTCTGGATGGCATGGTTGTGATAGATCGACCGCGAACCGCGTACCTTGCGCAGCTGCTGGTAGCTGGGCTGCACATAGCCGGTGTCGTCGGTGGCGCGGCTTTGCACCAGGGTGGGTTTGCCGTCCCAGGCCCAGTCCAGCGAAAAGCGCGTCAGGCACTTGCTCATCACCGGGTCCTGCAGGCGCGCCGTCTGCCAGTTGCGGCCGCCGTCTACCGACACATCCACGCGCTTGACCCGGCCCTTGCCCGACCAGGCCAGGCCGCTGATCTGGTAGTAGCCCTTGTCCAGCAGTACCTGCCCGCCCGACGGCGTGGTGATGACGCTCTTGCATTCCTGCGTGCTGCTGTACTGGCGGTGCATGCCGCCGGGCATCAGGTCCATATAGTGAATGGCTTCGTCCTTGGCGGCGTAGGGCTGGTCGCCCACTTCGATGCGGCGCAGGTATTTCACCCAGCTCACGCCTTGCACGCCTGGCACCACCAGGCGCAGCGGGTAGCCGTTCTCAGGCCGCAGCATTTCGCCGTTCTGGCCGTAGGCCACGAACACCTCGCCGCTTTCCACCAGTTCCATGGGCAGGGTGCGCGTCATGCTGGAGCCGTCGGCGCCTTCGCCCAGCACGAAACGGGCGCGCTTGTAGTCCACACCGCACATGTCCAGCAGCAGCTTCAAGGGCACGCCAGTGAATTCACTGCAGCTGAGCATGCCGTGCGTGTACTGGCAGGTGGGCACGGCCACGTTGCCCCATTCCATGCCGGTGTTGGCACCGCATTCGATGAAATGAAAGCGGCTGACGGTGGGCAGCCGCATCAACTCGTCCATGGTGAAGACCATCGGCTTTTTCAGGATGCGCTCGTCGCTGCCGTTGATCATCAGGCGGTGCTGGCTGGGGTCGATGTCCCACCAGCCCTGGTGATGGCGCTCGAAGTGCAAACCGCTGGGGGTGACGATGCCGAAGAGGCTTTGCAGCGGTGCGAAGCTCACGCTGGCCTGGGTGGTCTGGGTCAGTCCCGGGCTTTGGCGGCGCTGCACATTGGCCTCATATTTCGACGGCCGGCCGTAGCCGTCGGTCACCACCGGCTGGCCCAGGCCCAGGGTATGGGCGGGCAGATTGAGGATGTGGCGGTCACCACCCGCCGCCGGCACGGGGTTGGACTGCGCCAGCGCACGGGCCGAACCCACAGCACCACCACCGGCCACGGCAGCAGCGAAAGCGCTGCGAATGAAGTCACGTCGGCCGGCTTGGGCCTCGGCAAACACCTGGCGCATGCCGTCTGCCGCGATGAAGCTCTCTGGCGCCTTGCGCAGACGGCCGCCGGGGCCCGTTATCTGCACCCCGGTCTGCACCTCGGTCTGCAGCGCATCAATCCGTTGACCTGCCATGCTGTGTACCTCCAGCCGTCCATCCGCATATGCAATTTCGCTGATATTAGCCTTGCCTGATGTAAACCAGGCCGGGTACATACCCGCGCTTCAGGTGACGGCGGCTTGCAGCAGGCGCAAGGTGCCGGCGTCGGCGTCTATTTCGGCCGGCAGGCCCAGGGGCAGCGTGAACTTGCGGCGGATGTGGCCGAAGCTGGCGCCGCTGTAGACCGGCACGCCCAGGCCACCGAAGTAGTCGTCGAAAACTTCGTCCAGCGTCAGCGTGCCGTAGTTGCCGTCGCCCGGCCCGCAGTTGGTGAAGCCGCCCAGCACCACGCCGGCCAGGCGGTCCAGCGCGCCGGTCAGCTTCAAGGTGCTGAGCATGCGATCGACGCGGTAGATGTACTCGTTGACTTCTTCCAGCACCAGAATGCTGCCGTCGAAATGCGGCCAGTAGTCGCTGCCGGCCATGGCCGTGAGCACGGCCAGATTGCCGCCCACCAGCGCGCCTTGTGCGCGCCCGCCACGCAGCGTGCGCGTGCGGTTGTTTTTGGGCACCAGCGCGTCTTCCTTGTCCTGCGGGTTGGAGAGGGTGGGGGTCTCAGCGTCCATGACCACGGCGCGAAACTGCCGCACGCTGAACTCGTTCCATTCCGAAGCCCCCATGGGGCAGTGGAAGGTGACCAGGCCGGTGCGGGCCTGTACGGCATTGATCAGCGCCGTCAGGTCGGAAAACCCGCCCAGGACTTTGGGTGTGCGGCCGATGGCGTCGTAGTCCACCAGCGGCAGCATGCGCGTGCCGCCCGAGCCGCCGGTCATGGCCAGCAGGCCGTGTACGCCGGGGTCGGCGAACATGGCGTTGATGTCGGCTGCGCGCTGCGCGTCGGTGCCGGCGAAGTGGCCGTAGCGCGCGCGCAGGTTGGGCGCCTGGCGCACCTTGAAGCCCAGGGCTTGCAGGTTTTCGGTGGCAGTTTCATACGGCGCCCGTTCGTAGATGGCGCCAGACGGGTTGACAAGCGCCACGGTGTCGCCGGGCTGCAGGCGGCGCGCGCGCAGCGGTGCTTTGGTGTGGGCCTGCAGCGGGGCCATGGCCGTGCCACCGGCGGCACCGATGGCTGCGGCGGCTTGAAGAAGATGTCGTCTCTGCCAGGTCATCGCAGCTTGCTCGTCATCAGTCCACGCGCGGCAGGTGGCGCCGAACGGCACTTCGGTCGCCGTGGTCGAAGTGCCACCACTCGGTGTCGATGCCCGAAAAGCCGCCAGCCGCCATCGCGCCGGCCAGGGCTGCGCGCAGCGCCAAGTGTTCTTGCCGAAGCCGGCCGCTGGCCAGATGCTCTGCGTGCAGGGCCGGGTGCGAGGCCCGGTTCATTTCGTCGAAGCCGCTGCCCATGTCGGCCTCATGGCCCTGGCCGTCCACCAAAGTCACGTCCACCGCCATGCCGTAACTGTGGATGGAGCCATGCGCCGGGTCGGCGAAGTACGGGGCCATCGGCGTGCCCACCACGTCGGCCCAGATGGCCTGCTGCACGCGGTGCGGGCGCAAGGCGTCCAGCACGCGCAAGGTCCAGCCAGAGTGGTGCACGGCGAGCCAGCGGGCGGCGGCTTCCAGGCCGCTGCCGGCTTCCACGCGAAGCCAGGCGCAATCGAGGTCGTTGTACAGAACCCTGCCGGCGAAATTGTTGCTGCTGGCGTAGCGCAGGTCGTGCACCACACCCTGCAGGCTGGCCAGCTTGCGGAAGTCGGGGTGGGCGTGGATGTCTTCCGCGCGCAGTTCGACAACCTTCATTCTCGCCACACGCCCTCGAAATCAACGCTGCCGTCGGGTGCCATGACGAAGCCGCGCACGTCCTTGCGCAAAGGCATGTAGATAGAAGAATGCGCCATCGTGATCCAGGGGCGTTCGCGCTTGAAGATGACTTGCGCTTGTTCAATCAGCAGCAGGCGCCTGGCGACATCGATCTCTGCCCGCGCTGCAACCAGCAACTTGTCGAATTCTGCATTGCAGAACTTGATGCCGTCGCGGCTGGCGGCACAGCTGAGATTGGGCGTGAGGAAGTCGTCGGCGCTGGGCACGTCGCTGCTCCAGCCGCTCATGTAGACATCGTGCTCGCCGTTGTTGGCGCGTTTCAGGTATTCACCCCATTCGTAGGTGAGGATGCGCGCACGGATGCCCACCTGCGCCCAGTCGGCCTGGATCAGTTGCGCCATCAGCTGACCGTTCGGGTTGGTGGGGCGGCTGATGGGCAGGGCCCAAAGGTCGATGGTGGTGCCGGGTGCCACACCTGCCGCAGCCAGCAGGCTGCGCGCGCGTGCCGGGTTGTATTCGTTGCGTAGCTGCGTGCTGTAGCCGGGCACGCTGGGCGGAAAAGCGCTGGCGGCCTGCAGCGCGTCGCCGCGCGGGAACAACACCTTGAACAGCGAATCACGGTCGATGGCGATGTCCAGCGCTTCGCGCACTTCGCGCTTTTGCAGCAGCGGGCGCTTCAAGTTGAAAGCCAGGTAACTGATGTTCAGTGCCTGCGTTTTCAGCACCACCACCTGCGGGTGCCCTTCCAGGCTGCTGACATCGACATCGCGAATGGCCGCTGCCACCTGGCATTCGCCGCGCGCCAGTTTCTGCACGCGCACATTGGGCTCGCGGCTGATGGCAAACACCAGGGCGCGCGGCTTTTGCACCCCGCCCCAGTAGCCGGGGTGGGGCTGCATGCGCAGCACGTCGTCCTTGCGGTAGCTCTTGAAGCGCCAGGGCCCGGTGCCTACAGGCTGATTGTTGATCGCTGTGGCGCGGCCTGCGGCCATCAGCTGTGCCGCATATTCCGCCGAATGGACGGAGGCGAAGGCGCCAGCGAAGTACGACAGGAAGTTGACGTTGGGCTGGTGCAGGCGAAAGCGCACCGTGTGCGCGTCGATGCGGTCGATGCCGGCCACCATCTGCGGCAGGCCCAGGCTTTGCGCCTGCACATAGGTGGCCGGGAAGGCGCGGTGAAACGGGTGCTCGGCATCCAGCATGCGCTGAAAGCTGAAGATCACGTCGTCGGCATTCATCGCCCGTGTGGGCTTGAAGTAGGGCGTGGTGTGGAAGGCCACGTCGCGGCGCAGCATGAACGTGACCGCGCGTGCATCAGGCGCCACCTTCCAAGCCGTGGCCAGCATGGGTTTGAGCTCAGCCGTGCCCCGGCGATAGGCCACCAGGCTGTTGAAGATCTGGTTGGTGACGTTGCTGGTGGAACTGCTGTCCCACAGCGCCGGGTCGAAGCCTTCGGGGCTGGCGTCGGCACAGAAAACCAGGGGCTTGTCGCTGGCCCCTGCGCCTGCTGCAGCTGATGCCGCTGACGCGGCTGACGCAACTGATGCCGCTGACACCAGACAAATTGCTGCAGCGGCAGAACGCCAGGTCAGGGAAGACATACGGTTGCACACCGGCAAATCATAGGTGGGGCTTCCCCCAAAAGGGGGTAGACGGTCGAACCCCCCCCGAACTGTGGCCCACCATTGGGAGGGATTCCGTGCGGTTCATACAAGTCAATGATGCCGTGATGGGGGGGTGCCGGTAGCGTCATTCAAATGAGCATAACCAAGGAAGAGCCTGAAACGTCCCCGGTACAGCTGGTTCTAAGTGAGCATGCGCTTACTGCCGCTGTTGACACTCTGGCCTATCCCATGCTCCTGTTGCAGCCTGACGGATTGGTGCTGCACGCCAACCTGGCCGCGCAGGAAATGCTGATCCAGGACTGCATGGTGGGCCTCACCGCAGACGGGTACCTCGCGGCGCGGTCCGCCGCACGACGCGGTGATTTCCAATCGGCGCTCGCGGGGGCAGCAGGTGGTCAAGCACAGCAGTTGAGCTGGGCTGAAGGCGACATGACGCTTCACGCTAGCTTGCGGCCGCTGAGCGCGCCCACCGTGAATGCGCCGGCGCCACCGGTTTTGATGATGCTGGCGCCTTCGCCAGACGCCCTGTTCGACGCCAGCGGTTTTGCCACCATCTACGGCCTGAGCGCGGCCGAACGACGCGTGCTGGAAGCGCTGCTGCACGGCCACAAGGCGCAGACAGCAGCCGACCGCCTGGGTGTAGGCGTGGCCACCGTGCGCAGCCAGATCGCCGCCATCCGAAAGAAGACCGGCCACCCCAGCGTGGCCAGCCTGCTGGCGGCACTGGGCGACCTGCCACCACTGCGCCGCGACCAGAAGGAGCCAGGTGCGCAAGGTAAAAAAATCACCGAGCGCTGAACGCAGATTCACCGCCCCGCAGCCGCCCCATTCCGTAGATTTGATTTCCATGTCGAAGCCTCGACTCCGTTACAGCGAAGGGGAAAACAGCATGTTTCAGATCGTCGGCGCGAAAGCGCAACAAGCACTGGCCGCCGCCATGGCCACCCGTTCTGCCGCCCCGCACAGTCTGCAGTTCGCTCACAGCGATCGGCGTCGCGGCGGGCAGTTCAGCCAGTGGTTGACGCGCATGCTCGACGAGATCGACTACGGCATGCTGCTCGTCAATGCCGACGCGCAAGTGCTGTACGTCAACCACGCCGCACGGCACGAGATGGACGGCGAGCACCCGCTGCAACTGCTGGGCCATGCGCTGCGCGCGCACCGCCCGCAAGATGTGGCGCCGTTGTATGACGCGCTGGCAGCCGCGCAGCGCGGCCTGCGCCGGCTGCTCACGCTGGGTGAAGGCGAGCACCGCGTCAGTGTCTCGGTCGTGCCTTTGCCCACGGCTGACGCCGAACCAACCAGTGGTGCTGCCGCGGGGTCTGCAAGCTCGGGCCAAACCACCTTGCTGGTGCTGGGCAAGCGCCAGATGTGTGCGCAGTTGTCGGTGCAGGGCTTTGCCCGCAGCATGTCGCTGACACCGACTGAAAGCCGCGTGCTGGAACTGCTTTGCAACGGCGTGCGCCCGACAGAAATCGCCACGCGCCAGGGCGTGGCCGTGAGCACCGTGCGCACCCAGATCGGCAGCATCCGCGGCAAGACGGGTGCGGCCAGCATCCGCGAGCTGGTGCGCCAGGTGGCGCTGCTGCCGCCGCTGGTGGGCGCGCTTCGTTTGGGCGTGGCCGCGCGCTGATCTCAGCATCCAGCCCGGCCTTGGCCTAGCATCGGCAACACACGGCAGGCCCATCGCCTTCCCTGTGCTGCAGATGGCGACAGGCCGCAAGAACGACCCCGACCCCCTGGCTACCGCGCTGATGAGTGCGTCTCTGCGCGCCTTGGCGAGCCGTGGTGAAACGCGGCATGTGCGGCGCGGCGTGCAGCTCATCGTCGAAGGTGACATCGGCGACACGCTCTACATCGTGCTGAAAGGTCAGCTTCGCGCCTACAGCGTGGGCGCAGACGGCCGCGAAGTCACTTACGCCAACTACGGACCGGGCGAATACGTGGGCGAAATGGGCCTGGACGGCGGGTCTCGTTCTGCCCATGTCGAAGCGGTGGAAGCCACCGTCTGCGTGGTCGTCGCACGCCCCACGCTGCAAGCACACCTGAAAGACGACCCGGCGTTTGCCTTTGAGCTGCTGGCCAAAGTCATACGCCGAGCGCGCGCTGCCACCGTGGGCCTGAAGCAGATCGCGTTGAACGATGTCTATGGCCGGCTCAAAGCGCTGCTGGAAGAAATCGCCCAGCCCCAGCCCGACGGCCGGCGCGTGGCCGAACCCGCGCCATCGCATCTGGAAATCTCGCAACGCCTGGGCTGTTCACGGGAAATGGTCAGCCGCGTGATGAAAGACCTGGAGCGCGGCGAATATGTCGAAGTTGGCCGCCGGCGCGTGGTGCTGCTGCGGGAGTTGCCGGCGAAGTGGTGAAAGCTTGACGGCGGGCTAGGCCCTCGGTGGCCCAAAGACACGATTCGGTTTGTCCGCCCGCTTAAACAGCGGCTCCACCTTGGGCAGCTTGGACTGGATGTCGCGGATGCGGGTGTCGCCAGCCGGGTGCGTGGACAGAAACTCCGGCGGCGCGCCCTTGCTGGCGTTCATCATCTTCTGCCACAGCGTCACGCCGGCACGGGGGTCATAGCCGGCGCGGGCCGACAGATCCATGCCCACCAGGTCGGCTTCGGTTTCATCTTCGCGGCTGAACCTCAGCGTCAGAAACTGCCCACCCATGTTCAGCAAAGCATCGCCCGTGCCGCCCAGGCCGAACACGGAGCTGAGCAAGCTGGCACCGATGCGCGTGACCGCCGTCTTGCCCAGGCGTTCGCGCGCATGTTCGCGCAGCGCATGCGCCACCTCATGGCCCATGATGGCCGCCACTTCGCTGTCGCTCAGCTGCAGCTTGGTCAAGATGCCGGCATAGAAAGCGATCTTGCCGCCGGGCATGCAAAAAGCGTTGATCTGGTCGCTGCCGAGCAGATTCACTTCCCAATTCCACTGCCGCACGCGGTTGTTCCAGGGCAGTGCGTACGGCACGATGCGCTGGGCGATGCTGCGCAGCCGCTGCACCTGCGGGTGGTTGTCGGGCGCCAGGGCGCGCTTTTGCGCGGCTTCGCGCATCATTTGCCTGTATTGCTGCGCGGCGGCGGCTTCCACCTCTTCTGCCGAGACCAGCTTGGTGAAGCGCGAATTGCGGCCCACGTCGCCGCGCAGGCCGCCTTCCTCTGATGACTGGCCGAAAGCTGCGCCCGCAGCGCTGGCTGTGCCTGCTACCAGCCAGCCGGTGAAAAGGCGGCGGCTGTGCAAGGCGCACCAGCAGGCCGGCGGATGGATCAGCGGTGAGGTCATGGACGCAGTCTAGCCAGATGCCTGGCCAGCACGCTGCCGCGCCAGGTCTGCGAACCAGTCCACGCAGTCGGCGTTGGCCATCGCGTCGCGCTTGAACACCGCCTCCGGCGCTGCGCCCTGCAGCAACTTTTTCACCGGCAGTTCCATCTTTTTGCCCGACAAGGTGCGCGGGATGGCGGCCACCTGAAAGATGTCGCTCGGCACATGGCGGGCAGACAACGCCTGCCTGATGGCTGAACGCAGGCGCTGCTGCAAGGCTGCGTCCAGAGTCTGGCCTTCACGCAAGACGACGAACAGCGGCATCCAGCTTTCACGGCCCAGGTATTCCAGGTCCACGACCAGGCTGTCCAGCACTTCGGGCTGCACTTCCACTGCGCGGTACAGCTCTGCCGTGCCCATGCGGATACCGTGGCGGTTGATGGTGGCGTCGCTGCGGCCGTAGATGATGGCGCCATGGGCTTGCCGCTGGCTTGGGTCGCCAGAAACGGGGCAGGGCGTGATGCGAATCCAGTCGCCATGGCGCCAGGCCGCCGGCTGTCCGCTTCCGCCGGGGAACATGTCGAAGTAGCTGTCTCGGTAGCGCTGGCCACCGGTGTCGTTCCAGAAGTACAGCGGCATCGAAGGCATGGGCTGGGTGCAGACCAGCTCACCTACGGCGTCGATCAAGGACTGGCCGTCTTCGCTGAAGGCATGGATGGCGGCACCCAGGCAGCGGCATTGCATCTCGCCTTTCACCACCGGCAGGCCACGGTGGCCGGCGACGAATGCGCCAGCGAAGTCGGTGCCGCCGCTGACAGGGTTCAACCAAATGCGTTGGCCGCCGGGTTGCGGCAGGTGGTGCCAGATCCAGTCGTAGCACTCGTCCGACAGCGGGCTGCCCGTGCTGCCCACGGCTTGCAGACGCGACAGGTCAGCCTCTTGCATCGGCTGCACGCCGGCCTTCAGGCAACTGGCGTAAAAAGCGGCGCCAGCGCCGAACCAGGTCACGCCCGCGGCACCCGCAAAGCGCCACAGCACACCCCAGTCAGGCGTTTTGGAAGACCCGCCCGGGTTGCCGTCGAACAAGCAGATCGTGGTGCCACCCAGCAGGGCTGCCACCTGCGCGTTCCACATGATCCAGCCCGTGCTGCTGAACCAGAAGAAGCGCTCGCCCGTGGCGGCACTGGGATGGATGTCGTTGTGCAGCGTGCCTTTCAGTGCTTCCAGCACGATGCCGCCATGGCCATGCACGATGGCTTTGGGCAGGCCCGTGGTGCCGCTGGAATAGACGATCCACAGCGGGTGCTCGAAAGGCAGCCAGGCGGGGGCCCAACCGGCGGGCGGCTCGCCGGCCACCAGGGCTGCCCAGCGGTGCGTGGCCCACGGCCCAGGCACATCAACGTCCCCCATCAGCACCAGGTGCTGCAGGCTGGGCAAGCCTGCAGCCACCTCGCGCAGCGCGCCCAGGCGGTCGTGTGTGGTGCCGGCCCAGACCTGGCTGTCTACCGCCAGCAGCAGCTTGGGTTCGATCTGCTGGAAGCGGTCCAGCACAGCCACCGGGCCCATGTCGGGGCTGCACACGCTCCACAGCGCACCCACGCTGGCGCAGGCCAGGAAGGCCACCACCGTTTGCGGCGTGTTGGGCAGGTAGGCGCAGATGCGGTCCCCTGGTTGAATGCCGAATTGCGTGAAGCGGGTGGCCAGCACCGCCACCTGACGCTGCAGTTCAGGCCAGCGCATCTCCTGCGGCGGCAAGCCCAGCGCCTGACGGCTTTCGTCCTGGTAGACGATGGCCGGGTGGCCGGCCGCATGCGCTGTATCGGCGTGCCGCAGCACCTGCTGCGCGTAATTCACTTGCGCGCCGCTGAACCACTGCGCGCCGGGCATGCGCAGGCCGCTTTCAGGCAGCGCCAGCACCGCGCTGTGCGGCTTGGGCGACTGCAGATCGAAATGATCCCAGATGGATTGCCAGAACGCGGGCAAGTCCGTCACCGACCAGTGCCACAGGTCGTCATAACGCCCGAACGTCAGGCCATGATGTTCTGTCAACCAGGCTTGGTACTGCGCCATTCTGATGGCGGTCATGGTGTGTTCCTCACGCCACCGGGCTGTCGATGTCTGCCCAGCGGTACCAGTCGGTGTTGAAGGGGTGGCGCACGGGGCCTTGCACGCCAGGCTGCAGCAGTTCGGTTTCGATGGGGTGGTAGTGCGGAATCACCGGCATGTAGGCCAGTTGCAGGCGCTGGGCCTGGCGCATCAAGGCCAGACGCTCCGGGCCATCGGGCAGCACACGTTGACGCTCGTACAAAGCGTCAAAGGCGGGCAGCTTGAAGCGGCTGTCGCTGCTTTGTCCTGCATTGGGTCCATAGGTCAGGCCCAGGAAGAAGTCGCCGTCGGGGCTGCTCGCAGCCCAGATGAAACTCCAGATCATCAATTGGCCTGAGAGCGAACGCTTGATCAGTTCGCCGAACTTGGCGAATTCGAACTTCACCTGCAGGCCCACGGCCGACAAGTGCTTGAACCACAGCTCGCTCAAAGCCCGCGCACGCTGGTCGGGCGGGAAAGCCATGCGCAGCAGCAGCGGCTGGCCGTTGGGCAAAGTGCGCCAGCCGTTGCCGCTGGTCTGGCTGCGCTTGTAGCCATGCAGGTCCAGCAGCGCGTTGGCGCGCGCATGCGAAGGCGAACTCAGTTCGCTCTTGAAGTTGGGGGCGTAGCCAAAGCATTCGGGCGGAATGACGCTTTGCGCCACGATGGCCTGGTCCTTGATGACGCTGCGCACCAGCTCGTGGTTGTCGTGCGCCATGGCGATGGCGCGGCGAAGAGCGACCTTCTCAGCCGTGTAGCCCCCCACCAGCGGGTCGTCGAAATTGAAGAAGCTGTGGCTGAGCGAAGGTGACAGATTGCGCTCGGCCTGCACACCCTTGCGCTGCAGAAACGGCGCCACCACGCCACCGGGCATGGCCAGTTGGCCGAAGTCAGATGGCACGGTGAGCACATCGAATTCACCGCGCAGGAATGCCAGCCAGCGCGGCTGAGATTCTTCGATGATCTGCATTTCCACGCGGTCCACGCGGGGCGACCTGGTGCCGGCCAGGCGCGCGGCGGCGGCTTGCAAATGCGGCTCGGGCCCGGCGCCCACGGTGTGGAACAGTTGCTGGCGAAAACGCGGGTTTCTTTCCAGCACGATCTGCGAGCCGCGCCGCCATTCGCGCGCCACCAGCCTGAACGGCCCCGTACCCACCGGGTGCGCCATCAGGTCGCTGCCGTAAGCCTGCACCACCTCGCGCGCCACGGCGCCGCATTGGGGGCTGGCCAGCAGGTGCACGAAGCGCGGTGACGGTTCAGCCAGGCGAACCTCGAAGCGATAGCGGTCCAGCACGCGCAGGCCGGGCACGTCGGTGTCGTAGGGGAAAGGCGTCTTGGACTTCAACGCGCGCTCACGCAGTTCGGTCAGGCCCAGGATCTTCTCGTTCTCGAACAGGTACAGATGTTCGGTGATGGTCGCCGGGTCGTAATAGCGCTTGATGCTGAACACGTAATCGGCTGCCACCAGTTCGCGCGGCTGGCCGTTTGAGCTCTGAAACGCGGGATCGTCTGCGAACAGGATGCCGGGTTGCAGCGTGAAGACGAAGTGCCGGAAATCAGCAGCAACTTCGGGCATTCCGGCCGCCGTCAGCGGCACCAGCACCGCTGGCCGCGCCAGCGGGTCGTAGGTCAGAGGGGACTCGAAGATGTGCGAGTTGATGCGCACCGAAGTCTGGTCGCTCACGCGCGGCGGGTCGAAGCCGGCTTCGGCGATGTTCTGCACCACGCGCAGCGTCTTCACTGGGGCTGCCGCGCTGGCCTGCAGCGCCAGCCAGGGGCTGGTGGTGCCAGCCGCGCCGGCCAGCAAGATGTCGCGCCGCTTCACGCGCGCCGCATGGCCCGGCGCTTCATGCCGCCCCCACCACGGGTTCCACATCCACCATGTGCCACCAGTTGTACCAATAGGCGGGCCGGCGGTAGCCCCTGACATGGCTGTACATCAGGTCGGCCACAAAGCGGTGGCAGTGCAGCTTGTAGGGCATGTAGGCCACGGCCAGGCGCTTGGCTTCGTCGAAGACCGCTTCGCGCTCCGGCCCGTCGGGCAGCAGGGTCAGGCGGTCGAAGATGGCGTCCATGGCCGGCAGCTTGAAGCGCGCCAGGTTGCCCTGGCCAGACTGCGGGCCGTAGTAGCGCTCGAAGATGCCTTGCCCGTCGCCGCCCGATGCAGCCGACGCCACGCCCCACATCTGCAGCTTGCCGGCGCGGGCGGCCTTCAGGTTCTCTGGCCACTTGGCGGGCTTGAATTCCACGCGCAGGCCGATGGCGGCCAGGTTCTTCTGCCAAAGCTCGTTCAGCTCGCGGCTGCTCTGGTCGGGCTGGGTGGCTGGCTGCAGCACCAGGGGGCTGCCGTCGGGTTGCTCGCGCCAGCCGTCGCCGTTCTTGTCGGTGTAGCCATACATGTCCAGCAGGGCCATGGCGCGGGCCGGGCTGTATTCGCTGTTCTCGCTCTTGAACTGGGGGTCGTAGCCGCTGGTGTAGGGCACGACCGGGCTTTGCGCGGGGATGGCCATGCCGCGGCGCACGACCTTGATCTCGCGTTCCAGGTCCACGCACAGGCCGATGGCGCGGCGCAAGGCCACCTTGTAGGGCTCCAGGCCGCCGACCACCGGGTCTTCCATGTTGAAGTACGTCATCACCACATCGGTGGTCAGCACGATCT
This sequence comes from Burkholderiales bacterium, assembly GCA_038209585.1. Taxonomy (GTDB): domain Bacteria; phylum Pseudomonadota; class Gammaproteobacteria; order Burkholderiales; family Burkholderiaceae_C; genus Rubrivivax. The sequence continues at coordinate 32,065 of JBBQXN010000004.1, forward strand.
CGCCCTTGATGCCCTGCTTGGCCAGGTTGGGCGCGATCTGCCCGCCGGGCATGGCCATGCCGATGAAGGCACCGGGCACGCGTTCCAGAAAGTCGAACTGCCCGTTCAGGAAAGACAGCCAGCGCGGCTGCGCTTCTTCGATGACGGCGATCTCCACGCGATCGACCAGTGGAATGCGCCGGCCCTTCAGCTTCGCAGCGATGGCCTGGCCAGCGGCGTCGTCCGCAGCGGGTTCGGCATGCCAAAGCCTTTCACGGTAGCCCGGGTTGCGTTCCAGAACGATGCGCGAAGAACGCCGCCATTCACCCAGCCGCATCGGGCCGGTGCCCACCGGGTGCGCGCCGATGTTGTCGCCATAGGCCTGCACGACTTCACGCGCCACAGCGCCATAGGTTTCTGTGGCGGCCAGCACTTCCATGAAGCGGGGGCGCGACGCAGCCAGGCGGAACTGCACGGTGTAGCGGTCCAGCGCGCGCAGGCCTTCGATGGGCTGGTCGTAGTCAAACGGCCGCTTGCTGTCCAGGGCCTGCTGGCGCAATTCAGCCAGACCCAGAAGCTGAACCTCGGCCATCGTGGACCAGGTCGGGCTCTTGTTGGCCGGGTCGGCGAAGCGCTTGAAGGTGAAGACGAAATCGTCGGCTGTCAGCTCGCGTTTGCCACCGGCAGCCGCACCCTTGAAAGCCGGGTCGTCGGCGAAGTAGATGCCGGGCTGGATCTTCACCGTCCAGACCTTGTAGTCGGGGCTGATCTCGGGCATGCCCATGGCCACCAGAGGCACGACTTTCGGTGGCCGCGCCAGGTGGTCGTAGTTGTAGAGCGCTTCGAAGATGTGCGCGGTGACGGTGATGGAATAGACGTCGCTCAGCTGCGCCGGGTCGAAGTTGGTCTCGGCCACCTGAAAGGCATAGCGCAGCACGCGCTCGCCCGCCTTGGCGCCCGTGGGCCGCTGCTGCGCCAGCGCTGTGACGCCCGGCAGCACCAGCGCAGCACCAGCCGCTGCCCCCAGTGCCAGGGTGTCACGCCGCTTCACTGCGGTGCCCCGCGCCGGCGGTTGTAGGTCTCCAGGTCGATGTCGATGTATTTCCAGAAATCGCGCACGAACGTGTTGCGGTGGTAAGCCACTACCCAAGGCTGCGTGATGTCGGTGCCGATGCGGTGTACGTGCACTTTGTAAGGCATGTAGGCCACCATCAGCTTCGCCGCCTCGGCCATCACGGCGTTGCGCTCGGGGCCGTTGGGCATGCCGCGCTGTTGCTCGTAGAGCTTGTTGAAGGCCGGCAGGTCGAAGCGTGCGTGGTTGGCCTGGCCCTTGTTCGGGCCGTAGCCCAGGGCCAGGAAAGTGTCGCTGTCGGGCCCGCCGCTCCAGCCCACACCCCACATCATCAGCTTGCCGGTGCGGCTGGTCTTCAGGTTTTCCGGCCACTTCGCAGTCTTGAATTCGATGCGGATATTGATCGCCTTCATATTGCGGTTCCACTGCTCGCTGAGTTGGCGGCTGGCCTGGTCGGGCTGGGTGGAATATTCCAGCAGCAGCGGGCTGCCGTCGGGCTGGTCGCGCCAGCCGTCACCGTCTTTGTCGACATAGCCGTACATGTCGAGCAGGGCCTGGGCACGGCCCAGGTCGTGGTCGCTCATCGTGGTCTTGAACGTGGGGTCGTAGGCCACGGTCCCGGGTGCGATGGGGCCCTGGCCGGGAATGGCCTGGCCGCGCCGCACCAGGCGGATTTCGCGGTCCACATCCACGGCCAGGCCAATGGCGCGGCGCAGCGCCACCTTGTGCGGCTCGTAACCGCCCACCACCGGGTGCTCCATGCCGAAATAGGAAACGGCCACGTCTGCCAGCGGATAGCGAAACGCCTTCATGCCCTGCTTGGCCAGGTTCGGCGCCAGTTCGTTGTTGGGAATCACGCTGGTGGCGAAGTCGGCGGGCAGCCTTTCCATCAGGTCATGTTCGCCATTCAAAAACGCCAGCCAGCGCGGCTGCACTTCTTCAATGATGGAGATGTGCACCTCGTCGATCATCGGCAGCCGCTTGCCTTTGTATTGCTGCGCCATGGCCACCAGGCGGGCGTTGCTGGCGGGCGGGTTCTCGTCGTAGAAGACTTCGCGGTAGTTGGGATTCTTCGCCAGCACGATGCGTGAACTGCGCTTCCAGTCGGCCAGCCGGTAGGGCCCCGTGCCCACCGGGTGTTCGCCTATCCGGTCGCCGTAGAACTCGACCACTTCACGCGCCAGCGCGCCGGTGAACGAGCCATCGGTGAAGAAGCTGTAGATGAAGCGCGGCGACGATTCGGCCAGCTTGATCTGGAAGGTGTAACGGTCCAGCGCGCGCAGGCCTTCGACAGGAGTGTCGTAGTCGAAAGGCTTGCCGGCATCCATCAGCCGTTTGCGCAGTTCGCTCAGGCCCAGAATCTTGGCGTTCTCCAGGATGTAGAGGTTGCCGCTTTTCCAGCGCGGGTCGTAGTGGCGCTTCAGCGAAAAGACGTAGTCCTCGGCCGTCAACTCGCGTTTCTTTCCTTTGAACGCTGGGTCGTTGTCGAAGTAGATGCCGGGTTTGATGCGAACGGTGAAGGTCTTGAAGTCTTCGCTGATCTCGGGCATGCCGGCGGCCGTGGTCGGGCGTATGCCGATGGGCTGGGCCATGAATTCGTATTCGTAGGGCGAGTCGAAGATGCCCGCAGCCACGGTGCGCGAGTACAGGTCGGTGATCTGCGCCGGGTCGAAGTTGCTCTCGGCCACGGGGAAGGCGTAGCGCAGCACCTTCTTCTCAGCGCTGCTTTGCGCCTGAGCCGATAGCGGGGCAATTGCCGGGGCAATCGCCAACACGGCGAGAAGGAAAATACGAACGAGCGTCATGCGGGTTCCTGATCAGGGGGTGGTGGCGCCTGGCGCGATATCGATATGGCGCCAGAAGTCGCGAATGAAAGGATTGGGCAGGTAGCCCAGCACACGCGGCTGCATCAGCCAGGTCTGCACATCGTGACCGCTGGCCTTGTAGGGCATGTAGGCCAGCGAAAGTTTCATGCCCTGCTGAATGAGTGCATCACGCTCGGGTCCGTCGGGCAGCACACGCTGGCGTTCGTGCAGCGCATTGAAGGCCGGCAGGTCGAAACGCGATGCATTGGCCTGGCCTTTGTTCGGGCCGTACAGCAGGTCCATGAAGTAGGTGCCGTCAGGAATGGCCGCAGACCAGCCCGTGGTCCACATCATCAGCCGGCCCGCGCGGCTGGCCTTGATGTTCTCGGGCCAGGCGCCGATGCGGAATTCCATCTTCACGCCAATGGCCTTCATCGACTTCTGCCACAGGCCCTGCAGCGCGCGCGCCTGCTGGCTGGGCTCGGTTGTCAATTCCAGCACCAGGGGCGTGCCGTCGGGCGACTCGCGCCAGCCGTCGCCGTCGCGGTCTACATAGCCGTACAGGTCGAGCAGGGCCTTTGCGCGCGCCGGGTCTACTTCAGCCATTTCCGATTTCAGCGCCGGGTCGTAGCCGCTCACGCCAGGCGGCATGACCGACTGCGCCGGCACCATCTGGCCATGGCGTACCACGCTGATTTCGCGTGCCGTGTCATAGCCCAGCGCCAGCGCTCGGCGCAAGGCCACCTTGTGCGGTTCGTAGCCGCCGACCGTGGCGTTTTCCATGCCGAAATAAACATGCCGCGTGATGGGGATGACGGTTTGCCGCATCTGGATGCCGCGCTTGGCCAGATTGGGTGCCACCTGGTCGTTGGGTGCGGCCTGGCTGATGAATTCAGGCGGCACCGCGATCATGTCGAGTTCGTCGTTCAAGAAGGCCAGCCAGCGCGGCTGCGCTTCTTCAATGATGGCGATGACCACCCGGTCGACCATGGGCAGGGCGCGGCCGCGGAACTGGTTGGCGATGTCGCGCCCCAGCGTGTCGCCTTCCGGCGGGTTTTCGTCGTGGACCCCATGGCGGTAGGCGGCGTTGCGTTCCAGCACGATGCGCGAGCCGCGTGTCCAGCTGGCCAGGCGGAAAGGCCCGGTGCCCACGGGCGGCACCATCTGGTCTGGCGGGTGGCTTTCCACCACCTCGCGCGCCAAGGCGCCGCTGATGGACGCGTTGGCAAACAGGAAGGGCAGGCGTGGCGCGGGCTTGTCTGTGCGCACCTCGAAGCGGTAACGGTCGAGCACGCGGATGCCGGGAACGACGGTGTCGTAGTCGAAGGGCTGGCGGGTATCCAGCGCTTTTTTGCGCAGCGCTGTCAGGCCGATCAGGCCGGCGTTCTCGAAGTGGAAAAAACTGGGGCTGCGCGTGATCGGGTCGTAATAACGCTTGATGCTGTAGACGTAGTCGGCAGCCGTCAGTTCACGTGGCTTGCCGTTGAAGGCCGGGTCGTCGCTGAAGTAGATGCCGGCTTTCAAGCGAAAGACGAAGCGCGTGTAGTTGTCGGACACCTCGGGCAGAGCGGCGGTGTTCGGCTTCAGGCGAACGGGGCGGGCCAGCAGGTCGTAGGTCAGCGGCGAGTCGAACAGGCTGGCCACCACGGCCGCAGACACGACGTCGGAAATGCGTGCCGGATCAAAGCCGCTTTCGCTGCCGCTGAAGGCCACACGAACGGTCTTCACGGGCGCGGGCTGCGCCCATGCAGGCCCCGCCGGCAAAAGCGCCAGCAACCCAGCCAAAACAGCAATGAAGCGAAGCGGGAGCGCCACGGTGAGCCCCAGGAAGCAAAACGCCAAGTCTAGGCGCCAGCGGGCATGGGCCTTGCTCAGCTTCACCCGCAGCCCGGGGGGGAAATCACCCGCAGCAACGCCCCATCCTGGCCCCTAAACTCGCCCAGTTCAAATTAAGGGTGCTTACCTTCCGTTCAGCCACGAGCAACGGCGAGTGAAGTGCTCTCTCGGAGACCCGCAATCGATGGCCGCCTACCTGATACGCCGCCTCTGGCAGATGATCCCCACGCTGGCAGGCGTGATCCTGCTGGTGTTCTTTCTCTTCAAATACTTCGGCGGCGACCCGGCCGAGGTGCTGGGCGGGCTGAACGCCAGCGCCGACCAGATCAAGGCCATTCGCCAGACGTTGGGGCTGGACGAGCCGGTCTGGTATCAGCTGTGGCTCTTCGTCAAGCAGATCGTCACCTTCGACTGGGGCAAGAGCTGGGCCACGAATGAGGCGGTGAGCAATCTGTTTGCCACGCGCTTGCCGGCCACGCTGACGGTGATGATCCCGATCCTGATCCTCGACGTGTTGCTGGCCCTGCCGATTGCGATGTGGGTGGCCTATCGCCGTGGCAGCCTGACCGACCGCGCACTGATGGTGGTGACCACCATCGCACTGTCGATCAGCTTTCTGGTCTACGTCATCATCGGCCAGTATGTTTTCGGCTTCCAGCTGGGCTGGTTTCCGGTGCAGGGCTGGAGCGACAGCACGCTGACGAATCTGGCGGTCTACACCCCGCTCCCCGTGCTGCTGGCCGTGATGGTGGGCCTGGCGCCGCAAACGCGGCTTTACCGCACCTTCTTCCTCGACGAACTGGGCCAGGACTATGTGCGCACCGCACGCGCCAAGGGCATGACGGAAAACACCGTGCTCTACCGCCATGTGCTGCGCAACGCCATGATTCCCATCCTCACCAACATCGGCCTGGCGCTGCCTTCCATCTTCGTCGGCAGCTTCCTCATCGAAGTCTTCTTCTCCATTCCCGGCCTGGGCCGTGAAGTGCTGCTGGCCGTGAACCGCAGCGACTTCCCGGTCATCCAGGCGGTGACGATCTACCTGGCCGTACTCACCATGTTCATCAACTTGCTGACCGATGTGGCCTACAAATTCGCCGACCCACGGGTGGTCCTGAAATGAGCGCCGTTCTGCCCGTTCAGTCGGCGCTGAACGACACCCAGCAGAAGAGCGAAGGCGTCTGGACCAGCGCCTGGCGGCGCTTCAAGGCCGATCGCCTGGGTCTGGTGTCGCTGATCATCGTGACCGGGTTCCTGCTGCTCATCGTGCTGTCGTCCACCGGCCTGGTGGCCAAGAACTGGCAGGCCGAAGTGGGTGTGCCGAATGCGCCACCCACCTTCCTGGGGCCGCGGGCACCGCAGGCCGTGGGTGCCATCGAAGTGCCCACCGGGCCCAACGTGGACCTGTCCGACATCGACCCGCTGGCGCCGCGCTATGCCGAATGGGACGAGCTGTCGAAGAAGTTCGAGACCACGGTGACGGTGAAGTCGCAAACCCTGCCGCTGGGCGGCGACCGGCTGGGCCGCGACGTGCTGGCCAAGACCATCAAGGGCACCGAGATCAGCGTTTTCGTGGGTGTGGCTGCGGCCCTGGTGGCCACCACCATCGGCGTGCTGCTGGGGGCCTTCGGCGGCTTCTTCGGCGGCAAGATCGGCGACTTCCTGGAGTGGGTCTACAACGTCTTCGAGAGCATCCCGAACATCCTGCTCATCTTCGCCTTTGCCGCCGTGGTGGGGCGCGGCGTGGAAAGCGTGGTCATCATCCTCGCGCTCACCGGCTGGACGGGCATGTACCGACAGGTGCGCGCTGAATTCATCAAGCGCAGCAGCCGCGAATACGTGCGCAGTGCAGAAGCCATCGGCGCCAGCCGCATGAGCCGCATGTTCAAGCACATCCTGCCCAACGTGAGCCATGTGGTGCTGGTGCGCATGGGCCTGTTGGTGGTGGGTTTCATCAAGGCAGAAGTGATCCTGTCGTACCTGGGCCTGGGCGTGCGCGTGGACCAGGTGAGCTGGGGCACGATGCTGGCCGAGGCGCAAAGCGAATTGATCCTGGGCTTCTGGTGGCAGCTGGCTGCGGCCACGCTGTTCATGGCCGTGTTCGTGACTGCCTTCTCACTGATGGCCGACGCGCTGCGCGATGCGCTGGACCCCAAACTGCGCGGCCTGGAATGAATATGACGCCCCCAAGCTCACTGTGTTCGCTACCCCCCGAGGGGGCCGCGGCCTCCCTTGGCGCGGCCCGGCGGGAGACCTGACATGCTGCTTTCCATTCAAGACCTGAAAGTCGCCTTCCGCATGGGCAAGGGCGTGATGGCCGAAGCCGTCAAGGGCGTCAGCTTCGACATCGCCGAAAACAGCACGGTAGCCCTGGTGGGCGAATCGGGCTCGGGCAAGAGCGTCACCGCCATGTCGGTGCTGAACCTGCTGCCCGACAACGCCGTGCGCACAGGCCGCGTGCTGTGGCAGGGCAAAGACCTGCTGAAGGCCAGCTTGCCGGAATTGCAGGCCATGCGCGGCAAGGAAATCGCCTGCGTGTTCCAGGACCCGATGAGCTCGCTCAACCCGGTGTTCAACGTCGGCCAGCAACTGTGCGAACCGCTGATGAAGCACATGGGCATGAACCGCAGCCAGGCCATGAAGCGTGCCGAAGCGCTGCTGGCCGAAGTGGGCATCCAGGAGCCCACGCGCCGGCTGGCGAGCTATCCGCACGAGATGTCGGGCGGCCAGCAGCAGCGCGTGATGATCGCCATGGCGCTGACCTGCGACCCCAAGCTGCTGATCGCCGACGAGCCCACCACGGCGCTGGACGTGACCATCCAGCGCCAGATCATCGAACTGCTGGCCAAGCTGCGCAGCAAGATGCGCATGAGCGTGCTCTTCATCAGCCACGATCTGGGCCTGGTGGGCGAGATTGCGCAGCATGTGGTGGTGATGCGCAACGGCGGCGTGCGCGAGCAAGGCCCTGTGGCGCAAATCTTCGAGGCCCCGAAAGACGACTACACGCGCGCGCTGCTGGCCTGCCGGCCCAGCCTGGAAGGCAATCCCGCGCGTTTGATGGTCATCGACGACCACATCGCCGCGGCCAAGGCCCGCGCAGCCGGGCAGACCGAGGCCAGCGCGCGTGTGGCCGCGACCAAAGACGCCAACGCGCCGGTGGTGCTTGAAGTTCGGTCCTTGGCCAAGAGCTTCTGGCTGACCCAGGGCCTGTTCGGCAAGCGCGAATTCAAGGCCGTGCAGAACGTGAATTTCAAGCTGCGCAAGGGCCACACCCTGGGCGTGGTGGGCGAATCGGGTTCAGGCAAGACGACCATGGGCCTGACCCTGCTGCGCCTGCACGAGCCTACGGCCGGCGAAGTGATCTTCGACGGCAAGAACCTGCTGAAGCTGGGCGACGCCGAACGGCAGTTGATGCGCCGGCGCATCCAGATCGTCTTCCAGAACCCCTACGCCAGCCTGAACCCGCGCTTCACCATCGGCCAGACGCTGTTGGAGCCGATGGTCATTCACAACATCGGCAGCGGCCTGGCCGACCGTGAACAGCGCGCCCGCGCCTTGCTGGAAAAAGTGGGCCTGGACGGCAGCGCCTTCGGCAAGTACCCGCATGAATTCAGCGGCGGCCAACGCCAGCGCGTGGCCATTGCGCGCTGCCTCACGCTGAACCCCGAAGTGCTGGTGCTGGACGAAGCCGTGAGCGCGCTGGACGTGTCGGTGCAAGCGCAGGTGCTGAACCTGCTGCGCGACCTGCAGGACGAGTTCGGCCTGAGCTATGTCTTCATCAGCCACGACCTGGCGGTGGTGCGTTTCATCAGCGACGAAGTGCTGGTGATGAAGGACGGGCAGGTGGTGGAACAAGCCAGCGCGCAGGAAATCCTGGCGTCGCCGAAGCAGGATTACACCAAGCGGTTGTTGGCGGCGATTCCGAGAGGTTACAGAGCGGCCGCCTAGGTAATTTTCACCTCGGGCCTAGGGCCCCTAGGCCACCACCGCCCTATCCCTTCGCGGTGGGATGCCTGCAGGCGCAGTCGGCGCCGAAACTGAAGTTGTCACCCGGTGCCATGCACCTGGGACTCAACCTTCAGCTTCGGAGATCGACATCATGCGCAACAGATTCACACGTCTTGCCCTGGCGGCCTTGCTGGCCACCACGGCCCTGGCCGCACAGGCCACCGTCCTGCCGTACAAGGACTTCAAGCAACTCATCACTGAGGCCGACGGCATCGTGCTGGGCACCGTCAGCGCGGTGCAGACCGTGGGCAGCGGCACGGGCGACATCGACACCTACGTCACCGTGGATGCACAGGAAGTGCTCAGCGGTGTGCTGGCCCAGCGTTCGCTGACCTTGAAGCTCGAAGGCGGCTTTGACGGCCAGCGCGGGCTGCAGATCGAAGGCTCACCGCAGTTTGCCGCTGGCGAACGCGTGCTGGTCTTCGTGCAGGGCAACGGCGTGGATGTCGTGCCTTTCGTCGGCTGGTCGCAAGGCGTGTTCCGCATCTCGCGCGACGCCGCTGAGGAAGTAGACCGCGTCACAGGCGCTGACGGCCAGCGCGTGCTGGGAGTACGCGGGCAGCACCTGCTGCGCGAGGAAGTGCCGCATGGCAACGTGCAGATCCAGGGCCAGCCAGGCCTGGCCGTGATGCGCAGCGCACCGGCACAGGCCGATGCCGGCCAGACCGACGACGGCTCCGCTGTGGCCGATGTGCAGGTGCAGACCGCCCGCCTGCCCGCCCTGACGCTGGAACGCTTTTTGGCCCTGGTGCGTGAACAGGCCGGTGCGGGCCGCGCGCTGCAAAGCGTGACTGCGGCTGATGCCGTGTCGCGTCCCAGCTGGGTTGCAGAGCGCTCCACGCAGCGCACGGCACCTGCCACGCACGAGGTCGCGCGCCCGGCCAACGGCGGCGTGGCCGAGCCGGCACGCCGGCCTGTGCCTGCGCGCACCACGCGCGAAGAGCGTTGATCGCCAATCCACTCTCCACTCCCCACACCCATCGAAGGACACCCATCATGAACAAGCACACTCTCGCGCTGACAGCACTGGCCGCTTTGGCCGGACTGGCCGCACCGGCCGCCCACGCCGCCAGTTGGCTCAACTGCGGAGGCAACGCCATCAAATGGAACAGCAACCGCACCACCATGGCCATCAGCACCTCTTCGTTTCCGGCCGGCAGCGCCTGGGACGGCGATCTGCAAAACGCCATGTGGCACTGGAACCATGTCAAAGGCTCGGGCTTCAACTTCTTCGTTGCCCGCGACACCGACGGCACCAGTTCCAGCGGCAATGGTGTGAACGAGGTTTACTTCAACGCGGCGCAAGCAGGCACGGCGCTGGCCGTGACGCGCAGCCGTTACCACTGCTACTGGTTGTTCGGCTGGCAACGCGGGCTGGACGAGGCCGACATCGCCTTCAACACCAACCTGTCGTGGAACACCGGCGCCGTGAATTACGCCGCGCTGAATTCACCGTTTCACTTCGAAAGCGTGAGCCTGCATGAACTGGGTCATGCGCTGGGTCTGCAGCATTCAGACAACGTGATGGCGACGATGAACTCGTTCTATCCCAACGGCGGTTCGCTGGGCCACGCCAAGGAAATCGACCCGCTGCCGGATGACCGGGCCGGTGCCCGCGCGATCTATCCAGATTCCACGACGGAAACCGACATTGCGGGCTCGGCATTCCTGCGCACCGGCAGCGGCACATCGGGCCTGGTGTCTTCGCCCACCTGGGCTTATCGCGGCAACTCGGTGACGATCTCGTTGAGCGTGCCCAACCTGAGCACGGCCAGCAAAACCTTCAACATCGGTTTCTACCTGTCGACCAACGATTTCATCAGCACCAGCGACCGGCTCCTGGGCACCAACACGGGCGCCTCAGTTTCTGCAGGCGGTGTGCTGACGTTCTCGCGCACGCTGACGATCCCGGCCAACGTGGCGCCAGGCACTTACACCTTGGGCTTCCTGGTGGACAACAACGGCGCGCTGGGCGAGGCGAATGAAGTCAACAACAACCAGCCGATGCCGCGAACGATCGCGGTCTACTGATCGCCGCCCAGTCGCCGCCTAGTCGCGGCCTGGTCGCGGCATAAGGGCTGCAAAAGCTCAAGCCCCGGGCAGCACCTGTTTAATGACCTTCACCAGGTCTGCCCCGCCAATGGGCTTGACCAGCCAGCCGGTGGCGCCCAGCTTCTTCGCTTCGTCGCGCTTGGCTTGCTGGCTTTCCGTGGTCAGCGCCAGGATGGGGATGAAGCGCAGGATCTTGCGTACCGCACCGATCAGCGCCAGGCCGTCCATGCGCGGCATGTTGATGTCGGTGATGATCAGGTCGGGCTTGATCCCGTTTTTGAGCTTGTCCAGCGCCAGCAGGCCGTCGGCGGCGGTTTCAACCTTGAACCCGGCAATCTCCAGCGAGCTCTTCAGGCTCATGACCATCGTCGAAGAATCATCGACGACCAGGATTGTTTTCATCGCGCTACTGCTTCCTTGACAGGGATTGATCCCGCTGTTTGGCAAGGCCCTGCACAACTGCAACAGGGGCCGTTCGCTTCATATCGGCGCTTGCCGCTGCAACTTGAGCCTCGGCCAGCGGCAAGAAGATGGAAAAGCTCGTGCCTTCGCCTGGCCGGCTGGTCACTTCGATCACGCCTTGATGGCTGGCCACGATGCCGTGCACGGCCGCCAGGCCCAGACCCGTGCCCTGGCCTACCGGCTTGGTGGTGAAGAAAGGGTCGAAGATGCGGGGCAGCAGTTCGGGCGCCATGCCACAGCCGTCGTCTTCCACGCGAATCCGCAGGTGTCGCCTGGGCGGATCCGCATCCGCCACGGCGGCTTGTGCCGGCTCGGCGCGGTCTACGTGAATCTCGATCGTGCCGCCTTCTTCGTCCATCGCCTGCGCTGAATTGCGCGTCAGGTTCAGCAGCACTTGCTCCAGCTGTACCAGGTCCACCTGCACCATGCCGTCTTGCTGGATGTGACTGTTCAGCTGGATCTGCGGCGGCAGCGCCGCGCGCAGCAGATCCTGGCTGTTGGCCAGCATGTCGCTGGCGGTCATGGCCTGCAGCTGGCGGGGTGTCTGGCGCGAAAAGTCCAGCATCTGGCGCACCAGCGCGGCGGCCTTGTCGCCGGCCTGGCGGATGCGCCCCATGTTGCGCGCCATCCGCGAGCCGGGTTCTGCCTGCAGTTCGCACAATTCAGCCAGCCCGGTGATGGACCCCAGCAGGTTGTTGAAATCGTGCGCCATGCCGCCTGCCAGGGTGGCCACGGCGCGCAGCTTGTCGTTTTCGCGCAAGCCGTCTTCGATCTTCTGGTGGTGTGTCACGTCGCGGCCGATGCAGACATGACTGAGCACTTCACCGGTGCCCGTGCGGATCGGTGAGATCGACCATTCCACCGTGAAGTCGCTGCCGTCGCGGCGCAATTGGCGGTTGCGAACAATCTGGGTTTGATGCGTGGGTAAATCCGCTGGAAACATGGTCTCGAAGCGCGTGGCCGCTTGCAGCGGCGACCAGCCCGTGTGCCGGGTGTAGGCCGGGTTCACCGAATCGACCTCACCCTGCTTGCCCAGCACCACGATCATGTCGTCGGTGTGCTCGAAAAGGGCCGTGCCACGCCCGTGGTCATGCATCCAGCGGCGTTCGTTGTGCGCCTGTTGCGCCAGGTCATGGCTGAGGATCAAGGCCAGCAGCAAAGGCGTGGCTTCGCCTTCAGCCAACTGGCGCAGCGCCGTGTGCTCGGGCGTGCCGGCTGGCGCCTGGGCCCAGCGCTGGACGAGCCGGCGCTGGGCGTGGCCATGCAGTTCGACCAGATGATCCAGCGCCGGCCCGTCGGCCAGCAGGCTTTTGCCGCATTCGCCGGCTTCAGCCAGCGCCCGCTCGCGCGCCAGGTCGTCCTCGGCCAGCAGGAAGCTGGAAAACACGCCCAGGTAGCGTGGCATGTAGCGAGCGATAGGGGCCATGGTGAATGCGTCAATCAGATGGCCGCTGCCGCGGGCTGGTCAGGGCCGCCAGGCCAGGGTCTAGACATGCCGCGCCCGCACGATCTGCAGCGTCACGCAAGTGCCGGCTGGCGAAGACTGGATGTCGAAGTGGTCCACCAGCCGCTTGGTGCTGGGCAGCCCTGCGCCCGGGCGGCCGCTGGTGGAATAGCCGTCTTCAACAGCACGCGCCACGTCGGCGATGCCCGGCCCCAGGTCGCGCACCTGCACTTGCAGACGGACGTGGCGGTCGTCAGAGAGGTCTTGCAACTCGCATTGCCCACTGACGGCATAGGCCAGCGCGTTGCGGCCCAGTTCCGACACCGCCGTGGCCAGCCGGGTCTGGTCCATCATGCCCAGACCCGCCGCCTTGGCCAGGTCGCGCGCGGCCAGCCGGGCCAGCACGACATCGTCGCTCACGCGGAACTCAAGCATGGTGGGCGCACAGCTGCGGTGCCGGGAACGTGTTCATCTGGGCGCCTGTGCAGTCAGCGCATCGCTCAATGCAGACTGCAGCTCCTGGCGGTTGAAAGGCTTGCTCAACTGCGCCCGGGCACCCGCCAACAGGGCGGTCTGCAGATTGAACTGGGGTGAGAGCATGCGTCGCCCGCCCGACATGGCCACCACCGGCAAGCCCGGTCGGCGCTTGTGCACTTCCACGATGACGCGGGCGCCGTCGATGCCGGGCATGAGTACGTCGGTGAGGACGAGATCGAAGCCACTGCCGCTGCCCAGCAGCTTCAGGGCTTCTTCACCACTGGCAGCTTCGGTGACGCGGTGGCCGTCGAGTTCCAGCATCTGCAGCAGGGTGTCGCGCAACAGTTCGTCGTCGTCGATCAGCAGGATATGGGCCATGGTGACAGCTCTCGGTTCAGAAAAGTTCGATGCGCGCGGCGGGCTGGCCGGGTGCGGCCTCGGCCGTGGCGTCGGGGTCGCGGTGGCAGCTTTCGGCGGCCAGGTATTGCGGCACCAGGGCCTGCGCACGCTGGTCGATTTCCAGCGTGTCTTGCTCGCCTGTGCGCAGCCGCGCGATCAGCTCGGCCAGCACGTCGTTGCGGTTGTCGATGGCCGGTTGCACGCGGTCCACGATCTGCTTGAACACGTCTTGGTACTGCGCCGTGTCGAGCAAGGTGCCGATGCCGTGGTCGAGTTCGGTGTTGTGCTGCGTCACGGCGGTCATCAGCATGGCGTAGAACTGGCGCATGTCGATGTAGCTTTCGTCCAGCGTGCGTGTCAGCCCGCCCAGGCGCGCGGCTTCGCTTTCGTTGTGGCGGGTGCGGACCTCGAACTCACCGCTGAAGCCCGCTTCCACGGTTTTCACCAGGCGCGTGATGTCTTGATTGATGTGCGCAGCCAGGGCGTTGGACTGCGTGGCCAGGCGGCGCACTTCACCGGCCAGCACCGCGAAACCGCGCCCAGACTCACCAGCGCGCGCCGCTTCGATGGCGGCGTTGATGGCCAGGATCTCGGTTTGCCGGGCGATGCCGCGAATGGTGTCGGTCATCGTTGAGAGCGCCTGCACCTCACCCACCAGCAGCTTGAAATGTTCGCGCTCCTGCGCGATCTGTTGCGGCAGGGTCTGCACAAAGTTGGCCAGCTCGTGAATGATGCGGCTGTTGAGTTCGATGCCGTCCTGCATGGCTTCGCTTTGCGTGCGCGCCTGCTCCAGGTACGCCACCAGGCGCGCAGACAGGCTGCGCAGTTCGGTCACGCGGCTGACCAGTTGCAGCGCCGATTCTTCCGACAAGCCCACCGCGCGGCTCAACTGCGTGAGCATCTGCGCGTCCAGCGCGCGCATGCCGGTCACGGCCTGGCAGGCGCCTGCGCCTGGCTCAGCTGAAGGCCGCCGCCACCACACCAGCGCCAGCGCTTGCACAGAGGCTTTCAGGCGCGCCCGGAAAGCCACCACGGCGGCCACAGTGGCCACAGCGGTCACGGCAACCCAGGCGTTCATGCGGCCGCCTGCGGCAGAGCCGTTCGCAAGGCGCCCGCCAGCCAGGGATCAGCTGGCGCTGCCACCAGCTGCGGGCGCAGCGCCAGCAGCACTTGCAGCACCGCCGTGTGAACGTGGTCGCACTTGCCCAGGTGCACGGCGGGCCGGGCATGGCCGCGCAGCCACTGTGCCAGCGTTTCAGCGTCTTCCACCGTCACCACGCCTTCCAGCGCGGCATGTTTTTTCAGATATCGGATGGCCATCAGAGCAACTCCTTGGGGTTGAGCACCATCAGCACGCTGCCGTCACCCATCAGCGCGGTGCCTGCGAATCCGGTCAGCCCGGCCAGCACGCCTTCTAGCGGTTTCAGAATGATGTCGCTGGCGCCGTGAAACTGGTCCACCAGCAGGCCCACGTGGCCGCTGGGCAGGCGTACCACCAGCACGGCGTTTTCACCTTCGGCGTTGCGCTGCGGCGCAGCATCGATGGCCAGCACGTCGTTCAGCGCACGCAAGGGCACCACGCGCCCGCGCAGCACCGTGCTCTGCGACTGCTTGAAATGGTGGATGTCGTCTGCGTGCACACGCACTGTTTCGTTGATCAGGTCCATGGGCACCCCGAAACGGCGGCCTGCGGCTTCGATCACCATCACATTGCTCACCGCCATCGACAGCGGCAGGCTGAGCGTGATGGTGGTGCCCTTGCCCGCGCGGCTGGTCAACAGCACGCTGCCATTGATGCTTTCCACGGCCGTGCGCACCACGTCCATGCCCACACCCCGGCCGGACAGGTCGGAGATGCTTTCTGCGGTGGAAAAACCCGGCAGGAAGATCAGCTGCACCGCGTCGTCGTGGCTCAGCGTGTCGGCGCGATCGGCGGGGATCAGGCCGCGCTCGATCGCCTTGCTGCGCACGCGCTCGGCATTCACGCCGGCGCCGTCGTCGCTGATCTCGATCAGCACGCGGTCGCTTTCCTGGCGCGCCTGGATGCGGATGGTGCCGACTGCCGTCTTGCCTGCTGCGCGGCGCACATCGGGCAGCTCGACGCCGTGGTCCAGGCTGTTGCGCAGGATGTGGATCAGCGGGTCGGCCAGCGACTCGATGACGTTCTTGTCGGCCTCGGTCTCTTCACCTTCGATGACGAGGTTGACTTCCTTTCCCAGCTTCTTGGAGATGTCGCGCACCAGGCGGCCGAAGCGCTGGAACACGGTGCCTACCGGCAGCATGCGCACCTGCATGATGGCGCCCTGCATGTCTTCGGCGATGCGGTTGATGACGGCGTATTGCGCCTTGATCTCACGTGCCAGTTCGCGCTGGCCGAACACGTCTTCGGCGCGCTGCGCCAGGTAAGGCAGGGTATTTTTGGCCACCACCATTTCGCCTATCAGGTCCATCAGGCGGTCGATCTTTTCCTGGCTGACCTTGAGCACGCGCTGGCCTGGTGCGCCGCTGGTGGCTTCTTCCATCGCGGGCCTGTTCAGACCAGCAGGCATGGCGCTGTCGCGGCTGCTTGACGCTGTTGAAATGGTTGAAGCCACGGGTGCTGTGGCGAGGTCTGCATTCGCTGCCGCGTCACGCGCGGCGTTGTTGCCGGCTTGTGCTGCGCCCGGCGCATGTTGCCGCGCCCATTGGCGCAGCGCTTCGACCGTGAACGGCTGCGGCATTTTTTGCAGCGCGTCCACAGCGCCTTCCGAGGCGGGCCCGGGCCAGGCGCAAAGCAGGCCGCGCAGGCTGCTGGCCACACCGGCCACCACACCTGCAGGCAGGCCATTCGCCGCCAGCAGGGCGAGCTGGCCGGCCCACAGCTGCCGGGCACGCTGCTGCACCACGTGTTCTGCGGCGCTGGGTGGGAAGGCTTCATCAGTCGCCGCAGCCGCGGTTGCATCGGCCGCTGTTGCATCGGTTGCATCGGCTGCCGGTGCGCCTGCCGCTGGCGTATCCGCGGCAGGCGCCAAAGCACCCGCCTGCGGCGAATCGGCCAGCAGCAAGCATTCCACCTGTTCTGGCACGCAGCGAAAGTGCGCCTGCACCTCGTCCAGCGTGGCATCGCTCAGCAGCACCAGGTCCAGGTTGCACTGGTAGCAATCCACCGACTCCAGGGCCGAGCCCCTGGGCCATGGCGTCAGCGCAGCCACGTCCACATGCAGCAGACCCGGCGCGGTGCATACCAGCCGCCAGGGGTCTTCGCCTTTGAAGAAGCATTCGGGCTCGGGCGTGTAGCGCAGGGCCACTGCACCGGCCACCGGGTAGGGCAGCCGAGACAGCCAATCAGGCGGCGGGCTGGTGGTTGCGGCAGCAGGCGCAACCATCACTGGCGCCGCGGGCGCAGCAGCCTGCACCTGCCCTGCCGCCGGGATCAGCGCACGCAGCGCTTGGGCCAGCGGCGTGGCCTGTGCCGTGGCACCCGCTTCGATGCGGCCATGGCGTTCGATCTGGTCGATCATCTGCCCGGCGAAGTCCATCGCTTCCAGCAGCGCATCGCCCAGCGTGCCGCTGTAGGGCAGGGTGTGGTTGCGCACGCGGTCCAGCAGGTCTTCGCCGGCGTGCATCACGGTTTCCAGCGGCTTGAACTCGAACAGCCCGCAATTGCCCTTCAGCGTGTGCACCGAGCGAAACAGATCGTTGAGCAGGGCCGTGTCGTCGGGCCGGCGCTCCACTTCCAGCAGGCGCTCGCCGATGGCTTCCAGGCATTCGCGCGCTTCCACGACAAATTGATCCAGCAGTTCGGCTTGGTTCATGACAAGGCTCCAGCAGCTTTCAAGGCCGCAGCACGGTCACCCAGCAGCAAGGCTGCGCTGAGCACCAGTTCCTGCGGGCGCGCCGGCTTGATGAGATAGACATTGGCGCCGGCATCGTGCGCGGCCCTGGCGTCGTGGCTCTTGGCCTCGGTGGAGACCATCATCACCGGCACTTGCGGCACGCCATGCAGGCGTCGCAGCTCGCGCACGAAGCTGTAGCCGTCCATGCGCGGCATGTTGATGTCCACCACGAACAGCGCGTAGGCGGCATCTCCGTCCTGGCCGTGCACGCGCTCCAGCGCCTCCACGCCGTTGCTGGCTTCTTCAGTGGCCCAGCCGGCGTCGCCCAGGATCTTGCGGTGGTACATGCGCACGGTGGCGGCGTCGTCGACGACCAGGATGCGGGGCTGCGATTTCGTTTCAGGCATGGCGGTGCTCATTTGGATTCCAGTGGCTTCTGGTGGACCATGGCGTCGGGGAAGCGACGCACTTTGAAAAGGGAAGAGATGCGGCTCATCGACTCTGAATGCCCCAGGCAGATGAAGCCGCCGGGGCTGAGCGCATCGAAGATCGCCTCGGCTGCGATACGGCGCGAGAGGTCGTCGAAATAGATCAGCAGGTTGCGGCAGAAGACGATGTCGATGTCGCGAAAGCGCCGCGTATCAGCGGGCTGCGACAGGTTGACCAGGCTGAAGTCCACCGCCTCCACCAGGTCGCGGCTGATGCGCCATTCGCCTTCTTTGGTGGGCTTGAAATACTTGTTCAGGTAGGGCTTGGGCAGCTGCGCCACCGAGCGCGGCGAATACACACCGGTCTTGGCCGCTTCGAGCACGCGTGAATCGATGTCGCTGGACAGAATCTCGACTTCGTAGTCGTTGATGCGCGCCCAGCGCTCGAGCAGGTAGATGGCAATCGAATAAGGCTCTTCGCCAGTGGAAGAAGGAATCGACCAGATACGAATGCGCGAACCCCGCAGCTTGCGCGCTGCCACCTCGTCGAGCATGTGGTGGACCAGGCAATCGAACTGATAGGCCTCGCGGAAGAAGTAGGTCTCGTTGACCGTCATCAGGTTGACGAGTTGTTGCAGCTCGACACCGTCGGCCTCGAAACGCAGGGCCACGAAATAGGCGCGAAAGCTGTCGGCGCCGGTGGCGGCCATGCGCTCGTGCAGACGTTTGTCCACGAAGTACCGCTTGCTGTCGTCGAAGTGGATGCCGGTCTTGCGATGGAAGAACTCGGCGAACTTCTGGAAGTCTGCGTCGGTGATCAGGGGCGGTGCGGCTACCGCAGGGGTTCTCATACGGCCTCGATGCGCTCCAGGGCCAGATTGGCAGCGAAGCTGATGAACGGGTCGTCGGCAAAGCGCAGGCGCACCGCGCGCAGCGGCTCGATCAGGCTGCGGTTGCCCACTTCGGCCAGCACTTCAATGGCTGCGCCCACCACGTTGGCTTCGGTGTCGGTGTTCAGCACCTGCCCCAGCCAGTCGGGTACCTGGGCGTGCGGCAGGTTGCCCAGCAGGTTGACGGTGAAGATGCGCACGTCGCTGTCGGCATCCAGCAGCAGCGCATCGATACGCGGCGCCACGGCATTGGGCAGGCCGGAAAGCACTTCGATGGCACCGTTGCGCAGGGCGGGGTCTTCGCTGCGAAGCAGTGGCAGCAGGCCGTCCACCACGTTGCTGCCACCCATCTGCGCCACGCTGCTGAAGAGCACGGCGCGCACGCTGGCGTCGCGCTCGTCCAGCAGCTGCGCGCACAGGCGCGAAGTGGCTTCGGTGTGGGCCGCCAGGTCGCGCGCAGCCCAGCGGCGAACGGCCGGATCGGCGTCGCTCAGCTGCGCGATCAGCCCTTCGGCGTCGCGCGGGTAGGCGCGTTCTTCGACGCGGCGCAGCGCGGTGCCGGCATCACTGTTCTTCTTGAGTCCCATGCTTGGCCTTGTGCGGTGTGAATGGCGTCAGGCTGCCTTGCGCAGCAGCCAGGAGCGGAGCTGCGCTGCGATACCCGTGCACGGCAGCACCAGCGAGGCGCCGCCGAGTTCGATCAGTTCTTGCGGCATGCCGAAGACGACAGCGGTTTCCTGCGATTCAGCAATGGTTCGGCCACCGGCACTGCGCAACCGCGCCATGGCAGCGGCACCGTCGTTGCCCATGCCGGTGAGCATCACGCCCACCAGGCGCTGCGGCGCGAAGTGCTGCATGGCCGTGTCCACCAGGATCTCCACCGACGGGTGCCACAGCACGGCCGGTGTTTCGGGCCGGGGTGCAGCATGCAGCTTGCCGCCTCGGTTGACGACGGTGAGGTCGGTGCCGCCGCGGCCGATGTAGACCCTGCCTGCTTCCAGCGGCATGCCGGCGGCCACTTCCACCACATTCAGCGCGCACAGACTGTCCATGCGGCGGGCGAAGGTGTCGGTGAAGTTGGCGGGCATGTGCTGGGCCACCAGCACCGGCCAGGGGAAATCAGCCGGCAGCTTGGGCAGGATGTCTTCCAGCGTGCGCGGGCCGCCAGTGGAAACACCGATCAGCACCAGACCAGCAGGGCCCTGTGCTGCGGTTGTCTTGTGCATGGGCGCCGGGTTGCCAGGGGCCGCCGTGGTGGCCGGGACGACCGAGCGCACAGGCGCCGGGCGAGCCATCGGCTTGACCGTGGCCGTGGGCGCGCGGCGCACGCCGCCCACCTTGGCCCGCGATGCAGAGCGCACCTTTTCCAGCAGCAGCTTGGCGATGTCATCCACATGCAGCGAGATCGTGCCGCCCGGTTTGGCGATGAAGTCCACCGCGCCCAGTGCCAGCGCCTCGAAGGTGGCCAAGGCACCGTGTTCGGTCAGCGAAGACACCATCACCACGGGGGTGGGGCGCGCTGCCATCAGCAACGACAGCGCGGTCAGGCCGTCCATTTCGGGCATGTTGATGTCCAGCGTCACCACGTCGGGCTGCCACTGCACCACCATCTCCACGCACTCCGCGCCATTTCGCGCGCTGTTGACCTCGTAGCCGCCTTCACGCAGCACACTGGTCAGCAGCTTGCGCATCAGTGCCGAGTCATCGACGACAAGAACTTTTTTCATCGTGCTGCGCTCAGGCGGCTTTGGCCAGCGGCAGCGCGGTGGCGGGCGCTGCGCCCGCGCCGGAATTCAGCTGCTGCATGGCCTGCATTTCGCGCCCATGCAGCAGGTGCTGCGGGTCGATCAACATCACCAGACGCTTGCTGCCCTGCAGGTTGGCGACGCGGCTGATGAGCCGGCTTTGCTCGTCGCTCAGGTTTGGCGCGGGCACGATGTCGGCCAGCGGAATACGCAGCACTTCAGCCACTGAGTCGACGATGAAGCCGGTGCGCAGGCCGCCCAGCATGTAGACCATGATGCGCTGGCTTTCGCTGCGCGACACCACGGGCAGGCCCAGGCGGCTGCGCTGGTCGATGACTGGCAGCACCGTGCCGCGCAGGTTGATCACGCCTTCGACGAAGGCCGGGGTCTTGGGCACGCGTGTCAGCGTGTCGGGCACGCGCACGATTTCCTGCACGCTCATGATCGGCACGCCGAACTCTTCGGCGCCCAGGCGGAAAACCACCACCTGGATGTCGTCATCGCTGCGGTCAGCCTGGTCGCTGTCTCGTTCGTTGGCGTTCATGTCGGAGTTCTCGCTGTCTGCAGTGGAAAGGCCAGCGGCCTGGTGAAGGGCTTGCGCGGCTTGTACGGTTTGTGCGGCTTGCACCGCTTGTGAAATGGCGGGCATGCGCAGCAGCTTGTCGGTGGCGATGATCGACACCAGCCGCTTGCCGTCGTCCAGGCGGCAGATGGAGGTGAATTCCTGCAGGCTCTCGTCAGTGGCCAGGATGCCGGGCATGGCCTCGGCTTGGGCGCGCGGCACGCTGAGCACTTCTTTTACCGAATCGGTGACCAAGCCC
This sequence comes from Burkholderiales bacterium, assembly GCA_038209585.1. Classification (GTDB taxonomy): domain Bacteria; phylum Pseudomonadota; class Gammaproteobacteria; order Burkholderiales; family Burkholderiaceae_C; genus Rubrivivax. The sequence goes on from JBBQXN010000004.1 coordinate 53,298, forward strand.
ACACGGAGCCCACCCGGCAGGGCGGTGACGACGATGCGCTGCTGTTCGGTGTACGGGATGCGCGGCAGACCGAACAAGGTGCGCAGGCTGACCAGTGGCAGCAAACGCTGGCGCAGCGACATCAGGCCCAGCACGTGAGCGGGTGCGTTGGGCAGTGCACTCACATGCTCGGGCAGTTGCACGATCTCCTGCACCTCAGCGATGTCCAGCGCGTACTCCTGGTCGGCCACCGAGAAAGACACCAGGCGCAGCAGGTCGCTGGTGACCGCGTCTTCATCGTTGTCGGCAGTGGCGCCCTGTGGATCCTGCGCGCTGTGGGCGCTGTGGGCGGTCTGCGCGGTGTGCATACGTCCGCCAGCACCACCGGCGCCGATGGCGCTGAACTGGCCTTCGATCAAGCGTGCGAAGTCCAGCAGCAGCAGCATCTCGGTGCCGGCACCGGCGTTGCCGGGGTCGCGCGGCCGCTTGATCACGCCGGTCAGGCAGTCGGTGCTGACCACGCTCTGCAGGCTGTCGGCTGATTCGATCTGGCCCGGCTCCACGCTGATCACGCTGGCCACACGATCGACCACGAAGCCCAGCGGCTGCCCGATGTGGATCACCAGCGCGCGCGTGGCGTCGTCGTGGGCGCGTTCATCGCTATTGAAGAGCCTGCGCAGGTTGACGATGGGCAGCACACGGCCACGCAGGTTGGCCAGGCCTTCCAGCATGCGCGGTGCCAGCGGCAGGTGCGCCACTTCCGGCACGCGGATGATCTCCTGTACCGGCCCGATCGGCACGGCGAACATCTCGCCGGCCACTGCGAAGGTGACGAACTGGTTACTGTGCCCTGCGGCTTCATCGCTGTCGTCGTGGCTGACCAACGCAGGGGCAGACGGGTCGACCAACGCAGCAGCGGTACCTGATGTGCTCATGGCACACCTCCTTGCAAGTGAGGACAAAAGGAGCGGGGGTCGGCGCAGAAAGCGGCGCGGCCGGCACCCGCTTGGTCAGCGCTTCAGGCGCTTTGCAGCTCGTCGGCGAGCGAGGCGATCTCTTCGATGGCTGCCGACAGCTCTTCTGCCCCTTTCGACTGCTGCTGGGCGGCCGATGCCGCCTGCTCAGCCGCCTTCTCAGCTTCAGCTGCGGCGCCTGATACCTGCTCTACGGCAATCTTCACCTGCGCAATGGCGGTGACGATTTCCTGCGCCGAAGCCACCGCTTCCTTGTTGCCCTGCTCCACCTGGCCCACGCTGGCTTCGATGCGCGTGAGGTTGCCGGTGATGGCCTTGGCTTTCTCCACTTCAGCATGCGCCGAGTTGACGATGGCATGCAGGTCGCGCCCGACCAGGCCGATCTGGTCTTGAATGGCCTTGACCAGATCCTTGATGCGGTCTGCGTTCTCGGCCGAGTCGTGCGCCAGGTTGCGAATGTCGGTGGCCACGACGACGAAGCCTTTGCCGAAGTCGCCGGCGCGTGCCGCTTCGATGCTGCCGTTGACGGCCAGCATATTGGTCTGCACCGACACCTGCGCGATGGCATCGACGATCTTGTCGATCTTGCGCGACACCAGTTCCAGGTCCTTCACCTGCTTGATGCTCTGCTGGGTAGAGAGGGCGCTGCCGTTGATGCCGCCGACCAGGCTGTCGATGTTCTTCTTGTTCTCACCCAGCAGGCTGCGGATGGCCTTGGCACGGTCGCTGCCCTGGCTGGCCCGGCTCTCGGCCAGTTCAGCGCCCTTTTCGATCTGCGAGATGGCAGCGGCTGATTCGGCGGTGGCCGAGGCCTGGTCTTGCGCGCCTTTGCGGATTTCGTCCAGCGCCACCATGATCTGGCTGGCAGAACGGCTGATCTCGGCCACGGCGGAAGACAGCTCTTCGGCGGAAGACGCCACTTCTTCTGCGCTCTTGGCGATGTCGGTCGAATTCTTCAGCTCGTCTGCAATCTCCGACAGGCCGGTTGCGGTTTGTTCGCACTGCTGCAGTGCCGTGGTTTGCTCGGTCACGGTCTTGTTGGCTTCTTCGCAGGCTGCCGACTGCTGCGACGATGCGGCAGCAATCTGTTCGGCGCCCTTCAAAGCTTGCTGGGCGGCGATGTTGCTTTGCGCGGCAGCGGTAGCGATCTCGCTGGCGCCACCAGCGATTTCGCCGGCGTCGGTGCTGATCTGTTCGAGCTGCTGCAGGATCACGGCACTCTTCTGCACTTCACCATTCACGATGTTGGCCGAGGCGTTGATTCCTTCTGCAATCACCTTCACTTCGCCCTGAATCTGGCCGATCAATTCCTGGATCAGCTTGGCGCTTTTCTCCGAGGTTTCTGCCAGCGTGCGCACTTCGTCGGCAACGACGGCAAAGCCTTTGCCGTGCTTGCCGGCGCGGGCGGCTTCGATGGCGGCATTCAGGGCCAGCAGGTTGGTCTGGTCGGCGATGCGGGCCACGGCCTTGACGATGTCGCCGATGCTGGCGGCCTGGCGTTCCAGTTCGGCCACCATCTTCACGGAATCGGCCTGGCGCTGGGCGGCGGTGGTGACGTTGCTGACCGTGGCCTGCACCTCGCTGTTGAGCTGGGCGGCAAGCGTCTGCATGCTTTCAGCCGTGGTGCGAGCCTGGTTCACGGCCGCCATCTGGCGGGTGATGGCAGCAGACACCTGCGTCAACGCAGCCAGCGATTCCTGCGCGGCGCCTGAAGCTTCTTCCGCACCGGTGGCGATCTGGGTGGCGGCGCGTTTGAGCTCCTCAGCGGCCGAAGCTGCTTCGTTGATGCCGGACGAAAGCTCGCTGGAGGCGCTTGCCACACGCTCGCTGGCCTGCTGTTGCTTGGCCAGGGTGCGTGCGCGCTTGCGCTGGGCGTCAGCGTCGCGCGCTACGTTTTTGGGGATGCTGCCTGCGAAGGCATGCAGTGCTGCGGGCACTTCTTTGGCATTGGATGCCTTGCGAACGAGGGCCATTCCTGAACTCCGATTTGCTACCGATGGGCCCGACGCAGACATGTTCCACGTCGAGATCTTGGTGCCTGGGGCCAAGCAGGTGCTCACCCGAGCACCGCGCTGGCACAACAAAGTCTGGCATCCACTTCAAGTAGATCGGCTCTCTTGCCCTGGGCTGACCAAGTGCTTTGATTGGAGCGCCTGAAGCTACCGAAGGATCGGTGCAAAAGCGGTTGTAATCGGGTGTTGATGTCGTTCAAGTTCGCTCTGGTCCAGCACGGACCGGGCGTTTGACATCGGTCTGGAACGCGTTGCGCCAAGGCCTCCCGGCCCTGGCGCAGATTCAGAACTTCAAATACGTATTGCTGCGGTACACATTGCTGGGCAAACGCGGCGCAATCGTGATCTTGGTTTGCGACGTGATGATGGCCGGCTCGTCAGCCGCCCAACCGGCTTTCATGCGCGGGCCGGAACTGGGCCCGGCAACACGGCCGGCCACGGGTGTGGGCTTGTAATTTTTCGCTTGATCCTCGTTGGCGAAATAGCGCACGCGACGGGGCGACACATTCCAGCGCAACATCAGACCGGTTTCAGCCATGCCTTCAGCGGCTTTTCGCACCTGGGCGGCGGAGTAGCCCGTGACTTCGCTGGCAGCGAATCCGGCGGCTTGCTCAGTCAGCGAAATCAACCTGGCGTGCAAGGACGTGTTGAATTTCGATATGGCCTTGGCGGCAGCAGCCGCGTCTGATTTCTTATTTGGCGCAACTCCCGCAGCTGCTGCAGCAACTTTGGGCGCCTTGGTTTGGAGATATTCTTGTGCAGTGGTCTTGAGTATGGTGTTTGCAGTATTCATGCAAGTATCATAATGAATAACTCAAAATAAGGCAAATCGCAAGCCTATACCGCAGTCAGCGGGTGCGGTATAGCTGCACGGGCTGCGCACGGTCTGGTGGCAGATCCGCAGCCGGATTCACAGCCGAATTCACAGCCATTCGGGCACGCAATTGCCCGCAGCCCGCGTCCACGTCTTGCCCCGCGCTGTGGCGCAGCTTGGTCAGCACACCGCGCCGGTGCAGCGCGCGCACCATGGCCGCTGCGCGTTCCAGCGCCGGGCGGCGAAAACTCAGTTCAGGCACGGCGTTGTATGGAATCAGATTCATCAGCGCGTAGTGGCCGGCCAGCAGTTCTGCGATGCCTTCGACCTCGTCGTCGCCATCGTTCACGCCTTCGATCAGCGTCCACTGGTACTGGATGGGGTAGCCGCAGGCGCGGGCGTAAACCTCGCCGGCAGCCACCAGTTCAGCCGGGCTGATGCGCGGCGCGCGCGGCAGCAGTTGTTCGCGCAGCGCGGGTTTGGTGGTGTGCAGAGACAAGGCCAGCGCGGGCTTCACGCTGCCCGCAGGCAACGCGGCCAGCTGGGCGAACAAACGCGGGTCGCCCACGGTGGACAGCACCAGTTGCTTGTGGCCGATGCCGCCTGCCGTGCCCAGCAGCTGAATGGCGTCCATCACCGCTTCCAGGTTGTGCGCCGGCTCGCCCATGCCCATGAACACCACTTTGCGCACTTCGCGCGCCAGTCCCAGCTGCTGGCGCGCCAGCACCACTTGCGCCACGATTTCTGCACTGCCCAGTTGCCGCAGCAGGCCGCCCCGGCCCGTCATGCAGAAGACGCAGCCCACTGCGCAGCCCACCTGCGTGCTGATGCACACCGCCTGCGCACGCTCAGGCGGCAGCAGCACGGCTTCCACGGTTTGCCCGTCAGCCAGCGCCACCAGCAAGCGCGCAGAACCGTCTGCCGCCGGGTGGGCGCTGGCCACGCGCGCCAGGCCTTCCAGGTCTGCTTGCAGGCCGGGCCAGGCCTGCAACAGCGGTTTGGGCAGGAAGTCTTGCAGCGCCCGCCGGCTGCCGTGCTGGGGCTGCGCACGCACCCAGCGGCGCAGCAGCCTTTCTTCGTGCAGCGGCAGCGCGCCCAGGTCGCGCATGCGCTGGCGCAGTGCGCTTATCTGCACGCCGATACTTTCATTGCATTCATTCGCCCAGCGCCTGCAGGTGGTGGCGCAAATGGTCTTCGATGAAGCTGGCGATGAAGTAGTAGCCGTGGTCGAAGCCCGCATGGCGGCGCAGTGTCAGCGGCACACCGGCTTTAGCGCAGGCGGCCTCGAACAGATGCGGATGCAGTTGCTCGGCCAGAAATTTGTCGGCTTCACCCTGGTCGATCAGCAAGCCCGGAGCGCCTTTGGCCAAACGATGGCCCGCGCGAACGAGCTCGGTGGCGTCGTGAGCCGCCCAGGTCTTGCGGTCGTCGCCCAGATAGCCGCTGAACGCTTTCTCGCCCCAGGGGCACTGCGTGGGTGCGGCGATCGGCGCGAATGCGCTGACGCTGCGAAACAGGCCCGGGTGGCGCAGCCCCAGCGTCAGCGCGCCATGCCCTCCCATCGAATGGCCGAACAGGCCCACTGCGCCGGCGCGCAGCGGGAAGCTCGTTGCCAGCTCAGCCAGCAGGTCTTGCGTGACATAGCTTTCCATGCGCCAGTGCTTCTGCCAGGGCGCTGCTGTGGCGTCCAGGTAGAAGCCCGCGCCCGTGCCGAAGTCCCAGGCTGCGTCTGCGTCTGCGTCCGCGCCTTCCAAGTCCGTTCCGCGCGGGCTGGTATCGGGCGTCACCAGCATCAGGCCCAGGGCGGCTGCCACGCGCTGCGCGCCGGCTTTGATGGCAAAGGTTTCTTCGTTGCAGGTCAGACCGGCCAGCCACACCAAGGCCGGCACCGGGCCGGCACCCGGGCCCAGGGCTTGCGGTGGCGTGAACACGCCGAACTTCATCGGCAGGCCGATGGCTGGGGAGTGGTGCTGATAGAAGCCCTGCCTGCCACCGAAGCAGGCATGTTCAGACAACGTTTGCAGCTGCGGCCCGGTCATCAGAAGACCACCACGCTGCGGATGCTTTCACCGCGCTTCATCAGCTCGAAGCCTTCGTTGATTTCCTCAAGCGCCAGCGTGTGCGTGATCAGCGGGTCGATCTGGATCTTGCCTTCCATGTACCAGTCCACGATCTTGGGCACATCGGTGCGGCCGCGTGCGCCACCGAAAGCGCTGCCTTCCCACTTGCGGCCGGTGACCAGCTGGAACGGCCGGGTGGCGATTTCCTGCCCCGCTGCGGCCACGCCGATGATCAGGCTGCGGCCCCAGCCTTTGTGGCAGCACTCCAGGCTCTGGCGCATGGTGTGGACGTTGCCGATGCACTCGAAGCTGTAATCGGCGCCGCCGTCGGTGAGCTGCACGATGGCGTCCACCACGTTCGGGACGTCTTTCGGGTTGATGAAGTGCGTCATGCCGAACTGCCGCGCCATGGCCTGCCGGGCCGGGTTGATGTCCACACCGATGATCTTGTCGGCGCCCACCATCCTGGCACCCTGAATCACGTTCAGGCCGATGCCGCCCAGCCCGAACACCACGACATTGGCGCCGGGTTCGACCTTGGCGCTGTAGATCACCGCGCCCACGCCCGTGGTGACGCCGCAGCCGATGTAGCAGACCTTGTCGAAAGGCGCGTCTTTGCGAATTTTCGCCAGCGCGATTTCGGGTGCCACGATGTGGTTGGCGAAAGTGCTGGTGCCCATGTAGTGCAGGAGGGGTTCACCGTTCAGGCTGAACCGCGATGTGCCATCGGGCATCAGGCCTTGGCCCTGTGTGCTGCGAATCTGCTGGCACAGGTTGGTCTTGCGGCTGAGGCAAAACTTGCACTGCCGGCATTCAGGCGTGTACAGCGGGATCACGTGGTCGCCCTTTTTCAGGCTGGTGACGCCCGCACCCACGTCCACCACCACGCCCGCGCCTTCATGGCCCAGGATGGCGGGGAACAGGCCTTCGGGGTCGGCGCCGCTCAGCGTGTACTGGTCGGTGTGGCAGATGCCGGTGGCCTTGATTTCCACCAACACCTCGCCAGCGCGCGGGCCTTCCAGGTCCACGGTTTCGATGGTCAGGGGGGCGCCTGCTTTCCAGGCCACGGCTGCGCGGGTTTTCATGTGTGAACCTTTCGTTTTGCGGTCTTTGAATCTACACGGACTGGTGTGAAGTTCGGCAAAGATGGGCGCTGCAACGCGGGCCGCGCAAGCGAATGCGGCCTGGCCCGGACACAATCTGCCGCCATGACAAACGCTTACTTGGGGCGCCCGACTTGGGCGCTTGGTTTTTTGGCGGCCCTGGTGGCGAACAGCACGGCGTCCTGGGGGCAAGCTGCGCCGGCTCCGGCACCAGCGCCTTCTGCTGCGCCCGCAGCACCCGCAGCGTCTGCGCCACCACCTGCCACCCCCCGCGTGGAAATCACCGGCGGCCGGCAGTCCGACACCGAACAGCGCCGCCAGGCCACCGCGTCGAAGATCGTGGTGGGCCGCGAAGAGATCGACAAGTTCGGTGACGCCACCCTGGGCGAAGTGCTGCGCCGCCTGCCCGGCGTCAGCACGCCCGGTGCGCCTGGTCGCGGCGGGCCGCCGCGGATGCGCGGCCTGGGCGGTGGCTTCACGCAGATGCTGATTGACGGCCAACCCGTGCCGCGTGGCTTCAGCATGGAAAGCATCACGCCTGAACAGGTCGAGCGCATCGAGATTTTGCGCGCGCCCACCGCCGAAACCGGCGCACGCGCCATCGCCGGCACCATCAACATCATCACCCGCGAAGGCTTCAAGCGGCGCTTGAACGACGTGCGCGTCACCGGCGGCCTGGAAAACGGCGCCGGCTCGGGCGGGCTGAACTGGACGCACAACGACAGCGCAGGCGCTTTGACCTACAACCTGTCTGGCTCGCTGTTCGAACGGCGCAGCGACGAAGACAGCCGCACGCTGTCCACCGTGCAAGATCTCCAGAGCGGCACGCTGCTGGAAGACCGCACCGTGGCCAGCCGCAGCCGGGGCGAGCGCCTGGGCACCAACGTGACGGCCAGGCTGCAATGGCGGCTGAACGAGGCGGGCGACAGCCTGGCGTTGTCGCCTTCGGTTTTTCATACCGAAAGCAACAGCCAAGCCGGTCTGAAACAGACCCTGCGGCGGGTGCGTGCCAGCAGCACAGGGCTGTATGACACGGCCACGCGGGCCGGCGACAACCGGTTCACGGTGGGCAGATTGGGGCTGGCGTGGCGGCAGCGCGTGGGTGATGTGCGCATGGAAGTCAACGGCAACGCCAGCAGCTTTCTTTCCACCGCCGACAACACGCGGCTGGAATTCGGCGGGGCAGGTCTGGCGACCGGCAACCTGTCGCGCACGCTGATTGAAAACGCCAGAACCCGCGAACAGTCCAACACGTTGAACGTCAAGGGCACCCAGCTCGTCGGCGGCCGGCCCGAAGTGCCCGGCAGCGAAAGCACGCTGGTGGGCGGTGCAGAGCTTGAAAGCACCCGGCGCACACAAAACAGCAGCCTGCTTCAAAACGGCCTGCCCTTGCTGGCCGGCTTTGGCGACAACCTGCAGGCCAGCAGCCTGCGCCTGGCTGCTTACGGCCAGAACGAGTGGACGATCAACCCGAACTGGAGCGCCTATGCCGGCCTGCGCTGGGAAGGCATCACGACGCGCGGCGACAGCGCCGATGGCCAGCGCCCCAGCAACCGCAGCAGCGTGTGGACACCGCTGGCCCATGCGGTGTGGAAGCCCGACCCCAAAAGCCAGGACCAGGTGCGCATCAGCCTGACGCGCAGCTACCGCAGCCCGCCGCTGGGCACCCTGATCGGCCGACCCAGCATCAACAACGACCGGCCGCTGGACCAGCCCAACACCATCAACACGCCCGACGGCGCCGGCAACGCGGCGCTCAAGCCAGAGCTGGCCACGGGCGTCGACATCGCCTTCGAGCGGTACCTGGCCAACGGCGGTGTGCTCAGTGCCAACCTTTTTCGCCGCGACATCACGAACCTGATCCGTGGCCTGACGCAGCTGGAAACGGTGAGCTACAGCCCCGTGCAGCGCTTCGTGCGGCGCCAGCAGAACATCGGCAAGGCCGTGACGCAAGGCGTGGAACTGGAAGCCAAGTTCAGGCTGGACCAGCTCATCACCGGCAGCCCGGCCATAGACGTACGCGGCAACCTGAGCTGGTTCGACAGCAAAGTGGCGGCCGTGCCCGGCCCCGACAACCGGCTGGACCAGCAAGCCCAGGCCACCGCCAACCTGGGCGCCGACTACCGGCTGCGCGGCACGCCGCTGAGCCTGGGCGGCAACATCAACTGGGTACCGGGCTACACCACGCGGCTGGAAGCCAACCAGACCGTGGCCATCGACCGCAAGCAGGTGTGGGACGCCTACGGCCTGTGGGCCTTCAACCCCAGCACCGCCTTGCGCCTTTCAGCCAGCAATCTGCTGGCCGAGAACTTCGACACCGTCACCAGCACCGACACCGTGCTGGCCAGCGCCACCGAGCGCAGCACCGTGCGCAGCGGCGGGCCCAGCTATCTCAACTGGCAACTGCGGCTGGAACTCAAGCTCTGAGCGCCTGAGCCTCCTCATTCGGCCTTGATGTTGTTGTCCTTCACCACCTTGGCCCAGGTGTCGATCTGGCGGCCGATGTAGGCGTTGGCTTCATCAGCCGACATGGCGGCGATGTCGATGCCCTGGGCCGAGAGCTTGGTGCGCACGTCGGGGCTCTTCAGGATGGTGGTGATCTCATCGTGCATGCGCTTCAGGATCTCAGGCGGCGTCTTGGCGGGTGCCAGCACGGCCCACCAGGCGGGTGCGTTGAAGCCTGCATAGCCGCTCTCGGCAATCGTGGGCACGTTGGGCAGGTTGGCTGAACGCTGGCTGGTGGTGACCGCCAGCGCGCGCAGGCGGCCGCTGTCGATGTGCGGCTTGGTCAGGAAGACCGAGCCGATGGACAACTGCACGCTGCCGCCCAGCACGTCGTTCATCAGCGGGCCGCCGCCGCGGTACGGGACGTGGGTGATGTCGAGTTTGTCCGCAGGCTTGTCACCGGGTTTGTCTGATTTGGCCATGAGCACCATTGCCAGGTGGCCCAGGCTGCCCGCGCCGATGCTGCCGTAGGCCACGTTCTTGCCGGCCTTGGCTGCAGCGATGACGTCGCCGAACGTCTTGTAGTCCGAACTCGCGGTGGTCGCCAGCACCATCGAGCCGGTGCCGATGAGCGACACCGCCGTCAGGTCGCGTTTGGTATCGAAAGGCAGGTTGGGCTGCAGCGCGGGGTTCACGCCATGGGTGTCGAAAACAACGGCGAAGGTGTAGCCGTCTGCCGGTGCGGCAGCCACCGAAGCGGTGCCGATGGAGCCGGATGCGCCGCCCTTGTTTTCGACGATGACGGTCTGCCCCAGCGCTTGCTGCAGCGGCACCTGGAGCACGCGCGCCACCTGGTCCACCGAACCGCCGGGCGGAAACACCGCGACCAGGCGGATGGGCTGTTTCGTCGGCCAGGCCTGTGCCAGGGCCACGGTGGGCCAGGTGGAAAGGGCGCAGGCCGTGGCTGCAAGGATGAGGCTGAGGGTTTTGTTCATCAGCCTAGTGTGAGGGTCAAGTTGTCGCCTGCGCAGCGGGGAAGGCCCGGATGGCGCGCGCTGACAATCGCCGTCACTCCAACCACGATCCAGCTGCCATGGCCTACCTGCCCTACGCCGATCTGAACGACCCGACCATCGAGCCCCTGGCTGCACAGATCACCGCTGAGCGCGGCAGCGTGCTGCACCTGTACCAGATGCTGCTGCACAGCCCGCCGCTGGCACAGGGCTGGCTGGGTTTCATGACGCAAGTGCGGCAGAAGCTGGACCTGCCGGGCGACCTGCGTGAGCTGGTCATCATGCGCGTGGCCGTGCTCAATGGCGCGCCGTATGAAGCCGAACAACATCGGCCGATCGCCTTGCAAGAAGGCGTGACGCAAGCGCAACTGGACGCGCTGGCCGATTGGGATGCGTCCGGCGCTTTCAACCAGTTGGAACGCGCCGTATTGCTGCTGTGCGACACCATGACGCGGCAGGTGCAGGTGCCGGCCGAAGTCATCGAGCCCGTGCGCGCCGGTCTGGGCGAAAGGCAGACCGTGGAGCTGGTGGCCACCATCGCCTCCTACAACATGGTGTCGCGTTTTTTGGAGGCGCTGCACATCCACGGCACCGATGCACGATGACCGCTGAAGCATTTCGCTAGGGGAGTCCCCGACTGCGGCCTGCGCAGCCAGCGGCCAAACTCGGCCGCACACACCTTCATACGTCCGCACCCTCATTCGGAGATACAAAGACATGGCCCTGACCCGCCGCCGCCTGGTGCTGAGCACCGCCGTTCTGCCCCTGCTGCACACCGCCACGGCGCATGCACAAGCTGCCTGGCCGACCAAACCGGTGCGCATCGTCGTGCCTTTTGCTGCCGGTGGCACCACCGACATCCTGGCGCGCGCCATCGCGCCCGAACTGCAGCGCGCATTCGGCCAGCCTTTCATCGTCGACAACAAGCCAGGTGCGGGTGGCAACACCGGTGCGAACGATGTGGCGCGCTCGGCGCCCGACGGCTACAGCATCCTCATGGGCACGGTGGGCACGCACGCCATCAACGTGTCGCTGTACCCCAAGCTGCCCTTCGACCCGGTCAAGGACTTCGCCCCCATCACCCTGGTGGCCGGCGTGCCCAACGTGGTGGTGATGAACCCGGCCTCGGCCGAACGCTACAAGGTGCAGACACTGCCTGACCTGTTCCGCGCCGCACGCGCCAATCCGGGGCGTCTGAACGTGGCCAGCTCTGGCAACGGCACGTCCATCCACCTGGCAGCCGAGCTGTACAAGAGCATGACCGGCACCTTCATGCTGCATCTGCCTTACCGTGGCTCTGGCCCGGCGCTGATCGACCTGATCGCCGGCAACGTGGACCTGATGTTCGACAACCTGCCCAGCGCACTGCCGCACATCAAGAACGGCCGCCTGAAAGCACTGGCCGTCACCAGTGGCCAGCGCTCGGCCGCCCTGCCCGATGTGCCCACCGTGGCCGAAGCCGGCGGTGCGCTGCTGCGCAACTACGAGGCCAGTTCCTGGTTCGGCCTGCTGGCCCCTGCCGGCACGCCGCCCGACATCGTGCTGCGCTTGCAGCAGGAAACAGCGCGCGCCATGGCGTTGCCCGCAGTGAAGGAACGCCTGCTCGCCCAGGGTGCCTTGCCCGGTGGCCAGCCACCAGCTGAATTTGTGCGTTTCATCGATGCTGAAACGAAGAAGTGGGCGCAGGTGGTGAAGGCTTCTGGCGCCAAGGTGGACTGAGCGCCCCAGGATGCAACGGGTCAGCGTGGGCGCTGCATCCTGAACCGCGCCGCCTCTTCAATGGCGAAGTAATCTGCCGGCCCGCCGCCACGCACCACCGGGTGCGCCGCGGCGGTGTCGTAAATGCCGTCCTTGATCAGGTGTTTGGCGATATGCACGGCCACCACCTCGCCCAACACCAGCCAGGTGGGCACTGGCTCGCCCGCGGCGCTTTGCAGTTGCAGCACCTGCGACACACGGCATTCGAAGGTAACCGGGCTTTCAGCCACGCGGGGTGCCGCGATCAAGGTCGAAGCCAGGCGCGTGACGCCGGCCAGCTCGAATTCACTGGTACCTGGCGGCACCATGGCACTGCTGGCATTCATGGCCTCGGCCAGCGTGCGCGTCACCAGGTTCCAGGTGAATTCGCCGGTAGTCTGGCAGTTGCGCAGCGTGTCCTTGGGGCCGGTGCTGGCGAATCCCACGATCGGCGGCACATAGTTGAAGGCGTTGAAGAAGCTGTAGGGCGCCAGGTTGGTGCCGCCCTGGCCGTCGTGCGTGCCGATCCAGCCGATGGGGCGCGGGCCGACGATGGCGTTGAAGGGGTCGTGCGGCAGGCCGTGGCCCAGGCGCGGTTCGTAAGAGTGCAGCTCGAAGTTCATGCGCTGACGATAGCCGCCACCGCCGGGCTGCCGGTGCCTACCAGCCCGTGCTGCCCGGGTCGCCCTTGAACGGCCCGGCCAGGTCCGGCGTCACCCACCCGCCATAGAAGCCGCCGGGTTGCGGCTGCGCCACTTCACCACCCACGGTGCAATGCAGATCGGGCCAGGCATACAGCGCCAGGCAGTCGGCCAGGGCTTCGGCGCCGGCCAGTGGCTGCGGGTAGCTCCAGCCCACACGCGCCAGGCGGCGGCCCGCGTGCTGCAAAGACCAATATCGCGCCGGGCCCTTCCATTCGCAGAATGAGCTGCCGGGTGCGGCTTCGAACAAGCTGCGGTCGGCATCTGCCCAGGGCAGATAGAAAGTGGGCGGATGCGCGGTTTCCAGCACGCGAATGGCACGCCGGGTGCGCAGCACTTCGACATCGCCCCAGGTGACGACGACCTCGCGCCCGTCGGGCGCCAGGGCAGGCGGGCGCGGAAAGTCCCACACCGACTCCTGCCCCGGTCCAGGGTCGGCAGCAAAGGGTGGGCGCGCCTGACCGCGCCATTGCCAATGGTCGCGCGCGGCGGCCAGCCAGGAAGGTGTGTTGCTCATGGGTGGCATCATGCCGTCAACGCCAACAACCAGCAGTTCAGTCAACGATGGGTGCAAGCAAAGTGGCCCCAGGCCAGACGCGCGGATGGATCATCCCCATCGGCGGCGCCGAGCAAAAAGAAAACTCGCCGCAGATCCTGCAGCGCTTCGTTGAACTGGCCGGCGGGCGCGATGCCGACATCGTCGTCATCCCCACCGCCAGCCAGCTGAAGAACACCGGCCCGCGCTATGAGCGCATCTTCGGCGACCTGGGCGCAGAGCGCGTCACCGCCATCGACTTCGACACGCGGCGCGACTGCGAAGAAAGCGGCCGGCTGGAACGCCTTCAACAAGCCACTGGCGTGTTCTTTACCGGCGGCAACCAGCTGCGCTTGTCCACGCTGCTGGGCGGCACACCCATCGCCAAGGCCGTGCGCGCGCTGAACGCCGCAGGCGTGCCCGTGGCCGGCACCAGTGCCGGTGCGGCCTTCATCAGCGAACACATGATCGCTTTCGGTGACGAAGGCAGCACGCCCGTGGCCGGCAGCGTGCGCCTGGCGCCAGGCCTGGGCCTGACCAACCGCTTCATCATCGACCAGCATTTCCGCCAGCGCGACCGCCTGGGCCGGCTGCTCACAGCACTCGCCTTCAATCCATTCGCCGTGGGCATCGGCCTGGACGAAGACACCGCCGCCTTCATCTCCCCGGACAACACCGTGCATGTGCAGGGCAGCGGCGGCATCACCGTGGTCGACGCGGCCGAGGTGCAGTTCAGCAGCATGGACAGCATCGACGAAGGCCAGCCCGTGTGCCTGCTGGGCGTGAAGCTGCACATCCTGACGCAAGGCGCGACTTTCAATCTGCACACGCGCAAGGCTGACGCCGGCACGCTGCATCGACCGAAGACTTGAGGGAGCACGCGCTTGAAGATCGTCGAACGCAACGTCTATGTGGGCCCGTCGCTGTATGCCCATTTCCCGGTCATCAAGCTGGTGATGGACCTGGGGGCGCTGGAAGCCTGGCCCACGGGCAAGCTGGGCGCGGCTTATGTCGATGCGCTGGTAGCCGCGCTGCCCACGCTGCAAGAACACGGCTGCAGCTACCGCGAACCTGGCGGCTTCATCCGCCGCATGCGTGAAGAAGAAGGCACCTGGCTGGGCCATGTGTTCGAGCATGTGGCCATCGAGTTGCAGAACATCGCCGGCGAAGACGTGACTTTCGGCAAGACGCGCAGCGTGGACGGGCAGCCGGGCGTCTACACCGTGGTCTACGAATACGCGCAGCGCGATGAAGGCATCGAAGCGGGTGAGCTGGCATTGAAGCTCTTGTGTTCATTGCTGCCCGCAGACATTCGCCCCGAAGGCGTGGTGCCTGAAGGCTGGCAATGGCTGGCGGCCAGAGACGATTTCATCCGCTATGCCCAGCGCCGCGCACTCGGGCCCAGCACGGCGTCACTGGTGAAAGCGGCGGAAGAACGCGACATTCCCTGGCTGCGCTTGAACGAACAAAGCCTGATCCAGCTGGGCCACGGCAAGTTTCAACAGCGCATCCAGGCCACAGTGACAGGCCGCACCAGCTACATCGCCGTGGAACTGGCGCAGGACAAGGAAGAGACGAACAAGATCCTGGCCAACTGCGGCCTGCCTGTGCCGCAGCAAGCGCTGGTGCGCAGTGCAGAGCGCGCCGTGAGCGCGGCCGAGCGGCTGGGCTACCCCGTAGTGACCAAGCCGTTCAACGGCAACCACGGCCGGGGCATCAGCATTGGACTGAAAACAGCGGACGAAGTGCGTCAGGGATTCGCAGCCGCCGCGGAACACAGCAACAGCGTCATCGTCGAGAGCTTCCTGCAGGGCGACGACCACCGGCTGCTGGTGGTGGGCGGCCAGCTCATCGCCGCCACCAAGCGCAACCCCGGCCGCGTGGTGGGCGACGGCACCCGCAGCGTGCGGCAACTCGTCGAGCAGCTCAACCTGGACCCGCGCCGTGGCGTGGGGCACGAGAAGGTGATGACGCGCATCGAGCTCGACGCGCAAGCCGACATGATGCTGGCGCGCCAGGGGATGACGACCGAGAGCGTTCCCGCCGCAAAGCAAGAAGTGCTGTTGCGCAGCACCGCCAACCTGTCCACCGGCGGCACGGCCACCGACGTGACCGACATCATCCACCCCGACAACCGCGAGATGGCCGTGCGCGCCGTCACCGCCATCGGGCTGGACGTGGGCGGCGTGGACTTTCTGTGCGCCGACATCAGTGAGAGCTACAAAGCGACGGAGAACCGCGGTTCGGGCATCTGCGAGATCAATGCCGCACCGGGTTTCCGCATGCACGTGGCGCCCAGCGAAGGCACACCGCGCGACGCGGCCGGGCCCGTCATCGACATGCTGTTTCCAGCCGGCGCCGCTTCACGCGTGCCCATTGCCGCCATCACCGGCACGAATGGAAAGACCACCACCAGCCGCATGCTGGCGCACATCACCAAGATGGCCGGCTACACGCCGGGTTTGACGACGACCGACGGCGTCTACATCGACGGCCAGCGCACGGTGGAAGGCGACATGACCGGCCCGGTGGCCACGCGCATGGTGCTGGCCGACCCCAGCATCGACATGGCCGTGCTGGAAGTGGCGCGCGGCGGGCTGCTGCGCGCCGGCATGGGCGTGCCTTTCGTCAACGTGGGCGCGGTGTTGAACGTGAAGAGCGACCACCTGGGCATGAAAGGCATCGACACGCTGGAGCAGCTGGCCGAAGTCAAACGCATCATCGTGGAAGTGGCGCGCGACTGCGCGGTGCTGAACGCCGACGACGAGAACGTCATCCGCATGAGCGCGCACACCGACGCCAAGCACCTTTGCTACGTCACCACCAACCCCAGGCACACGGTGGTACGCGAGCACATTCGCGCCGGCGGCCGCGCCTGCGCGCTGGAAGCGGGCGTCAACGGGCAGATGATCACGCTGTACGACAAGGGCCGGCACATCCCGCTGATGTGGACGCACCTGGTGCCCGCCACGCTGGAAGGCCGCGCGATGCACAACGTGCAGAACGCGATGTTCGCCGCCGCACTGGCCTTCAGCCTGGACATCAAGCTCGACGCCATCCGCCAGGGCCTGCGCACTTTCGACACCACGTTCTACCAAGCCCCCGGGCGCATGAACGTGTTCGACGAACACCCTTTCAAGGTGATCTTCGACTACGCGCACAACGCCCATGCCGTGGGTGTGATGGCCGACCTGGCTGAACGGCTGGACGTGCGCGGCCGCCGCCTGGTAGTAGTGGCCGGGCCAGGCGACAGGCGCGATGAAGACATCCGCGACATCGCCCTGGCCGTGGCCGGCCGCTTCGACCACTACATCTGCCGCCGCGACGACGGCCTGCGCGGGCGCGCGCCCGACGAAGTGCCGCAGATGATTGCCGCCGTGCTGCGCGAACGCGGTGTGCCCGAGGCGGCGATCACGCTCATCCCCGATGAACAGGAAGCCATCGATGCTGCCCTGCGCATGGGGCAAAGCGGCGACCTGCTGCTGGTGTTTGCCGACGCGCTGACGCGCAGCTGGAAGCAGGTGACCAAGTTCAAGCCTGATGGTGATGCGGCGCCCGTGGCTGCGGCTGCGGCGGCGCTGGCGCCCAGATCTGCGGCCAACCCGCTACCAGAACCCGACGAACTGGCTGCGCCACTGCGCGACGACAGCAGCCTCCTGGCAGCCGGCTTCGTGCGCGACGAGCGCGGCTTGCGCTTCGTGGGCGAGGCGACAGACTGAGCGCCGAAGAAGCCGGTGCCGAGTCGCCGCAGGCCCACGCAGATTCACGCCGCCTGCCCGGCCCCAACCGCTGGCTCGATCGCCCCGCCGTGGTGCTGCAGGCCCTGGGCCCGGCCGCGCACGATGGGCAGGCTCACGCAGCCTGGGCCACACGCGTGCATGCGCTGTGCGCGGCCCTGCACTGGCCTGCGCCCGAACCCGTGGTGCAGGCGCACGCCCAAGGCGCCACGCTGGCATTCGCCGCGCCGGAAGATGCGCTGCTGACGGCCACCGAAATCAACGAATGGGCGTGGGAACGCAGTTCGCCGGCCGATGGCAGCTGGGTGCCGCTGCAGCCCGCCAACGACGATCTGCAGGCGCTGACGGCCCAGTTCTCGCGCCGCGCGGCAGACGAACTGAGCCGGCCCGTGCAGCAGCTGCGCGCTGCTGCACGCGGGCGCGGGTTGCCCGTGTTCGAGGACGACGACAGCCTGTCCATCGGCGCCGGCAGCGGCAGCCGCACCTGGCCGCGCGCGGCACTGCCGTTGCCCATGGACGTGCCCTGGGCCGCCTTGCACGACGTGCCCACCGTCCTGATCAGCGGCAGCAACGGCAAGACCACCTGCACGCGTCTGCTGGCGGCCATGGCCCAG
The DNA here is from genome assembly GCA_038209585.1 of Burkholderiales bacterium. GTDB lineage: Bacteria > Pseudomonadota > Gammaproteobacteria > Burkholderiales > Burkholderiaceae_C > Rubrivivax. The sequence continues at coordinate 71,022 of JBBQXN010000004.1, forward strand.
GCGGCAGGCCGGCAGGCCGGCTACAGCAGCACCGAAGGCGTTTGGGTGGGGGGACTGCAAGCCAGCGCTGGCGACTACGCCGGCCCGGCCGGTGCGCGCGCCGTGCTGCGCCATGCCGGTGTCGACTTCGCGGTGCTGGAAACCGCGCGCGGCGGCATCCTGCGCCGCGGGCTGGCAGTGGTGCGCGCCGATGTGGCGGTGGTCACCAACATCAGCGCCGACCACCTGGGCGAATACGGCATCGACAACGTGCAAGACATCGCGGCGGCCAAGTTGGCGCTGGCGCACCCCGTGGGCACCCGAGGCACGCTGGTGCTGAATGGCGCTGACGCTGTGCTCATGCAAGGCGCTGCCCGGGTAGGCGCCGTCAAGGCGCTGTTCGCTGCTGAACACGACCATCCGGCGCTGGCCGCCCACCGGGCACACGGCGGCACCACTTGCGGCGTGGCCAACGGCCAGTTGCTGCTGCACGCAGGCGGCACGGCAAACGACCTGGGCGCGGTGGCCGGGATGCCCTTGACGCTGGGCGGCGCAGCCGCCTTCAACATCGACAACATCGCTGCTTGCGTGCTGGCCGGGCACGCCACAGGCCTGCCGTTGAATGCCATGCGCAGCATGCTGCAGCGCTTTGGCAGCACGGCGCTTGACAACCCCGGCCGGCTGGAACGCTGGCCCTGGCGCGGCGCCACGGTGCTGCTGGACTACGCGCACAACCCCGATGGCCTGGCGCAATTGCTCAGCGTGGCGCGGGCGCTGAAACCGCAGCGCCTGGGGCTGCTGCTGGGACAGGCCGGCAACCGCGACGACGCCGCCATTGCCGAGCTGGCGCGCGTGGCCGCTGGCTTTCAGCCTGAACGGGTGGTGGTCAAAGAACTTCCGGGCATGTTGCGCGGCCGCGCCGTTGGCGAGCTGCCAGCGTTGATCGAAAGCACGCTGCTGGCTGCGGGCTTGTCGGCGCATCAGGTGCAGCACCATGCCGACGAGCTGGAAGCCGCCCAGGCCTTGCTGGCCTGGGCCGAAGCCGGTGATGTGCTGGTGCTGCCGATCCACACCGCGGCCGTTCGCACGGCCTTGGCGCAGGTGCTCAGCCGGGGCTGATTCAGGCCGGCACGGTGTCCCAGGGCGCCACGCTGTCGTCGGCTTTCGTGGGGGATTGCGCGGATGGTTGCGCGGATGATGGTGCCGGTGATAGTGCCGGTGATAGTGCCGGTGCCTGCGCGGACGACTGCAAGCGTGCAGGCTGGGCTTCAGCCACGGGTCCAGGTGCAGTCCAGGCATGCAAGCCGCCCAAGGCTTCGATCAGCGCCGGCAACAGTTGCCGAAGCTCCGCCGTGGTGATGGCCACATCGGCATCGAAACCGCCTTCGCCGTCCACCTTTTCCAGCACGCCGTCCAGCAGCGTGATCTTCTTCAGCGTCAGCGCCTCGGTCAGCACGAAGCTCACGCGGCCGGCCCAGGTCATGGCCAGTTGGGTGGGCAGCTTGCCCTGCGCGATGTGCTCGCCCACCTCGTCGATGTCCAGCGTGTGGCGGGCATAGCGCACGGTGGCTTTTTCACTGTCGGGCTGCTTCAGTTCGCATTCGCGGTCGATGCTGAAGCCGGGCGGCGCTTCTTTGGTCGCCAGCCAGTTCGCCATGGCCGTGGCTGGCGCCAGTTCGGTTTGCAGCAACGCCAGCTTCAGGCCACCGCCCAGCAATTCGATCAGCCGTGTGACGACGATGTCGGCCTTCTTGGTGCTGCCCGCGCCCACCCACACCATGCGCGCCTGCGGGTCGATCCACACCAGCGTCTCGCTGCGCTTGGGAAAAGCGCGCGGCAGCAGCGCATGCACCACGGCTTCCTTGACTTCCTTGGCACGCTTGCCTTTGGGCCGGCGGCCGGTTTCTGCTTCGATCTTGTCGAGCTCGGCTTCCATCTGCGTCTTCACCACGCCGCCAGGCACGGCCTTGGTTTCCGAACACAGGCGCAGCACGATCTGGCCGCCGATGCTTTCAGCCAGTGCGGCGTGCTTGTCGCCGCGTGGTGGCACGAAGCCGTTGCTTTCAGCCTGCGTGGCGCCACATTCGATGAAGGGCGCGCCGGCCAGGCGTTGGTCGATGTCGGGTAGCGCGGGTTGTTCCCAGTGCTCGATGCGGTAGATCAGGGTGTTCTTGAACATGGTGGAAGTTTAGGGGTGTGGTGTCTGCACGGGTTGCTGACTCATTTCAGCGCGCCTTCCACGCTGCCGTCGGCCGCGTCCAGCCGCCGTTGTGCTTCGTCAGCGCTCGCGCCTGCCTTGAGCATGACGATGGCCAGCTTGACGCTGGCACCGCTGCCCGCCAGTGCGGCCTGCGCGTCGGCTTCGCTGGCGCCTGTGGCGCGAATGGTCAGCGCCAGCGCGCGGCGCGCCAGCTTGGCGTTGGTGGCGCGCAAGTCCACCATCAGCGGGCCATAGGTCTTGTTCAAACGCACCATCAGGGCGCTGCTGAAGCTGTTGAGCGCGATCTTCTGCGCCGTGCCGGCCTTGAGCCGCGTGCTGCCGCTGATGACTTCAGCCCCGGTTTCCAGCAGCACGCCGATGTCTGCCGCTGCCAGCAGCGGCGCGCCGGGGTTGTTGGCCATGCCCACCGTCAGCGCCCCGGCCGCGCGCGCTGCTTCGCAAGCGCCCAGCGCATACGGCGTGCCGCCGCTGGCGGCCAGCACCAGCAGCACGTCTTGCGGCGTGGGCTGCAAGGCGCGCAGGTCGGCGGCCCCTTGCGCGCGGTCGTCTTCGGCGCCTTCCACCGCCTCGAACATGGCGCCGGCACCGCCGGCCAGCAAGGCCACGGCGCGCTCGCGCGGCCAGCTGAAGGTGGGGTGCAGCTCAACGCTGTCCAGCACACCCAGCCGGCCGCTGGTGCCGGCGCCGGCATACAGCAGCCGGCCGCCCGCACGGATGCGCGGCAGCGCGGCGTCCACGGCCTGCGCCAGGGCGGGCGCGGCGGCCTGCACGGCCAGCGCGGCCAGGGTCTGGTCTTCGATCAAGGCTTGCAGCAGCGCCGGTGTGTCGTAGCCACCCAGGCCTTCGTGGCCGGGGTGGGGCTGTTCGGTGGGCAGCATCGATGTCATGGCAACGACAGCACGGCGCGCGGGCTGGTCTGGCCCACGCGGTTGACAGCGCTGACCACCGCGCGGTCGGCGCCGGCGGTGCCGATCTGGGTGGCGCTGCCCGGCAGCACCTGCAAGTGCCAGCGGCCCTGCTGGCGCAGCCACACGGCCCAGTGGCGCGCGGGGCTGGTGTTGGGAATGCCCGGGCCCGGCCCCGGGCCCGGGCCGGGCCGCAACAGCAGCATGCCGCCGCTGGCCTGCAGCAGGGGCGCGGCCAGCGCCGTGTCGGGCCGCCACGGCGTAGCCGGCACCAGGGCGGGCTCGGCATAGGCACCGGCTTGCAGCTGGGCGGCCAGGCCGTCGCGGTTCTGCATCAGCGCCACCATGCTGAAGTGGATGTGGCCGCTGGCTGCCAGGTGGGTGCCGGCGCTGCGGCTGCGCTGCACGGCAATCTGGTCAACGATCTCTTGCCCGGGCCACACATTGGCGCCGAACACTTCGGCCTTGTTTGCCCGGTTGATCACGCGGCTGGTGAACAGGCCCGCCCACACATGGCGCTGCTGCGGGTTGCCGCCCAACCAGGCGTCCAGCAGCACAGCGAATGGCTGGCCGGCACGGTCGATGGGCCAGTAAAGCTGCGGCGCCAGATAGTCGAGCCAGCCGTTTTCCAGCCAGGTTTCCACATCGGCATACAGCTTGTCGAACTGGCTGAAACCCACCACGCCGGCAGGGCGCCGGTCGGGCCGCGGCAGGCCGAAAGGGCTGATGCCGAAACGCACCCAGGGTTTGACGCTGTAGATGGTGCGCTGCATCGCCTGCACCAGTTCATTGACCTGGGCGCGGCGCCAGTCGTCGCGGTTGGCAATGGGCCCGCCGTCGAGCTTGTAGCGCGTCCAGGCCACGTCGTCCGGGAAAGGCTGCTCCACACCGCCTGCCGAGACCGGGTAGGGGTAGAAGTAATCGTCGATGTGAACGGCGTCGATGTCGTAGCGGCGCACCACATCAGCCACCACGGCCAGGGTGTGGGTGGCGGCGTCGGTCTGGGCCGGGTCCAGCCAGAGTTGTTCGCCCACCGTTTGCACCAGTTCAGGCCGGCGCAGCGCGATGTGCTGCGGCACCAGGGGCGAACGCGCTGCGCTGTGGCGGGCGCGGTAGGGGTTAAACCAGGCATGCAGCTCGATGGCGCGGCGGTGCGCTTCCTGCACCCAGAAGGCCAGCGGGTCCCAGGGCGCTTCACCGGCGGCCCAGGGCGCGCGGCCTTGTTCGCCGCTGAGGTATTCGGTCCAGGGTTCCAGCGGCGACGGGTAGATGGCGTCGCAGGCCGGGCGTACCTGCAGCACCACGGCGTTCAGGCGCAGGCTTTGCGCACGGTCCAGGATGGCCAGGGCTTCGCGCCGCAGGGCTGCTGCCGGCAGGCCGGGGCGGCTGGGCCAGTCGATGTTGGCCACGGTGGCGACCCAGGCGCCGCGAAACTCGCGCGGCTCGAGCGGCGGCTGGTCCCCTGACGGGGCCACGGGTGCGGCGACCAGGGCGGGGTCGGGTGCGGGCGTGGGCAGCGGCAAGCTGCCTGCCGGTGGCATGGCCTGCGGCTTCGGTGTCGTGCAGCCCAGCAAGCCCAGGCTGCTGATGCCGCCGGCAGCCAGCAAACGCCTGCGGCGCGGGTTGGGGCGCGGGTCGGGGCGCCAGTCGGGGCGCCAGGGCATGCGCGTCACGGCGTTCTGCGCAAGATCGCAGGCGCCGATTTCAGTGGCCGGCGCGCCCGCTTGGGCGGCGGCACTGCAGGCACCACCTGCGCCAACGGCGCCAGCACTTCAGCCTGCGCAATGACACCGCCGCCCAGGCACACATCGCCGTCGTACAGCACCGCGCTTTGCCCGGGCGTGACAGCCCACTGCGGCTGCTCGAACTGCAAGGCGAAACCGCTTTCCGTGGCCTGGAACTGGCAAGCGGCATCGGCCTGCCGATACCTCGTCTTGGCCGCCAGCAGGCCCGCATCAGGCGGCCTGCCCGCGACCCAGCTGCAATCAGCTGCCTGCAGGCGCGGCGACAACAGCGCCGGGTGCTCATGGCCCTGCACCACGCGCAATACGTTGTGGTGCAGGTCTTTGGCTGCGGCATACCAGGCGGCGTGCGTACCGTCGCCCTGTTCGCTGCCAGTTTTGCTGCCGGGTTTGCCATTTTTCACGCCACCGATGCCCAGCCCCTGACGCTGGCCCAGCGTGTAAAAGCTCAGCCCCACATGGCGGCCGACTTCGCGCCCGGCCTCGTCCAGCATGGGCCCGGGCGCATGCGCCAGATAGCGGTTCAGGAACTCGCGAAAGGGCCGCTCGCCGATGAAACAGATGCCCGTGCTGTCCTTCTTCTTCGCGTTCGGCAGGCCGATGTCCTGCGCCATGCGGCGCACCTCGGTTTTTTGCAGTTCGCCCACCGGGAACAGCGTGCGCGAGAGTTGCGCCTGTGTCAGCCGGTGCAGAAAGTAGCTCTGGTCCTTGGTCGGGTCCAGCCCTTTGCAGAGCTGGAAGGCGCCCGCCGTTTCGCGCACCCGGGCGTAATGGCCGGTGGCCATCTTGGAGGCGCCCAAGCGCAGGGCATGGTCCAGAAACGCCTTGAACTTGATCTCGGCGTTGCACAGCACGTCGGGATTGGGTGTGCGGCCGGCCTGGTGTTCGCGCAAGAACTCGGCGAAGACGCGGTCTTTGTAGTCGGCGGCGAAATTCACATGCTCGATCTCGATGCCGATCACGTCGGCCACCGCAGCGGCGTCTACGAAATCGACATTCGACGAGCAGTATTCGCTGTTGTCGTCATCTTCCCAGTTCTTCATGAACAGGCCGACGACGTCGAACCCTTGTTCCTTCAGCAGCCAGGCGCTGACAGCGGAATCGACGCCGCCGCTCAAGCCCACCACCACACGTTGCTTGGCCATGCCGGGGATTATCCCAGCCGGCCCGGGTGCAGGCTGTCAGCAGCTGAGCGCGGCCGAACGCGTGCGCACCATTTCGCGCGCCCTGGCCTTGGCATAGGCCATCGCTTCGTCTGGCGTGGGCCAGCGGTAACCGCAGGCCAGGCTTTCGTCGCGGAAGGCCTCGCCGTCGCGGCAGGCGCCGGCCACTTCACCGTCGCGCAGCTTGTTGACGATGAGGGCTGCCGTGTAGCCTTCACCGCGCGGCGCTTCCAGCGCGCCGACAAAGATTCTGTAGTCCCCTTCGATGCATTCTTCGAATCGCATGGTGTCCACCGTCTGGTTGGTTTGCAGATTTCCGGTGTCCCGTGGCCTGCCCGTTCGCAGCAGGCACACCCAACCAGAAGCAGAGGACCATGATCGTTCTTAAGCCGGGGTGCGCGCAACCCTCGATGGGGGGAACGCTTCATTCGGGTAGATGAAGCGCGTTTTAGAGCGGCCGCGCGCTGGGCTGCGCCCAATAAAACCATTCATGGCCGGGCAAGGCGCCGACATCGGGGAAGACGATGAAGCCGTCGCACGGCGCCAGCAGCGCCTGGCCATCGGCGCGCGTGGCGATGGTCTGGCCAGCGGCCAGCGCGTCGAAGCTGCGCCAGGTTTGCGCAAAGGCGTCGTCGGCATGGTGGCGGTCGATCACGTCCACCAGGCTCAGGCATTCAAAGGGCTGCTGCGGTGCCTGCAGCGGCAGGCTGTCGCTGTCCACCAGCCCCAGCAAGGCCAGCGTCTGGCAGATGGCGCGGTAGGCCACATCCGGCCCGGCAGGGTCGTCGTGCTGGCCGCATTCCAGCGTGACGCCGTAGCCGCCGTGGGCACGCATGAATTCGGTGGTGCCTACGCCATAGCCCGGGTCTTCGTGCACGGCGCCCGGTGTCAGGCCGCGCGCGCGGCGGCGCGCCACGCCGCCGGCGTAGGCTGCCAGCCAGCCGTCCACCACGCGCTGCACGCCCACGTGGCGGGCCAGTTGCGCTTCAGCAGCGGCCTGCATGAATGGCTCCAAGGCACCCCGGTTGTCAGCCGGGCCGCGCATCACGAAGGGCTGGCCCGGGCTGCGAAAGCTGTGCAGGTCCAGCAGCACATCGTGCGCCGCCAGCAGCGGGCACAGCGCGTTGGCGATGCGGTCCTCATAGTCTTGCGGCGTGGCCGTGGGCTGCAGGCGGCGGTTGAGATTGCGGTCGCCCATGCGGCGGTTGTCGGCATACGCCAGCGGGTTGCAGATGGGCACGAAGGTGACGCTGCCGCGCTGGATGTCGATGCTGCCGTTGTCGATCTCGGCCAACACGCGCCGGATGCCGCGCGTGCCCGCTGTCTCGTTGCCGTGTACGGCGCCGGTGACGATGAGCCGTGGGCCGATACAGGCGCCATTCGCCAGGCCGGTGAAGGTGTGCGAGCGCAGGTGTTGCGTGGAAGAGTTCATAGGGGTTCACACAGCCGGCGGTGCGCTTGTGCATAGCGCTCGTAGATTCCTCGCACCACTTCGTCAGGCAAGTCCAGCGCCGCCTGCTCCGCACCGCCCGTCACGCCCGTTGAAGCCAGCCAGTCGCGCAGCGGCTGCTTGTCCAGCGCGTGGATGCGGCCTTGCGCCAGTTCGTCGGCCAGCCAGAAGCGCGATGAATCGGGCGTGAGCACTTCGTCCATCAGCGTCAGCGTGCCGTGTTCGTCCAGGCCGAATTCGAACTTGGTATCGGCAATCACGATGCCGCGCGCCAGCGCATGGGCACACGCCGCCTGGTACAGCCGCACGGCAGTGCTGCGCAGTTCTTCAGCGCGTGCGGCGCCGATCAAGGCTTCCAGTTGCTCGAAGCTGATGTTCTCGTCGTGGTCGCCCACTGCGGCCTTGGTGGCCGGGGTGAAGATGGGCGCAGCCAGCGGGGTGTTCATCTGCAAGCCCGGCGGCAAGGCGATGCCGCAGACGGTGCCGCTCTTTTGATATTCCTTCCAGCCTGAGCCTGCAACATAGCCGCGCACCACGGCTTCACAAGGCAGCGGCGTGAGGCGTTTGACGAGCATGGCGCGGCCTTCGACCAGCGGTATTTCTGCGGCCGTGACCACGCTTTCCGGCGCCTGCCCGGTCAGGTGATTCGGCACCCTGCCCGCCAGCTGGTCGAACCAGAAAAGCGCCATCTGCGTGAGCAGGCGGCCCTTGCCGGGTACGGGTGCTTTCATCACCACGTCGAAAGCACTCAGCCGGTCGCTGGCCACCATCAACAGGCGGTCATCGCCCACGGCATACAGGTCGCGTACCTTGCCCCTGGCCAGCAAAGGCAGGCTCTGCAGCTGGGGCGCTGTTGGTGCTGTTGGTGCTGTTCGCGCTGTCGGCTCTGGCGGGGGCTGGGTTTCGTTCATGGCGGGTCACCTTCGGGCACAGCCCGCCATTTTGCCGGCTGGCTCGCTCAGGTGGCCAGCCGCTCGTTCTGCGGGAACATGGCCTGGCGTGCGGCCTCGTCCATGTCGGTCTTGAACGTGTACCTGGTTTTCAGCGCTTCGGCGCGCTGGGCGGCGGGGCGTGCGTTCACCTCGTCCAGCAGGCGTTTCACATGCGGCAGCGTGTCCCAGGCCTGCGGCCCCAGGATGAAAGGCACGGCACGCGCCCAACCCCACACCGCCATGTCGACCAGCGTGTAGGTGTCGCCCAGCATGTAGGCGTGCTTACCCAATTGGTCGTTCAGGATGGCCCAGTGGCGCTGCGCCTCGAAGTCATAGCGGTTCACGGCGTAGGTCTTGGGCTCGGGCGCAAAGTGCTTGAAGTGCACGGCCTGGCCTGAATACGGGCCGATGCCGGTGGCCACGAACATCAGCCAGGAATGCATTTGCGCGCGTGCGGCCGGTGTGTTGGCGGGCAGGAACTGGCCGGTCTTTTCAGCCAGGTACAGCAGGATGGCATTGCTGTCGAACACGGTGGCGTCGCCGTCTACCAGGGCCGGCGTCTTGGCGTTGGGGTTGATGGCCATGAAGGCCGCGCCGTGCTGTTCGCCCTTGCGCGTGTCCACAGGCACCACTTCATAAGGCAGGCCGGTTTCTTCCAGGTACAGCGCCACTTTGGCGGGGTTGGGGCTGGGGTGGTAATAAAACTGAATCATCGAAAGGCTCCGTGATGGGGTTGGCAAGGGGTTGGCAAGGGGCTTGGCCAGGCCAGCGCATTCTGTGCGAGCTGGTTGCCAGGCGCTGCAGACAGCTGGGCGAGCGCCAAGCGGCGGGCCCGCCGCGCCAGCGGAGCCCGCGATGCATTGCGGGGCCGGCGTGATCGCTCAGGCGTCGAACACGCCCAGCCGCCGCATGAGCCATTCGCCACGCGCTTCGCGCAGCATCGATTGCCAGTCAGAAAAGCAGGAAGACTTTCGAATGAAAGCCTCCCAACTGTGATCGTTGTGCCGGCTGAGGTTGGCGAATCGTTCCGCCGTCAGGCCGCCGGCGTGAAACAGGGCGTCGAAAGACGCGTATTCGGTGTGTCGCGCGACGAAGCTTGAAGTCAGCAAGTCGCCAGCGGCGATCCAGCACGAATCAGCGCTGGCTGGGGGTGCATCCATCGCCCGGCGTGCGCTTTGTGGCGTTGATGTGTATTCCCTTCGGCTAGGCATGCAGACTCTCCCAGTACGTTGGTGCGCGCTTTGGTCGAATGCCACGCAGTGAACATGGTGGGCGCCTCCGGCGTCGGGGTCTGTGCGCTGCCGTACAGGCTCGGGTCGGCGAGCGCCGCGAAACAGGGTTCAAAAATGCGCTGAATCAGCACCCGTTTGCCTGCGGCCAGGTTCGGCTAACCCGAGTGGCGCTGGCTGTTTCGGGGTCCGTTGCTGGTTGGAGCTGCGACGGATATTTCAACTTCTTTTTTCGTCAGTGGCCTCGTGAACAGGGGTTCAGATTCGGCCCGGACAGATGGGAACGCAAAGGACGGGGTGGCTCGCTGGAGCCCGCCGATGCTTTTGCAGTCTGACTGGCACAGCACACCTGTCAGCTGGGCGGCGTGCTGCGGGACGCGGACCTCAGCGCCTTGCCGGGCGTGCGCTGTCTGGCGAAGGCGGCAGGAACATGATGCGGGCGGGGCAGCCAGAGCAACCGGATCAGCCCCGGCAAGACGCCGGCAAGAAGCGCGGCGCGAGCCCGTGGGTCGCGGACTGGCTGCATTTCCAGGCAACGATGAAAGCGCCGCCGGCACTGGCACCCACCAGCGCTTGCTTGCCGACATCATCGAGATACGGCGTCAGGGCGATCTTGTCCAGGCCAGCAGGCGTGCCCAGGTTCTGCACGCTGACCGTGATGACCCCGTCCGGCGTGACCGCACCCCCGGCCACATAGCGGCTGGGTGCGATGGTGCAGGCCGTGCTGAGCTGGGCCGTCAGGTCGGGCTGGCTGGCGGTTTGCACCAGTTCGCTGATGGCGGTGCGGCACGGCGTGGCGGCTTTCAGCGCTTCTGACACCTTGGCGCGCACGATGAAGTCGCGGTAGGTCGGCAGCGCGACGGCTGCAAGAACGCCGATGATGATTACTGTGATCATCAGTTCGATGAGCGTGATGCCCCGTCGCTTTGCAGTCACCCGTATCCCCTAAATTGACGAACGAGTCTAGGCGGCGCGGACCTGCGACCGAGGCCCCGGGCAGGGGGTTGCCACCCATTCGCGGGGCGACCGGAAATCACGGAAGTGCGGGTTGACGGCCGTCTGCCGAGCGACCGTTCATGCGCAAGGGGCTGTCACACCCGGCAGGCCGACACAGCCCCTGCATCGCCATCCGCGGCCCGCGATCGTGCGTGGCATGCTGTCGAACGAGAAACGGCTGAACAGGGAACTTCGAATCGTCGAAGA